>JAFLCH010000179.1 GCA_017303775.1 Anaerolineae bacterium | reverse complement strand
GCGCGGAACCAGCCTGTGATTGGATGGCGGTGAAGCCTTCCTGCACCTGCTTCCATGTTTCTTCGATGTTGCCGTCATTGCGGATGATGCGGGTGGCGCGGGCGAGTTTGTCGGCCTGCGAACCCTGCACCGCGATGCGGTTACGGGCGTCGGCTTCGGTGAGCTTGCGCTTTTCGACCAGACGCTTGAGTTGCGATTCGGGCGACGCATCGACGACCCAGACTTCATCGACAGCGTTGACCAGATCGCCTTCGAGGAGCTTGATGGCCTCGACGACGATGATGGGCTGCGAGGCACGGCTGACGAGCGCGCCGACTGCCCCACCGACGATGGGATGAACGATAGCTTCGAGACGGGCAAGGGCTTCGGGGTTGTTGAAGACAATCGAGCCGAGCAGGCCGCGATTGATATTCTTTTCACCATCAAGGATGAACTGTCCGAAGGTATCGATGATCGGCTTATAGGCGGGCGCGCCGGGAGCCATTGCCCGATGGGTCAGGCTGTCGGCATCAATGGTATACGCTCCCAGATGCTGGAGCATCTGGCGGACAACACTCTTACCAGTGGCAATGTTACCCGTGAGGCCAATTACATACTTGTTTGCCCAGCGACTCACGGCGACCTCCAAAGGGGTTGGGATAAGTACTTGCAAGATAATCGGATAAATCCAACTCTAATTGTAAGGGTTTCTGTGGCAACGGTCAAACGCAGAAGCATTGAGAAGGCAAGGGAAGAATATTCGGGTGACGAAGCGCTAACCGGCTGTGCCGAGGAAGGTGGCATCCGCGACGCGCACCAGCGCCCCATCCGCGAGGTTGATTTTCCACGTGCCGTCGCGCTGGCGGCTGGTGAAGATGATGGCGGTGTTATCCTCCGTCCATGTGACCGGTTCGACGAAGGTGGTGATGGGTTCGGTGAGGGCGCGCTGCGTCATCCGCTGAAGATCGACGAGCATGAAGACGGTCTGAACCGACTGATCCGCCCGCCCGAAGTTTTGAATTTGAGCCAGCGCGTACACCGCGCGGGAGCCGTCAGGTGAGAGGATGATGTTGCCGGCCTGTGTGTAGTTGCGGATGGGTTGGGCGAGGATGGTTTGCTCGACCTGTCCGGTGAGGTTGTAGACGTTGAGGTCGAAGCCGCTGAGGTCGGCGGAGACCTTGAGGCGGAGCATGAGGCCGCTGCCGAAGCCCGCGCCGCAGAAACACGCCGGTTCATCCGGCAGGTATTCCCATATGCCGCTGCCGTCCATATTGATGGTGAACAGGCCGGCGAATTGGGGATAAGGGGCGAAATCGCTGAAGCCATCCGGTTGGAAATCCATGTAGAGGTGGGTGTTATCGGTGCTGAAGGCGACGGGCATGGCACGGATGGCGTTGCGCGGGCCATCGAGGAAGACTTCATGAAGGTTGGAGCCATCGAGGTTGGCGACGCTGGTGCGGGTGGTGAGGTTTTCGGAGGTGCCGCCGGTGAGAGTCCAGGCGATCATTTTGGCGTCGGCGGAGAGCAGCCAATCGACACGGCGGGTTTGGGCGTCAGGCTGGATGAAGGGGTGTTCGCGGCTGTCGCCATCCGGGAAGGCCAGCATGACGCGGCGGGTGATGCGATCCAAATAGAGGACGCTGCCGCGCATGAGGGTGTAGCGTTCGCCATCCACAACCAGCGCGGTTTGTTCGGCGGTGAGCAGATCGACAAAGGTGATGCGATCCGCGCCACCGGTTTCGACATCGCGCTGAAGGAAGACCTGCCAGATGTGCGGGACGCCTTCAAAGTTCTGCCGGGCGTGAAGCGAGGCGATGGGCAGCAGGAGCAGGATAAGCAGTGGGAGAATTCGTCGGATCAGAATGATCGGATACCTCGGACGCTGTACACTTGCGTTGGCAGCCAATTATTCCATAGAAGCGCAGCACGCGCCAAAAGGATCGTCCGAGTTGTATACCCATCAAGAAGCGGGCGGGTGGCAAAACACCCCCGACTTGAAGGACAATAGAGCGCTCTGTAACCCAGCGCATTGAAAGGCTCGCATGAAACAGGTTCCACAAATCACCGCTGAAGCTGCCGCCGCCCTCGTCAAGGATGGCGATGTGCTCATGGCCGGGGGCTTCGGCATGACCGGCGCGCCGATCCATCTCCTGCATGCCCTCGCCGCCACCGCCACCCGCGACCTCACTTACATTGGCAACAATGTGGGTGAACCGGGGTTGGGCGGCGGGCGACTCCTGCGCAACGGGCAGATCAAGAAGGCGATTGGCTCGTTTTTCACCAGCAATCCGGAAGCGGTGGCTGCGGCTCAATCCGGCGCGTTGAACGTGCAACTGCTCCCGCAAGGTACGCTGAGCGAGGCGATCCGTGCCGGTGGCGCGGGCATCGGCGGCTTTTATACCCCGACTGCCTCTGGCACAGTGATCGCCGCCGGTCATGAAACGCGGGACATTAATGGCCGCCCGCACGTCTTCGTAGAGGCTCTGCGCGCCAACGTGGCCTTCATCCGCGCGTGGCAGGCGGATACGGCGGGCAACCTCGTCTACCGCATGACCGAGCAAAACTTCAACAAGGCGATGGCGATGGCCGCCGATGTGGTCATCGCTGAAGTCGAGCATATCGTCCCCCTCGGCCAGCTTGACCCGAACACCATTCACACCCCTGCCAATTATGTCGATTATCTGGTGCAGGCGCATACCACGCTCGAAGAACTCGGTTCATCGGCTTCGGTGGAAGGCAGCGCCAAAAAGGTCAACGATTCGCGCATGAATATGGTGCGGCGCGCCCTCGCCGAACTGCATCCCGGCGATGTGGTCAACCTCGGCGTGGGCATCCCGACGCTGGTGGCTGACCTCATCACAGCGGAACACGGCATCATTCTGCACACGGAAAATGGGATGTTGGGGGTTGGCCCCGCACCCCGGAACGGCGGCGCGATGGAGTATCCGGTCAACGCGGGCAAAATTCCGGTGACGGCGCTCCCCGGCAGCAGCTACTTCGACAGTGCCGACTCGTTCGCCATGATTCGCGGCGGGCATATTGATGTGGCGATCATGGGCGGGCTGCAAGTGGATGAACAGGCGAATCTGGCGAATTGGGCAGTACCGGGCAAGCCGCTGCTGGGGGTGGGCGGGGCGATGGATCTGGCCTCCGGTGCGCGCCGCCTCATCATCACCATGACGCACACAGGGCAGGACGGCAGCCCCAAGCTGGTGCCGGAATGCACGCTGCCGCTGACGGCGCGGGCGGCGGTTGATCTGGTCATCACCGAATTGGCGGTCTTTGGCTTCCCCAACGGCCAGCTCACGCTGCTAGAAGTGATGCCGGGGGTTACATTGGATGAAGTGCGGGCGAAGACCAGCGCCCGCTTTGCCGAAGCGCTGTAAGGCGCGTCACTGGTAGCTTTGCATGATCTGAACCAGTTGGCGGGCACGGTGCTGGAAGGTATGTTCACGCAGGAGGCGAGCGCGGGCGGCCTCTCCCACAGCCCGCCGTTCGTCGTCATGGCTCAAGAGGTAGCGGTAGCGTTCCACGGCTTCCTCACGCGAGTGGACGATGAACAGTTCGCGTCCGGGTTCAAACCATTCTTCGATTCCGGCATAGGGATTGGAGACGATGCAGCAGCCCATACTCGCCAGCTCGAAGGGACGTGAGGAGGATGAGGCATAGACGCTGGCATGTGCCTGCCGCGTGATGCACAGGTTAATCCGGCTGCGGCAGGCGTATTCGCGCAGCTTGCTGAAGCTCAAGTAAGGCAGCATCTGCGTCCGTCCTATATCGCCCAGCCCGGTTCCGCGGGCGGCGAAGCGAGAATCGCTCAACTGCCGTGACGGTTCCGCCAGCATATCCTCCACCCACTGCCAGCGGTATTCACGCCCATGCCCGTAAAAAAGAACATCAATATCCTGCGAGGGAACCGGTATCGGGCTGAAAACATCGGGGTCTGCGCCGTAGTAAACGGTGTGTACGGCCTTCGCCCCCAACGCCTTCAGTTCGGTTTCGCCGCCCTTGCTGTTGCTGATGATGGCGGTGTATTCGGCGGGGTCTGCGCCTTGATAGATGCGAAATCCGCTGGCGAACCCGCTCATGCTGGGCAGGCTGGCGGGCATATCTCCATCGTAGTAAAAGACCGGCTTGCCGTGTTTGCGCTGGATTTCCGCCGCTACCCCGACCAGATGATTGAGCGGCGCGGTGAGGATGAGCACGGCGTCGATGTCCGGTTGGCGCGTGAGGATGCCATCGAGGTGGCGCGCCCACAGCGGTGTGATGAAGGTTTGCACTGTCCGCCGCACGAGCTTATCCATGCCCGACTCGTCGTTGGAGGCGGTTGGTTGGCTGGCGGGTTTGCTGCCCGTCAGTTTGCGCAGCCCGTCGCGCAGCCCTTTGAACAAATCGCCCTGCCACTTGGCGGGGTTGGCCTCCGCCCGCCACCACAGCGACTCGATGGCTGGCCCCTGATAGGGCGCGGCGATGACATCCACGCCGATTTCGTAAAAGGCCTTCAGAAGCTGCCACCACGCGGGGGTGGCGCTGAAAGGCTGGGTGAGGTCGAGTGAAGCGCAAACAACCAGTAGTTTCATAACCTGCCGTGCTCGTCGAAGGATAAAGATCTGATGTTACCCCGAAACGGAGACTTGTTCGAGGTCGTCTGGCAGCGGCTGTTCTTCGACCCACGCACGGATCATGGCATTGAAGAGCGCCGGATGCTCGCCGTTCCAGCCGTGATGGGCGTTGGGGACGAGCACGGCGGTGGTCATGGGCAGCGCGGCAAAACGTCCCAGCCCAGCGCGCATGGTTTGCACCTCCAGCGCGCCGGCTGCTGCCAAGAGCCGCCGTGTATTCTGACTGAGGGCAGCGGGCAGGTTATAGTCGAGGACTTCGGCATAGACCCGTTCCAGTGTTCGACGTGTCACGTGCTGGCTGTCCTCCCAATAGAGGCGGCGCGCCTCCGGTGGGAGCTGCATCAGGCGCGCCATGCCGCTCACATACGGCTTCCACTTCATGAGCCGAATGGTGAGCGCTGTCAAAATCCGGTACTGCCAGCGCGGGCTGAGGGGCGCGCTCCCGACTCCGCTGATGATCATACTCTCGACGAGGTGCGGATGGCGCGCCAGCAGCGACAGCGCTGTGTACCCGCCCAACGACAAGCCGACGATGTGCGCCCGCCCACCGTTGGCGTGAGCCTGAATGACCGCCGCAACTTGGTCAGCCGAATCCGCCATTGACTGCCATTCCGTCAGGCTGCTCTGGCCGTTACCGGGCAGATCAACCGTCAGCAGATGATAGGCTCCCTTGAGCGCTTCAACTTGATCCGTCCACATCCAACTGCTCACGCCTAAGCCGTGTAAAAAGAGGATGCTGGGGGCGCTGCTCACGCCGTACTGTTCAATGTGTAAGTTCATGATTGTTCCTTTGCGGTCGGGATGACGACCGAAGCGAGGGTATAACGCTGGCGATGTGGAGCCGGCTGGCAGGCCAACATGCGGCTGATGACGGCGTTCAGTTCGGCCTCGAATTGGGCGCGTTCTTCTGCGCTGAGGTGAACCGCCGTTCGTTTGTAACTCAGGCCGTCTTCAAAGACATGGTCAAGATCGGCACGGTGGATGTAGTCGGAAAAGGTGTCGATGAGGGTGGCGGTGTAGAGGCTGAAGTAGCGCAGGTGATCGTCCGCCGTCGCCCCGCGCACATCTTCGCCGGTGAGCCGGTTCGCATCCGGCAGGACGCGTAGGGTACGCTCGACCGCGCCGTTCACCACGGTTTCGCGCGTCACTTCGAGGATGCCGCCATTGACCAGCTTTTTGATGTGGCGGTAGAGCGTGGCCTGCGGCACATCCGGCAGCGCCTGCGCGATCTGCTGGACGGTGCGCTCCTGACCGGCGAATTCGGTCATGATGCGGATGCGCAGCGGGTGCATAAACAAGTCAGTCTTTTTGGAGTCGGCCATCCAGTCACCTGTTATCATATTTGAGAATGGTTGGGTATTCTATTCTCACAAATGATAATGGTCAAGGGTGAAGATAAAATCCGGTTTCCGTGACGCACGGCTGCGGCCTGTCTGGCAAAATTGGTCTGATGAGCCTATAATGCCGCGTCGTTTCGCGGCACAACGGTCCTTAGTAAAGGATGAAAAGGGACTCATAAAACATTGATGTTTTTCTAATTCGAGCGCGTTATGTTCGACGGTTGGCATTTACGTCCTGATGCACAGCCATTTGGGAAAGAAGTATAGGTCTATGATAGAAGTCCACGATTTGGTCAAACGATATGGTCAGGCGACCGCAGTGAAGGGGATTTCTTTCACCGCACACCCCGGCCAAGTGACGGGCTTTCTGGGGCCGAACGGAGCCGGAAAGACCACCACGATGCGGATGTTGACAGGGTTCCTGCCGCCGACATCCGGCAAAGCAGTTGTGGCAGGGTATGATGTGTTCGAGCAAAGCATGGAGGTTCGTAAGCGGGTTGGCTATCTGCCGGAAAATGTGCCGCTGTACCGCGATATGACGGCGCTGAGCTACCTGATGTATATGGGGGAGATCCGCGGCATCAGCAACCGGCGGCAGAAAGCGCAGGAGGTGCTGGAACGGGTGGCGCTGGCCGACCGTGCCAACAGCCGCATCCGCACCCTTTCGAAAGGTATGCGCCAGCGTGTGGGGCTTGCTCAGGCGCTGCTGCACGACCCCGAAGTGCTCATCCTCGACGAACCGACCATCGGCCTCGACCCATTTCAGGTGCTCGAACTGCGCGAACTAGTGCGGGAACTCGGCAAGAGCCACACCCTCCTCTTCAGTACGCACATCCTCTCGGAAGCCGAGCAAGTTTGCGACAATATCATCATTATTAATCACGGGCAAATTATTACCGAAGGCTCACCGGCAGAACTGCGCAGCCAACTGGAACGTGGTGGCCGGGTGCTGCTGCGGGTGAATGTGCCGGCGGATACGGCTCTACCCGCCATTCAGGCACTTAAGGAAGTCGCCAACGCCAGCCTGAACAACGACAGCATTGTGGCTGTACCGGCGAACCCCAATGTCGATCCGCGTCCGGCCATCGCCCGCGCCGTCATCGACAAGGGTTGGGATCTGGTCGAGCTGCGCCCGCTGGCGGTGAATCTTGAAGAAATCTTCCTCGAAGTCACCCGACGCGAAGATGAAACCACAGCCGCCGAACCAACGGCTGCTCCTGCTGAAAGTGAGGCCGCACAATGAGACAGATTTTCGCCGTCTTCAAACGAGAACTCGGTTTGTATTTCCGTTCGCCGGTGGCATACGCCATCACCTTCGCGCTGCTGCTGTTCTTCGGGCTGCAATTCAGCAGCGCCGTGACCAGCGCCAACGGGCAAGCGCCGGCTGATGCGCTGAATTACGTGCCCAGCCTGCTGACCTTCCTCATGTTCTTGGTCGCCCCGCTGCTGACCATGCGCCTGCTGGCCGAAGAAACGCGGGAAGGCACGCTCGAAGTGATCATGACCATGCCTATCCGTGAATCGCAGTTCATCATCGGCAAGTTTCTGGCGGTCTGGGCTTTTTATACCGTCATCCTGCTGCTGACCGTGGTCTATCACTTGATCTTGACGACCATCGGCATTCCGGACTATGGGCGCGCCTTCAGTATGTATCTGGGCGCGTGGTTGTACGGAGGCGCGACGCTGGCGCTGGCGATGATCTGGTCGGCAGTCACCGAAGATCAGGTGGTGGCGGCCTTCTTGGGCGCGGCAACAGTGCTGGTGTTCTACCTTTCCAACGTCGCCGCAACCGCTGTCAGCAACCTGCCCAATGTCAGCGAAGGCTTGGGCGCGTTCATCCGTGAACTGGGGTTGCAGTCTCACTATGAAACCACGCTTTTGAACGGCATCGTCCGGGCAGAAGATATTCTCTACTTTGTGTTTTTGATTGTCGCCGCGTTGTTCATCACCACGCGGATTGTTGAAGTAAGGCGGTGGCGCTCATGACCAACCAGACTCCGAATCCAACACTGAACGAACAAGAGCCGTTTATTCCACCGTCCTACATGCTCATCCTATCCGCCATCGGCTTTGTGGTGGCGTTGATTGTGCTGTTCACGCAGCCGACCTTCAGCGTTGTGGGCTGGGGCGGCTTGGGGTTGGGCGTCCTGTCGCTGGTCTTGTGGGGCGCGATGGCACCCGACCAGTTGAAGGCCATCCTCACCGGACGGACAGCGCGTTACGGCGGCACAACCTTAATCGTCACCATCGTCTTCATCGCCGCCTTGGTGGCCGTCTACGCCTTCGTCAAGAGCCGCAACATTCGCGTTGACCTGACGCAGGTGGACACCTACTCGCTGACCGAAGATGGGCGGCAGGCCATTGCGCAGCTCGCCCTCGAACCCAATGTTCCCAACATTCGCGTCATCGCCTTTTATGGGAACGCACAGGCCAGCCTCAAAGATCAGGCCACGCTGCTCTTCGATGATTATGTACAGGCCAGCAACAACAAAATCAGCTACGAATATGTTGATCCGGATCGCAATCCGGTTCTGGCGTCCCAATACGAAGTGACGCGCGCCGGTACCGTGGTTGTCGTGCCGCTGGATGACAGCGGGCAGCCGATTGCCGACCAGAAGCAAACCTTAACGACGCTCACACAGGAAAATCTCTCCAACGCCATCTTGCGCGTGGCCGCGTCCGGCGATTTCCGCGCCTATTTCCTTCAGGTGGATGATGGCCTGACCTTGGATGATACCGGCGCGACGGGCTTGAGCGATGTAGCAGGCGCGCTGCGCGATCAGCTCAACTGGAAGGTCGAGCAAATCAGCATCCTCGATCTGGCGAATCCGGCCAGCGAGATCAAGCTCAATGACCCGACTGCTGACGG
>JAFLCH010000178.1 GCA_017303775.1 Anaerolineae bacterium | reverse complement strand
CTTCCCGCCGCATTTCACGGCCACGCCGCCGCCGCCGCTGCTGCAAAACAACGTGGCGCGCCGCCGGCCCCAACGAATGATGAAGCGTAAGTATAGTTAATTACTGTAGATGACGACAATTAAAAATTAATTCTTCCTAACGGAATGTTGCTGCATAATGGAGATAAGTGAGCAGCGATGTGTGAAGGGGGTCTTATGCGCGTAGCTTTAGTGGTCGATGACAACGATCTCTCGCAGGCACTTCTCAAGCGAATCCTCGAAGGGCTTGATCTCTCAGTTGTCGTCACCTCCAACGCCCACGATGGCATCCGCCTCGCCCGCGAGGTCAACCCCGCTATCATCTTCATGGATGTGCATCTCCCCGGGGCAGGGCTGGACGGTCTCGCGGCCACCCGCGCCCTCAAAGACGATCCCTCCACCCAACAGATTCCCGTCGTCGTCATGACCGCCGGAGCCTGCCCGGATGAATCCGCCGGTTGTAAAGAATCCCGTGGCGACGCCTTCTTCCGCAAACCCTTCAGCGTCCAATCGCTCATCCAATGTATACAGGCGCTCACCTGACTCGCTACCCGTAAGGGTTCCGCACCGTTTTCGCCAGTTGCTCTGCCTCTAGCGCGTGTGCATACCGCATCGTGGTTTCCGCGCGCTTGTGCCGCATAATCTTCTGCGCCGTTGAAAGCGGCACTTTCTCCACCAGATTACTCGCCAGCGTGTGCCGTGCGTCGTGCGGCATCGCCTCAAACGGGCGGATCAGCTCATAAACCGCCCCGCTCGCCAGCGGCTTATCCGCCCGCAGCTTCCCCCCCTTGTACACCGCGCACATCACATACTGCCGCGTCGCGCCCCCCGCCGCTTCCATCTGTACCGCCCGCCACTGTAGCAAAATCCCCTTGAGTTCCCCCAGCATCGGCACATCATCATACTGGTCAGCCGCCCGCTTCTTGCCCCCCACCACCCGCAGCGTATCGTTATCAAAATTCACGTGCGCCCACTGAAGCTGTCGCAGTTCTTCTCGCCGTAGCCCCGCGAAGAACAGCAGGGCATAGAACGCCGCGTTTCGGGTCTGCATCAGCGGATTGCTGGCGTCCGCCTGTATCGCCGCGTAAACCGTCCCGCTGGAGAGCCGTTTTCCCCCTCGTTTGCGCTGGTTCGTCCCCCCCCAATCATCCCCGATTTTATACTGCCGTAGCGCCTGTAACTGTCGCATATAAAGCGCCGCCGTTTCATCGCTTGCCGAAGCCATCGCCTCTACCAGCTTCCGCAGGTGCGAGAGTTTATTCTGTAAGCTGGTGCGGCTGTATACCTCCCGTATCGACTGGAAGAACGCGTCCACATACACCACCTCGAAATTCGCCGGATGGTAACCCTGCGCCCTGCAAAACGCCGTCCACTGGGCTTCGGTTTGCGTGTATTGGTGTACCGTCGAAGCCTTTCGCCCCGCCCGCCGCAGTACCTCAAAGTTCGCCCGCGCCAGCGTCTCGCTGTCCGTTATCGCGCCGGTCTTCTGGATCGCATCACTCATCGCTCACCTGCCTATCTACTGGTGCTCTATGCACCCTCAACCTCTATCATATCGCATTTCGACCATACAACCTGCTGCATGAGTATCAGGTGAAGAAATCTCCCCTCCCATCAAGTCCATAGGCTTCTGCACCGAAAATCCATAAGAAATCCATATTTGAGCTATAGAATGCGTTTCGAATATCAAATCAGATCATGCCGGAGTCTTCGATGTTCAGGAAACGCATTTTACTTTTGATGGCGCTCTTGGTCGCCAGCCTCACGCTGGGGTTAGCCGTCACAGCCGCACAGGATGCACCGCCGGATGGGTTCGACCCCGGTGTGGCCCCTTCAGGCTTTGACACCAACCAGCAAACAACAACTATCGTGACAGCTCAAACTGCCACAACCTCTATTTCTGCGTTGGGTTCAATCGAAGCCAACATGACCGTCTCTCCCACCTTTGTGATGGGAGGTACCATCAGCGAAATTCTGGTGCAGGCCGGGCAAACGGTACAGGCCGGGCAAATACTCGCTCGGCTTGATACGACGAACGCCCAGATCGCCTATGATCAAGCCAGACTCAATCTGGAAAACGCCCGCATCAACTACGACACGCTGCTCGAACCGGCCAGCGAGGACGATCTTCGCATCGCCCGCGCTAACCTCGCCAGCGCGCAGGCCGCCTACAGCTCCAGCACCGTCTCTGAAGAAGAGATCGCCGCTGCCGAACTTCGCTATAAACAGGCGCAAGACACCTACAACGCGCAGGTCACCTCGCGCTACCAGATGAACGGCACGGACGAACAAATTGCCCTCAAGGAAGCGCAGATCGGTGCCGCTTCCTTCAATATGGAAATCGCCCGCCTCCAACTGGAGTCGGTGCAGCAGCCGGATAACGGATCACTCTGGTCGGCTTCCCTGCGCATCACACAAGCCCAGCTTCAACTGAAGCAGTTGGAAGAAGGCCCCAGCCAATCCCAGTTGGATAGCGCGATCATCAGCCTCACACAGGCACAGGCTCGACTGCAAGACGCCCAAACCACGCTGGATCGGATGCAGTTGGTTGCGCCCGTTAGCGGCGTCATCACCTCCGTGCCGGTTAAGGTTGGCGACACCGTGACCGCCGCAACCACCATCCTTGAAATAGCTGATATTTCACAGCTATGGATCACCACACCCATTAACGAACTCGATGTCGATCTTGTTTCGATCGGCATACCCGCCACCATCCAACTGGACGCGCTGCCGGGGGTCGATATTCCCGGTGTTGTCGAAGCGATCTCGTGGTTGAGCGCAACCAGCTCCGACGGCATCGTAACCTATGACGCCCGTATCTCGCTGACGACTCAGGATGAACGGGTTCGCATCGGTATGACGGGTGAAGCGGTCATCAACCTTGAAGGGAGCACAAACTAATGCAGACCATGTTATTGCCGATGATCGCCGCTGCTCTGATCCTTGTGGTCGGCGGCACGATTGGGATCATCCTTCTTACCCGATATGTTCTCAAACCCGGTTGGCTGCGAACCGTCTTACGCCTCGCTGGTGTGGTAGGGTTGGTAGCATTGGTCGGTGGTGTGACCTTATCTCTGAGCGGTGTGCAATCGGCTCAGGCTCAACAAACGGCTGTCCCCACTACGCCGCAGGAAACCATGGTGGTTAGTCTGGGGACGCTCACGCAGACGCTGGGCGCAACCGGCTCATTGGAACCGGCTAACCAGCAGGTGCTGACCTTCAGCACCAATGCGCCGGTGACGCAGGTGCTCGTCTCGCTGGGCGATACGGTACAGGCTGGCGACGTGTTAGCAGTAGTCGATGATACTGACCTACAGGCGAACCTGCGCGATGCGCAGATTACACAGGCTCAGGCACAGGCCAGCCTTAACGCGCTCGTTGCACCCCCTAGCGAAATCGATATTCAGATCGCCGAAGCATCCGTACAGTCCGCGCAGGCTTCGCTTTATTCGGCATCCAATACCGCGCCCAGCGCCAATGATATTGAAATCGAACGGTTGCAGTTGGAACTCGCCAAGAACTCGTTGTATCAATCGCAGCTCAACCGTGACATGAGCGCCAACAACAGCGGACGCGCGCAGCTCAATCAGGCCGCGAGTGATACGCTCACCGCAGCCAGCTTGGAACAGTCTGCCGGGAATATCACGCAGGCGCAGATGGAATACGAGAACGTACTGAGTGAGGGGCCGAATGCCGGTTCGCTTGCTTCAGCCAACGCCCAGTTCATCAGCGCCCAAGCCCAGTTGGATCAACTGCTGAATGGCCCGACCGAGTCCGAACTGCGACAGGCACAGATCTCGGTGGAGACAGCGCTGCTCACGGTGCAATCGGCAGAAGACGCGCTGGAGGATGTGCAGCTGGTTGCCCCGTTTGACGGCGTCATCGCGGATATGAACCTCACAGCGGGAACATTACCCGGCTCGGACGCGATCACGCTGGTTGATGTCAAGAACTACACCATTGATGTGAGTGTCGATGAAAAAGATGTGACGCAGATTTCGGTGGGGCAGAAGGTGGAAATCGCCGTATCGGCTATTCCGGATGCTCAGGTGACCGGAACAATCACTCACATTGATGTTGCGCCGACGATCTCCGGCCAGTTGGTAACTTATGTGACCGAAGTCACGCTCGACCCGACCGATGTTGAACTGCGACCCGGTATGAGCGTGGTTGCCACCATCGTTCTGGACGAACTCAACGATGTCATCGTCATCCCTAATCGCTTCCTCAAGGCTGACGAAACCACCGGTCAGACACTGGTGACCGTACAAACAGCAGCCGGTGAATACACTGATGTCGTGGTCACAGTAGGGGAGGCCACCTCCAGCGAGAGCCAGATCGTGAACGGGCTTCAGATCGGGCAGACGATCGCCCTCATGCCAACGGTGACGACCACCACACAAAGCGGCTTTACCCTGTTCGGCGGTGGAGCATTACCGGGCGCGGGTGGTGGCCCGCCCGCTGGCTTCCAAGGCGGTGGTGGTCAAGGTCGTCCACCCGGAGGCTAACAACATGCATCAGCCAGATAGAGAGGCGATACACGATATGACAGAACACAACAGCAACACCGTCATCGAACTGAAGGACATCACCAAAACCTACACCATGGGGGAGATGTCGCTCCAAGTGCTCAAAGGTGTTTCGGTAGAAATCAAGGCAGGGGAATTCGTCGCCATCATGGGGCCGTCGGGTTCGGGCAAGAGTACGCTGATGAATATCCTCGGCATGTTAGATCAACCGACCAGCGGCGAATACTTTCTGGATGGTG
Source organism: Anaerolineae bacterium (assembly GCA_017303775.1). Classification (GTDB taxonomy): domain Bacteria; phylum Chloroflexota; class Anaerolineae; order Aggregatilineales; family Phototrophicaceae; genus CFX2. Next base: position 4,065 of record JAFLCH010000178.1, on the reverse strand, counting down.
TTGAAGTGGCGCGGATGGATCAGCGGCAGTTGGCGCGTATTCGGAACCGCAAAATCGGCTTCGTCTTCCAGAACTTTAACCTGCTCAAGCGAACATCGGCGATGCGGCAGGTCGAGCTTCCGCTGGTTTACGGCGGGGGTAAGGATCGTTCGAAGAAGGCGAAAGCAGCGCTGGAGGCCGTCGGTTTGGGGCATCGGCTGGATCATCTGCCGAGCGAACTTTCCGGCGGTCAGCAGCAGCGCGTGGCGATTGCCCGCGCACTGGTGAACGAACCTTCCATGATTTTGGCGGACGAACCCACCGGTAATCTGGACAGCAGCAGTGGTAAGGAGATCATGCAGATCTTCCAGCGCTTGAACCGCGAGGAAGGGATTACCACCATCATTGTGACCCACGATCCGTGGATCGCACGGCATACGGGGCGTGTGATCATGGTGCGCGACGGCAACATCATCGCTGACCGGTTGGTCGCCGACCCGCTCGATGCCACGACGGCTGAACGCCCATCGGAGGCGGAAGAATTGGAAGAACTGTTTAAGGAAGCCTACAACCGTACTGATGGTGTACCGGCGGCCTTCGAAAAAGCAGAAGCTCCAGACACGTTGGAAGCAGAACCGGCCAGCGGAGATTAACATGAATCTGATTGAAACGCTGCGCGTTGCGCTCACGGCACTTTCTACCAACCGCTTACGGGCGCTCTTAACCACGCTGGGGATTGTCATCGGGATTGCCTCGGTCGTCAGCCTGACGAGCCTCGGTGGTGGTGTGCAGAACTATGTGTTGAGCCAATTTGAATCATTGGGGTTGGATATTCTGACGGTCAGTTCGACGCGGGCGCGCGGCAGTTCGGCGATTCAACCTTTGAATACTGCCGATGTAGAAGCACTGACTGCCCTCGGCGAGGCGGCTAACATCAAGGCGGTGGCCGCTGTTTATTCGGTGCAGGGAACGGGTGTCATGGGTGACAGCAGCGTTTCGGTTAGTGTGCAGGGCGTGACCCCGAACTACGGCACAGTGAATGACTGGAAGCCGCTGACCGGCAGCTTCATCACACAGGCACAGGTCAACGAAAGCGCGCGGGTGGCGATCCTCGGCAGCACAACGGTTGAGGATTTGTTCGGCGATGCTTCTTATAACCCGGTGGGGGAAACTATACTCATTAACGGGCAAGTTTTCACCATCGTGGGCACGATGGAGGAGCGCACCTCGACGCTGGGAACCACGAACGAGACGATCCTCGTTCCGATTAGCACGGCGCAGACCCGGTTGGATAACGTACACATCGCGGGGAAGGGTTACCGCGTGAGCCAGATACTGGTGCAGGTGAATGATGCGGATACGGTGGACGCGGTCACGGATCAGGTCGAGGGCTATTTCCTGCGGGCACACGGAATCGCCAATATCAACAACGCCGATTTCTCGGTCACTTCGGCTACGACGGCGCTGGAAGCGCTGGAACAGGTGATTGGTGTGCTGACGATTTTCCTGAGCGGAATCGCGGCGATTTCGTTGATCGTCGGTGGGGTAGGGGTGATGAACATTATGCTGGTTTCCGTCTCCGAGCGGACGCGCGAAATCGGTTTACGTAAGGCGTTGGGCGCACAGGGTTCGGACATCCTCGGCCAGTTTTTGATCGAGAGTATTCTGCTGTCGCTGTTGGGCGGGTTTATCGGGATTGTGCTGAGCTGGTTGATCTTGCAGATCGCCGGACAATTCCTTGAGGATCTGGTGCTGTCGATCACTGCATCTTCGGCGCTGATCGCGACAGCGGTGAGCAGCGTCATCGGTATCCTTTCCGGTTTGTATCCGGCCAGCCGAGCAGCCCGTATGAACCCGATTCAGGCGTTGAGGTTTGAATAACATGATCGGATCATTTTTCGAGAATTTACGGCTTTCGCTCATTGAGATTCGGACGAACAAGCTGCGGGCTTTCTTGACGATGCTGGGGATTATGATCGGCATCGCGGCGGTGGTGATTTTGCTGTCGTTGGGACAGGCGGTGCAGGACTCGATCACCAGCCAGTTCGAGAGCCTCGGCGCGAACGTGATCCGGATTTCGGCGACCGTTGGCTCCGACCGGACGATCCAGCAACTGACGATGAAGGAAGTCGAAGCACTTTCCGACCCGGAACGGGTGGCGGGGGTGATGGCGGTGATGCCGATGAGTTCGAGCAACTTCGCGGTGGTGTACGGAAGCAACGAGTACAGCGTGAGCACACAGGGCGTGACCACCGATTATTCGCTGGTACAGGATCAGGCGGTCGAGAAGGGCACGTTCTTCACGGAAGAGCAGCTTAACACGAACGCGCAGGTGGCGATTATCGGTTCGACGACGGCGGAAAATCTGTTTGAGACGGTTGACCCGTTAGGGAAATCGATGCGCGTGGGGAGCGTGGTGTTTCAGGTGATCGGGGTGCTGGAAGAGACGGGAACGTCGGATAACGTGGTGCTGGTGCCGATCACGACTTATCGCAGCCGGCTGCGAACCACGCTCACATCTACGGGAGAAATCGCGGTGAGCAGCATTCTGGTGCGAGCGGCGGATAACGACGCGGTGTCGGATGTGGTGACGGCGGTGACGCGGGTACTGCGGGAAGAGCGGGGGGTTGGGACGGGCGACACGGATAACTTCCGCGTGTTTACGGCCTCGACGATCCTCGACTCGCTGACGACGGTGGTACAGGTGTTCACGCTTTTCCTCGGCGTGGTGGCAGGGATTTCGCTGCTGGTGGGCGGGATCGGCGTGATGAACATCATGCTGGTGACCGTGACCGAACGGACACAGGAAATCGGTTTACGCAAGGCTATCGGCGCGCAGAATGTGGACATCATCTACCTGTTTTTGCTGCAAGCGGTGGTCATCACGCTGATGGGTGGGGTGGTGGGGGTGGCGCTGGCGTTCGCGGGCGCGGCGATCATCACCAATCTGGTCGGGACGATCACGGTGGTTATACAGACATCGAGCATCATCATGGCCGTTTCAATTGCGGCTGGCATTGGCATATTCTTCGGGGTTTACCCCGCGAGCCGGGCAGCGCGCCTGAACCCGATTGACGCGCTCCGTTACGAGTAATTTGGGAGAAGATCATGGACATGGTTTATACAATCGGTGCGTTTGCGGCGCTGCCGTATCTGTTGTGGGCATTGGTGCAGGCGATTCGTGGGAAGCGGATCGGCATTTTGGGGCTGCTGCTGGCGGTGGTCGCGGTGGTGGTGCCGCTGGGTGCGGTGCTGCTGGGGCTGCAGAGCGCGGCGAATACAGGGTTGATCACGCTGCTGGTGATTAACGCGGTGCTGGCGTTCGTGTTGAGTCTGGTGGTGATGCGGGTCGAGGGTGGGAAGAAGAGCACCGAGACGGCTGCACCACGGAAAGGCTGGTACGGGCGGTTGGGGCTGCTGGCGAGCATGGTGATGGCGATTGGTATTTTCGCCGCGCCGATGATGCTGACTGCGGCGGTTAACAGCGGGACAGCGACGGCGGGCAGCGCGATGTTTCAGGCAGGGCAGGGGGGTGCCGGTTCCGGTATCGTCCTGACCTCTGATACTTCGGGCAGTACGCCGCCAGAGGTGGTCACGGCGCTCACGGAGCAAACCGGCCTGACGCTGGAAGGGCTGAGCAGCCAATTGAACGATGGCGCGAGCATCAGCAGTCTGGTGAGCGCGAACAACGGCGATCTTGAGGCGGTGCGGGCGGCGCTGACGGAGGCACTGACGACGGCGATTGCAGACGGTATTTTGCCGTCGCAGATGCTGACCCGTTTGGGTGGTGACGCGGCGAGTGTTGCGAACGCGATCCTTGACGGACAGGTTCCGGCGCAATTCCAAGCGATGCTGCTCCAGTCGTTGATTAGCGGCGAAGCACCGGCAGTGCCGGGCGGGATGCCAGCAGGGCAGGGGAGCGGCGGGACTCAGGGCAGTGGTGAAGCTCCGGCCAGCGCTGTGGCGGTGACTGAAGCGAGCGCGACGCCAGTGGTGAACCAAGGTTTCGTGAGCAACACGGCTGCAACGGCGACGCCTGCTGCGGTGACCAACAACACGAGCCAAGCGGTGGAGATGGTTTCATCC
>JAFLCH010000177.1 GCA_017303775.1 Anaerolineae bacterium | reverse complement strand
GGGCGCATGAAGCGTTCGTCGGCGATGACGTGATCTTCCCAGTTGAGGCCGGCCTGCTCGAAGGCGACGCGGCACAAATCGCGCACGGTGTAGACGGTATTGGTGGCGATGACGTAATCACGCGGGTGATCGGTTTGCAGCATAGCCCACATGGCCTCGACATATTCTTTGGCATATCCCCAATCGCGCACAGCGTCCAGATTGCCGATGCGCAGCTTGCCATCGCGCACCAGCGGTTCGCCGATTTCGTTGAGGGGCGGGTTTGGCACGTTATGCTTGATGCAGGCGGCGGCCATCGTCACCTTGCGGGTGACGAAGTGCAGCGAACGGCGCTCGCTCTCGTGGTTGAAGAGGATGCCACCACAGGCGAACATGCCATAGGATTCACGGTAGTTGATCATCATGAGGTGGGCATACTGCTTGGCGATCCCGTAAGGGTTGTTGGCCATGAGAGGCGTGCTTTCGTCGCAGACTTCCTGCTCGACGCCGCCGAAAATTTCGCGGCTGGTGGCTTGATAGAAGCGGGCATCCGGCTTGTGACGGCGCACCGCCTCCAGCAGCCGCACTGTGCCCACGCCGGTCACTTCGGCGGTGACGATGGGTTGGCTCCAACTATCCGCCGGAACGGATTGGGCGGCGATGTTATAGACCTCGTCGGGCTGGTAGCGGGCGATGATGTTGTTGAGGCAGTCCGAGTCCACGAGGTCGCCGTATTCGAGCGTCACTTTGCCGATGAGGTGGCTGATGTTGGGATACTGGTAGTTGGTGGAGCGGCGCACCAACCCCACGACGCGATACCCTTTCTCGATCAACAGATCAGCCAAGTAGGAACCATCCTGTCCGGTGATGCCGGTGATGAAGGCTGTTCGGGGTTGTGTCATGTCAGGAACTCCCTATGCGTAATAGGCTTAGAAGGTCTCATTATAGCAAACCTATCTTTGTAAATATTTATATATTTTCACGCAGGTATAACCTGCATAACTCTTAAAACCCTTTTGACAAAATATCAACGATATGGTTACAATTTCTATTGGAGGGAGTTGCTACGACCAATGAAATAACAAACTTACAGCGGCGTGTGTACACTCAAAGACCCGCCTGATTTTGGTGTCAGGCTTTGCTATCATTGCAGGCATATCAAACCAGAAGGTCACTTATGAGTCTGCTCTCGTTGAAACTGTACGTTTCTCGCCGCACTCTGAAGACCGAACAAGCCATCGCCAACCTTGAAAAGTTATTTAACGAGCAGCTTAAGGGCAAATATGAACTCACGGTCATAGATGTCCGGGAAAATCCGGAACAGGCCGAGGCGGACAAGGTGCTCGCGACCCCCACCCTCATCCACGATTCATCAGACGTGCGCCGGCGCATCATCGGCGACATGTCCGATACCAGCCGAATCCTAAACGCAATATTGAATGATGAAACAGGAGGCGACCGCTAATGCCTGCCTCGACGGTACAGCCAATCGAAAAAATGCTGACCTACATCCCCGGTTTTGATTACGTGAGTAAAGGTGGCCTCCCCAGAGGGCGGACAACGCTCGTTTCCGGTTCATCGGGCAGCGCGAAGAGCGTCTTCAGCAGTCATTTTCTGGCGGGGGGCATCCTGCATGCACAGGATGCCGGAGTCTTCGTCACCTTTGAAGAATCCCCGCTGGACATCCGGCGGAATATGTTGGGCTTTGGTTGGGACATCGAAGCGTGGGAAGCGCGCAAGCTGTGGGCATTCGTGGACGGCACCGGCACTTATTCGGAAGAGACCTTCATCAGCGGCGATTACGATTTGGATGGGCTGATCGCCCGCATCGAATATGCCGTCAAGCGGGTGAACGCCAAGCGGGTGGTGCTCGATTCGATGAGCACGGTGTTCGCTCAACTGCCGAACCCCACCATTGTGCGCCATGAATTATTCCGGTTAATCGGCGCTCTCAAAAGCATGGAGGTCACCGCAATCCTGACGGCAGAACGCACCGAGGAATACGGCCCGATCTCACGTTTTGATGTCGAAGAGTTTGTGTCCGATAATGTGATTATCCTGCGGAATGCGCTAGACGGTGACCGGCGGCGGCGAACGATTGAGGTGCTCAAGTTCCGTGGCACCCAGCACGCCAAAGGAGAATTCCCTTTCAGTGTGATGCCGGGAATTGGCGTCGAGATCATCCCCTTATCCGCGATTGAATTGGCGCAAGAGTCATCTACACAGCGCATCCCTTCCGGCGTGGCGGAATTGGACACGATGTGCGGGGGCGGCTTTTTGGAGGGGGCAGTCATTCTCATTTCCGGCGCGACAGGTACGGGCAAAACCCTGACGGGCATGAAGTTCGTGGCGACAGGTATCGAGGCGCAAGACCAGCGCACGGCGCTGTTCACCTTCGAGGAAAGCCGCTCTCAGCTTTACCGCAACGCCAAAGGCTGGGGAATCGACTTCGCCGGCATGGAGCAAGCCGGCAAACTATACGTGATGGCAGAATATCCCGAATCCGCGAATCTCGAAGATCACCTGATTAAGATAAAACAGATTATCATGGAATTCCAACCGAAGCGGATCGTGGTAGACAGCATCTCGGCGCTGGAAAATATCGGGACGCCGCGCAGCTTCCGCGAGTTCATCATCGGGCTGACAGCCTTCCTGCGCGAACAGGGCATCACCGGGTTGTACACCTCGAACCCCGCCAATCTGCTAGGGTCGTCCATCAGCGAGGGTTATATCTCCACCATCACCGACACCATCATCATGATGCGCTATGTGGAAACCTTCGGTGAAATGCAGCGCGTCCTGACGGTGCTGAAGATGCGCGGTTCGCAGCACGACAAGCGCATCCGCCAGTTCACGATTGATGCGGAAGGGATCAATATCGGGGCGGCGCTGCGCAATGTCTCTGGCATATTGTCCGGCAACTTCATATACACCGGCAGCGCCGATCTCGAACGCATTCACGGGCCGTTTGCTTCCGACCAATCATGAGCACTCATCTGACACCGTTGTACTTCATCGCCTTTGAAGAATCTGCCGCGCAGCACTTGAAGACGTGGCTCAGGGGCAGCCCTTTTCAGGTGAGTGACGACGCAGACCCAAAACCAGCCGCGAACCGTTCGGGCGGGATCATGATCGTGGACTGCACCAGCGACAGCATAGAGGCGCTCGAAGGTCTGATACTGCCTGATAGCCCTTCATCGCCGGACATCGTGATACTGGCGCTGGTGAACCGCGAGGACTCGACCACAGCGCTGAAGGCCGGCGCAAGCGATGTGCTCATCAAGGAGGACCTGAACCCTGCTCTCTTGCGGCGTTCACTGCGGCTGCTCGAACGCCAGTGGACGCTGATGCAGGAACTGCGCGAGGCTCGGCGCAAGGAGAAAGCCGCTAACACGCAGTTTCATAACATTATCAACAGCAACGCAGACAGCATCCTTGTGGTGGATCGTGACGGCATAATCTTGCTCGTCAACCCCACAGCCGAAACCCTGTTTAAGCGCGACGCCAATTCGCTGGTGGGCGAGTCGTTCGGCTTCCCCGTGAACGCCGCGCACATTACGGAGATCGAAATCCTGCAACCGTCAGGGGATCCAGCCATTTTGGAGATGAAAACCGCCGAAATCGAATGGAACGGTCAATCTGCTTATTTGCTGTCGCTGCGCGACATCACCCGCCACAAGAAGCAGCAGAGCATTTTGCAAGAGGAAATTGAGTACAACCAGCAGTTCACCTCCGCCATCGCCAGCCTGAGTTCCGGCGTCGTGCTCACCGACGTTAGCGAATCGGATAACCCGATCATCTTCGCGAATGAGGGCTTTACCAAACTGACGGGATACAGCGTGGAAGAAATTGTGGGCAAGAACTGCCGCTTCTTACAAGGCGCTGCCACCGACCCGGCACAGGCAAAAACACTACGCGAAGCCATCCGTGATGCGCGTTCGGTCACTGTGACGATCTTGAACTATCGCAAGGACGGCACCCCCTTCTGGAACGAACTGACGATCAGCCCCATCTTCGATAACGGCAAGCTGGTGAACTTCGTCGGGCTGCAATCTGATGTGACCTTACAAAAACAGGCCGAAGCGGCGCTCATCGAACAAGAGAAACTGCGCTTGGCGTTGGAAAAAGAGTATGAGTTAGGCCAAGCCCGCAGCCGCTTTATGACCTCGATCTCGCACGAATTCCGCACGCCGCTTTCGATCATCACCAACAGCTTATACCTGCTCAGCCGCTCATCGGATGAGGCGCGGCGAACCGACCAGCAGCAAAAGATCGCCAACCAAGTCCAGCGCCTGACGAACCTGACTGAGGATGTGGGGTTGATGCTGGAATTGGATTACACTCAGGTGATGAGCATCTCGGCGGTGGATCTGCACGGGGTGCTGACCGCGGTTGAGGCAGATCTCAAACCCCTGTATGAACACAAGCAGCACCACGTCAAATTCGAGCTGCACCCTGTCCCCGTCATGATCGTGGGTGATGTGATGTGGCTGCAAAAAGCCATTTCCCGCATACTGGCGAACGCCCATTTATATACGCCAACCGGCGGCTATATTGTCATCCGGACGCTGGTGCAGCGGGATATGACGCTGGTCGAAATTCGGGACACGGGAATCGGAATGAGCCGCGAAATACGGGAACGAGCGTTTGAACGCTTCTATCGGGGCGATGAGAATCACTCGACACCGGGCTTCGGCTTAGGGCTGACGATTGCCAAAATGATCATCGAACGCCATCGCGGGCATATCAGCGTCGAAAGCCGCGAAGGGCATGGCTCGACCTTCCGCATCAGCTTCCCCCTCAGCCCCGGCAGCGAACAGCTACCCCTCTAAGCCGAATCTAAGGCCGTCACCAGCGCCGGCAGCGCCACCCCCGACGATTCGACAATATGGTAGCGGACGAGCGGCGTGATCTCGCTGACGAAGGGGTTGACTTCGATGAGAAGCGCGCCAGCGCGGCGGGCGAGTGATGGCAGCGTTGAAGCCGGTGAGACGACACCTGACGTGCCAACCACCAGCATGAGATCACACGATTGGGCGAGCTGCATGGCGCGGTCAAGCTGCTGGCGCGGCAGGTTCTCGCCGAACCAGACCACATCCGGACGCACGAGCTGACCGCAGTACGGGCAGTGCGGCGGCCCCTGCTCCGGCGCATCTTGCAGCGCGTTCACATCCACCCACGTCGGTTCGCCACGACAGGCAGCGGAACACTTGCTGAGGGCGATGTTCCCATGCAAGCGGATGACATCGGTGCTGCCAGCCCGTTCGTGCAGATCGTCCACATTCTGGGTGATGATGCGCAGCGTGGGGAAGCGCTGCTGTAAGGCTGCCAGCGCACTGTGACCGGGGTTGGGTTGGGCAGCCCGCACCCGCTGGCGGCGGTATTCGTACCAATCCCACACCAGTTTAGGATCACGGCGGAAGGCCTGCGGGGTGGCGAGCTGCTGCGGGTCGTAACGCGCCCAGAGTCCGTCGAGCGCATCGCGGAAAGTAGGCACACCGGATTCTTGGCTGACTCCCGCGCCGGTGAGGACGCAGATGCGGCGGGCGTTATGCAGATGTCCGGCGCAAACCTTAATCAATTCTAAGTATTCCATAACACATCAATCCAACATAAACCTCTGTAACGTAACCTACTGCAATGAAGACTCATCTCCGAGCACGCTGATGCTGAATCGAGCGTGGGTTACAGGTTATAGTACACTGTGATGCTCAAAACACAATCAATCAATACCATGACGACTTCTGCTACTCCTTCCAGCGCGGTTTCTTCCGGCGGGCGAACCTTTCACTACCGCTGGCAGTGGCGTTTGCAGGCCAGCCCGCAGGCTTTGTGGCCGCGTGTGACGGATACCAACCGCTTCAACCGTGATACCGGTGTGCCATCTGTCGAGCGGCGCGGCACTCCGATGAAGAACGCGCGCCGTCCGCTGCGTTTGTTCCGCTTGGGTGTGCCGGTCGAGTGGGTGGAAGAACCCTTCGAGTGGGTGCAGCCTTACCGCTTCGGTGTCGTGCGGCGCTATACACAGGGGCCGGTGCGGATGATGCGCACGCTGACGCAGCTTGAGCCACAGCCGGACGGCGGCACGCTGGCGACTTATGAGGTCTGGGCGACGCCGCGCAACCTGCTGGGGGTGATCGCGATTCCCATTCAGATCGGGGTGTTAAGCGCGCGCGCTTTCGGGGCAGCCTTTCGCCACTATGACCGTGAAGCGCTCGCCGAACAACCTGCCCTCACCGTGAGCGGACAGGCTGATTTCATGCCGGGTGGCATGGAACGCTTGGCGCTGCTGTGCGAGCAAATGACGGCGCTTGGGGGCGATCCGGCCATCATCGAACGGCTGCGCGAGCACATCACCCACGGCGACAGCCTGACGCTGGCACGCATGCGCCCGTATGCGCTGGCGGATGCGTGGGATATGCCCCGGCGGGCGGTGCTGGAACACTGCCTGCTGGCGACACGGCGCGGGCTGCTGCAATTCGAATGGGATGTGCTGTGCCCGCTGTGCCGGGGGGCGAAGCAAGTCGCGCACGGCCTGAATGAGCTGCACCAGCATGTCCACTGTGACATGTGCAACATGGACTTCGAGGTGAACTTCGAGCAGGCGGTTGAGCTGACCTTTCACCCCAACCCCTCCATCCGCGCCGTGCAGCAGGGCGAGTTTTGCATCGCTGGCCCGCAAACCACGCCGCACATCGCCGCGCAGCAGTTGATTCCGGCGGGCGAAGAACGGGATATTCAGCCGCTGTTGGAAGCGGGGCGCTACCGGCTGCGCACGCTGAGCTTGCGCGGCGGGGAATTCCTGCGGGTGCAGGACGATGGGCTGACGGCGGCCACGCTGCGCGCCAGCACCTTGGACGGTTGGCCGCAGGGCGAACTGGTGCTGCAACCGGCGGCGGAACTGCGTTTGAAGAACAGCACCGATGACGAACAGCTTTTCATTCTGGAACGGCTGGCGTGGTCGGATCAATCGGTGACGGCGGCGGAGGTGACCGCGCTGCAAGTGTTCCGTGATTTGTTCGCCACCGAGGCGCTGCGCCCCGGCCAGCAGATCAGCGTCGGCAGCCTGACCATCGTCTTCACCGATCTGCGCGGCTCGACCCAACTCTACAACACCATCGGCGATGCGCCGGCCTTCGGCTTGGTGATGACCCATTTTGATGTGCTGCGCGAGGCGGTGATGAACGAAGGCGGCGCGATCATCAAAACGATTGGTGACGCGGTGATGGCCGTTTTTCCGCGGCCTGCGCCAGCGCTGCGGGCGATGCGTCGGGCGCAAGATGAACTGATCCGAATGCCGGTTCAGCAGCCGATTCAATTGAAGGTCGGGCTGCATTACGGCGCGTGCATCGCGGTCACGCTCAACGAACGCTTGGATTACTTCGGCTCGACAGTCAACCGGGCGGCGCGGCTGGAAGGCTTTTCTTCCGGCATGGATGTGATCGTGTCGCAGGCGGTGTTTGATGATCCGGAAGTGCGGGCGATGCTGGAACAGGGGGAGCTGCAAGCCGAAGCGTTCGAAACGCAGCTCAAAGGCTTCGCTGACCAAGACCTGCTGTGGCGGGTTCGCTAAACAGGGGCAGCCATGTGACTGCCCCTGTCGTTCAGCGCGTCGATTGTCCGAATCCCTTACGGGGCGGCCACGAACCACACCTCGCCCCGTCCCTGCCCTAAAGCATCGCCGGGAACTTTGTCGTCCTTCCAGAAGTAGAGCGGCATACCGTTGTAAGTGACCTGCAGATCGCCGTCAGCGCGTTCGATGACGCCCAACTCGCCTTCGATTCCCGCGCCAGCCACCAGTCGTTCGCTGGCGTCAAAGACGGTGAAGGCCGGCCAGTTATCAAGGCATTCATCGGCGCAGTTGCTCACCCCCGCGCTGTCGTTGGCGAAGGTATACAGCGTCATGCCATCCGAAGTCACGAGGAAATCACCCAGTTCATCAGTGCTGGTGAGGGCGACGGTTTCCGGCGCAACGGTGAACCAGACCTCGTTCACACCTTCGCCCTTGGCGTCGCCAATCGCCGCATCATCTTTCCAGTAATACAGCGGCCAACCGTTGTAAGCCACTTGCAGCGTGCTGTCCGCGCGCTCCACGAAGCTGAACTCGCCGGGGAGGTTGACGCCGGGGACGAAGGCATCGGCGCTCTCGACCGTGAGCGGCGGCCAGTTGGTGGCGCACTGATCAACGCAGTTGCTCACGCCGGGGGCATCGTTCTTGAACATGTACAGGGTCATACCGGTCGGGCCGACCAGCGTCCAACCCAATTCAGGGATGCGCTGGGCGTAAACGGTGGCCGGAGGGACAACCCACCACACCCGTCCCACACGGTGGCCGGTGGTATCACCGGGTTCCTTATCGCGCGCCCAATAGTAAAGCGCGATGCCGTTGTAAGCCACCTGAAGCTGACCGTCAGCGCGTTCGATCACGCTCAAGGTGCCGGGGATGCCGTCGGCGGCGCTCAGGCTGTCGGCGCTGTCGACATACAGCGGCGGCCAATTTTCGGCGCAGGCGTTGTAACACACACTGTTGTTGATCGGATCAGGTGGGAAGCTGTACAGCGTCATCCCATTTGGCCCGACCAAAAACGTACCCAATTCATCCGACTGCCCCAAACCAACGGTAGGTTCCTGTGCAGCAGCCGGCAGTAAATGACCACCAACCAATAAAACCAGCAGCAGGAGTAACAACATTCTCGACTTCATTAAACCGACCCTCCCAAAGAAATAAGATAGTGATGGCATTTTGTCCATCTGAGTAGTTAATCGTTCAGATGAGGGATTTTGGATTTTATGAATCGTCACTTGTCACAAATTCGTGGCTGCTGCTAGACTGTTAAACGGAGCGCAGAAGTCATGCAGTCACCATTTGACGACATCGCCATCATGCGGCA
>JAFLCH010000176.1 GCA_017303775.1 Anaerolineae bacterium | reverse complement strand
GGTATAATCCGTCAAGAGTGATGGAAGGGGATTGACCTATGGATGCGGTCATCATTGCACACAACCTGCCGGTGCAGCCTACGCAGTTCGTGGGACGCCGGCGCGAAATTGACGAGGCGGTACAACTACTTTCTGACCCTGCCTGCCGCCTGCTGACGCTGGTGGGGCCGGGGGGCATCGGCAAGACCCGTCTGAGCGTGGAAATTGGCCAGCGCTTGCAGGCTGAAGCCGCCCCGGACTACCCTGATGGTGTCTTCTTCATCCCGCTGCAAGCCTTGGAAGCGCCAGAGTTAATGGTGACCTCTATCGCGGACGAGGCGGGGTTTCAATTCTTTCAGGGGGCAAAACCGCGCGAGCAACTGCTGGATTACCTCAGCAACAAACGGCTGCTGCTGCTGCTGGATAACATGGAACATCTGCTGGCGGGTGTCGGCTTCCTGAGCGAACTGCTGTCCTCGGCACCGGGGGTTAAGCTGCTGGTGACCTCCCGCGAGGCGCTCAATTTGCAGGAAGAATGGGTGTATCCGCTGAGCGGGATGAGCCTGCCGCAGACGAATGACCGAGAGGCACTGGATAACTCCAGCGCGGCGCGGCTGTTCATACAGCAGGCGCGGCGGGTGTATCCGGCGTTCTCGGTCGAGACGGAATGGCAGGGGATCGCCCGCATCTGTTCGCTGGTCGGGGGGATGCCGCTGGGTATTGAACTGGCGGCGGCATGGGTGCGCGCCATGTCGTGTGCCGAAATCGCTGACGAGATCGAACATAACCTGAACATCCTCGAAACCACGGCTCGCAATATCCCGGAACGTCACCGCACCATGCGCGGTGTGCTGGTGCAGTCGTGGGCGCTGCTGACCGAAGCCGAGCAGCAGGTGATGCGGCAGTTGGCGGTGTTTCAGGGGGGCTTCAGCCGGGAAGCTGCCGAAGCGGTGGTCGGGGTATCGCTGCAAGGGCTGACGGCGCTGGTGGATAAATCGTGGCTGCGCTGGGATTCGGGCAGCCGCCGTTATGATGTACATGAACTGCTGCGGCAGTACGCCGCCGAACAGTTAGAGGCCGCTGGAGAGACTGGCAGGACCCGTGATTGCCACGCGGACTACTATGCCGAATGGATGCAAAAGCGGGAAGGCGAGATCAAGTACCGCAAGCAGGACGCGGCGCTGAACTTGATCGAGCAGGAATTCGCCAATGTGCGCTTGGCATGGCAGCGCGCTTATGAAACACGCCGGACAGCGCTGCTCAACCAGATGATGGAGGCGCTGAACTTCTTCTGTGACATGCGGGCGCACTTCGTGGAAGGCCGTGAGATGTTCGAGAAAGCGGCGCTGGCGCTGACCGGCATGGACGGCGATGAGGCTGCGCTGACGGTCTTACGCTTGGACGCGCGCCGTTACCGGATGATCATCTTGGGGCTGCTCTTCGACTACAAACAGATTGACCATCTGATCCGTGAGATCGAGGCGATTGCAGCGGCCACCGAAGCCTATAACAGCCCCACCGACACCGCCTTTGCCCTGCTGCAAGTGGGCATGGCGCGCTTTCACCGGATGGAATTCACCCACTACGATTTATTCAAACGGTCATACACAGCTTATGCGGCGGCGAACGACCCGTTCTACATGGCTGAACTGCTGACCTTGATGGGGCTGCATGCGCCCAACTTCGAGATGGCTAACCGGCACTGTCAGGAGGCGCTGGCGCTCCAGCGCGAGATTGATGACCGCAACGGGCTGGGCTGGACGCTGATGAATCTGGCACGGCTAAACTATCTGGAACATAACTATGAGGCGGGCGCGGCTTGTTCGCTGGAGGCGATTGAAATCCAGCGGCAGCGGAATGACCAGAAAGGCTTGAACTTCAGCCTCACCATCAACTGCATCTGGGCGATCCGGCGCGGCGAATGGGAAGAAGCGCTGGTAACGGCTGAAGAAGGGCTGCGCCTCGCCCGCAACCTGAATATGATCTACATCCTCAAGTCCGGTTTGGCGAATCTGGGGCTGCTGCTGATCCTTTCCGAGATGGATCTGGAACGGGGTGATGCGCTGTGCCGCGAAGCCGTCGCCTCGCATATGCCGCGCCATGCCAATATGACCGAAGGCCATGCTGACGCGCTGTGCGGGCTGGCGGTGACCGCATACTTGAAGGGCGATCTGACCGAACTGCGCCAACATTACGCGGGGGTGATGGATTATATCTGCGACTTCTGGAACATCGAGATCGCCAACGACTGCATCTCGATGCTGTCGCCCATCGCCATCCTCGTGCTTGATCTCGAAGGGCGAATCGAAGAAGCGGTTGAACTGCTGGCGGTCATCTCCAGCATCCCTGATGAACCCGGCCAACCCCCTACCGGCTGGTTAGCCAAGTGGCCGCTGCTGCATCGTTTGGAAGCGCGCTGGCAGTCGGCTCTGGGCGAGGCCGCTTATGCCGCCGCGTGGGCGAGCGGACGGCGCTGTAACACCAGCTATATGGTTGACTGGTTGATGGACGGCATGATCCCCGCCGAAGCGGATGAGATCAGCACGCCGGAAGTGACCAGCCCGCTCACCCCGCGCGAACAGGAAATCCTCACTCTGCTGGCGGCGGGACTTTCCAACCGCGAGATCGCCGAGCAATTGGTGTTTTCGGTGGGGACAGTCAAGTGGTATGTCAACCAGATTTACAGCAAATTGGGCGTGGGCAGCCGCACACAGGCCGTCGCACGCGGACGGGATATGCACCTGCTCACCTGATCGCCAAACTCCAACCCCTATACCTATCTTCGGATAGGTGACCCCAACCCGGTTGGGCGCGTACAGTAAGGCTGTAAACACAAACAAAGCGCGTTGGAGGGGTAAAACCATGTTTTTCGATGGTAAGGGATTGGGACAGGTTGATGTGGCCGCCGTTGAAGAATTGTTTGAACAGTTCCCACCGGAAGCGGACGACGCAAGCGAACCGAACAACCCGCGTGTATCGTTGGGGCAGCGGCTGATGAAAGCACTGCGGCGGGAAACCACACCCCGCGCACCGGAATTGCATCCTTGTGGGGATGATATGGCATCGTACTTGACTTGATGGAACGCGCGGCGCAGGGCAAGGCGCTGCGGGTTTCAGGGACTAGGACATCGTGAAAAGGCGGGAGGCACTACCGGTGCTTCCCGCTTTTTCGTTGGGGATAGTGGTGTTCAGCTTTCCACGCGGAAGTCAGAAGGCGGGACGGGCATATCCACCGCCCATGCGAGGCCGCGCGTGCAGAGGTGGTGCATGATGAGCGCCATCTCTTGCGGCGAGTGCGGCATATCGTTCGCTAACCACCAGCGCACGACGCCGATTTCCGCTCCGGCGAGGAAGCTGGCGATGAAACCGGGCGGCAGGCGCGACTGGCTGCCTTCCGGCACCATGAGCGAGATGATGTCTTTCATGGTGACTTCGGTCAGGTAATCCAGCACCTGCAAGAGGAAGGTGATCGACCCGCGCTTGCTCAGCATAACCTTGTAGAACTCCGCGTTCTCCGCGATGTGCTGGAAGTCGCTGTCGTCCACCGTCTCTGCCGAGAGGATCGCTTCCGGCGTCCATTCCATCTGGTAATGCCGCTGCGCCAGATCTTCATAGATGTCGCGCACGCTGGAAAAGAGCAGCTCGTCCTTGTCGCGGAAGTGCAGGTAAAAGGTGGGGCGGGCGACGTTGGCACGATCGGTGATGTCCTGTATCGAGATGGCGTCGTAGCCCTTTTCGATGATCAGGGCGGTGAGAGCGTCACGCAGCAGTTGGCGCGTGCGTTCACGGCGGCGATCCGGACGGTGAGTTTGAACTTCTTCCATTTTATATACACCTGTTCAGTAAAATACAACCTGACAGAACTGCTTATTGACAGCTTTCCTGACTTCTATATCATACCCATTATAAGACACACTGTAAATTAAATGATACTGTGTAAGAAAAGGTGAACCTGCTATGACTAACCTGAAAACCCCGCCGGGGCCACCGGCAGCCAACAACCTGCTGTCACAGCTTCAGTTTTTCCAGCATGTGCAGGCGGACATGCTCGCGGTATTGAACGCGGGCTTCCGCGATCACGGCGATCTGTGGATGCTGGATATTGGCGGCAAGCGCAATTTCTTGATCAAAAACCCTGACCATATCTACGAAATCACGGTGCGGCAGGCCGATAAGTTCCACAAGCCGCAGGACTACACCGATCCGCAGCGCGGCCTCGCCCGCTTTCTTGGCAACGGACTGCTGACGAGCGACGGCGCGTTCTGGCGCAAGCAGCGCAAGCTGGTCGCCCCGGCTATGCACACCCAGCGCATCACCAAGTATGCCGACACGATGGTTTTCTATACGGTGCAGATGCTGGAGGGTTGGGCGGGCAAACAAGAATTGGACGTGGATGACGCCATGATGCGCGCCACGCTGCAAATCGTCGCCAAGACGCTCTTTAACGCCGATGTGTCACAGGATGCCGGTCGGGTGAGCAATGCCATGGCTGTGCTGCAAGAGATGAACGGCAATAATATCACGCTGGAGAGCCTGCTGCCGACATGGGTTCCCACCCCGCGCCGCCGCCGCGAAGCCCTCGCTGTGCGCGATCTGGACGAGATCATTTACGGCATCATCCGTGAGCGGCGCAAGAGCAGCGAAGATACCGGTGATTTGCTGTCGATGCTGCTGCTGTCACTGGACGAAGATGGTCAGGGCATGAGCGATAAAGAAGTGCGCGACGAAGCCGTGACCATGTTCCTCGCCGGACACGAAACCACCGCCAACGCCCTCAATTGGACGTGGGTGCTGCTGGCGCAAAACCCTGAGGTCGAAGCGCGGCTGCATGAAGAACTGGATCGGGTGCTGGCCGGTCGCGTCCCGTCGCTGGCGGATTTGCGCCAACTGCCTTACACCGAAATGGTCATCAAAGAATCGATGCGGTTGTATCCGCCGGCACATGGCTTCGGGCGGGTGGCGATTGAAGATGTCGAGGTGGACGGTTACGTGATTCCGAAAGGCTCGGACGTGAACATCGTCACTTACGCGGTACACCGCGACTCGCGCTGGTGGGATGATCCGGAAGCCTTCCGGCCAGAGCGCTTCAGCCCGGAAAATGAAGCCAACATCCGCAAGTACAGTTATATCCCCTTCGGCGCTGGCCCGCGCGTGTGCATCGGCAACAGCTTTGCCCAGATGGAAGCGCACCTCATGCTGGCGACCATCGCCCAACGCTACCAACTGCGCCTCGCGCCGGGTCAGGTCGTCCAACCCAACCCGCTGATCACGCTGCGCCCCAAAGGCGGGCTGCACATGCGCTTGGAAGCACGCCCCACGATCCAGCGCACGACGCCTACACCGGCATCTGCGCCGGAGGCCCTGCCTGCTTAAGCTCTGTATCTCTATCCCTTCGCCGTCAGTGGAATGGATGGCGAAGGGGTGGTCAGGTGACAGGGATGGGGCGGATTGGGTATCATTGCGCGCCTAGAATAACCTTTGCAAAAATATTCTTAAAAGCGCCGACTCATGACACCCAAATACACCGTCCTCATCACCGATTACACATGGCCGACCACCGAACGGGAACGCGCGGTGCTGGCCGCCGCTGACGCGACGCTGCTGATCGCTGAACGCGGTGACGAAACCGAACTGCTGCGCCTCGTCCCGCGGGCCGATGCCATCCTGACGTGCTTCAAACAGGTATCGGCGACGGTGGTGCGTGCCGGGAGCAAACTGCAAGTCATCGGGCGCTACGGCATCGGCGTGGATAACATCGCCGTCGATGAAGCCACACGGCTCGGCATCCCGGTCACCAACGTACCGGCCTACTGTTTGGACGAAGTGGCGGAACACGCGCTGGCCTTGGTGCTGGCCTGCGGGCGCAACCTCGGTCACTATAACCTTGCCATTCGCGGCGGTGATTGGGCGCTCAACCAGCAGCGTCCGCTCTACCGGGTGCGCGGGCAAACGCTGGGGATCATCGGCTTTGGCAAGATCGGGCAGGCGCTGGCGGAAAAGGCGCACAGTCTCGGTTTGCGCATCATCGCCCACAGCCCGCACCTTTCGCCCGCCACAACGCCGCTGGGCGTGGAGTCAGTCGGGTTGGACGAACTGCTGGCGCGGGCAGATTTCGTCAGCCTGCATGTGCCGCTGCGCCCTGCCACCCGCCACCTCATCAACCGCGAACGTCTGCGCCGCATGAAACCGTCGGCCTTCCTGATTAATACCGCGCGCGGCGGCTTGGTTGATCATGAGGCGTTGTTGGAAGCGCTGCGCGAAGGGTGGATCGCTGGCGCAGGACTGGACGTGTTCGAGCCGGAACATCTGCCGCCGGATCACCCGCTGCTCGCGCTGACCAATGTCATCGCCACCCCGCATGTCGCCTTCTATTCCGAAGAATCGCTGGCCGAGCTACAGGTGAAAGCGGCGGAAAATGTGGCCGCCATCCTCAGCGGGCGGCGTCCGGCGGCGCTGGTGAACCCGCAGGTGCTCGATCTGCCGCGCTGGGCACATCTACGATGAACACGACCCTCGACATCGAACAACCCGCCGCCCTCATCGCCTATTTGCGGGCGCGGGGCGATCTGCTGCCGGATGAACAGCCGCAAATTGATGTGCTGGCAGGGGGTGTTTCCAACCGCACGGTGCGTGTTACGCTGCCGCAGCGGGGTGAAACGTGGGTGCTCAAGCAGGCGCTGGAAAAACTGCGCGTAGCGGTAGATTGGTTCAGCAGCCCGCAGCGCATCCACCGTGAGGCCTTGGGGCTGCGCTGGTTGGGGCAGATTGCGCCGCCGGGGACTCTGCCGGACTTCGTATTTGAAGACCACGACGCCCACATCCTCGCCATGCGCGCCGTCCCCGAACCGCATCACAACTGGAAACGACTGCTGCTGGATGGCGGCTTGCAGACCGATCATGTGCAGCAGTTCGCCCTGCTCTTGGGGACGATTCACCTGCGCGCCGCCCACCAGCGCGAAGCCGTCGCCGCTGCCTTCGAGGATCGCAGCTTCTTCGAGTCGCTGCGTCTGGAGCCGTATTATGCCTACAGCGCGGCTCAGGTGCAGCCCGCATCCAGCTTCCTCAACCACCTGATCGCCGAGACTCGTGCCACCCGTTTGACGCTGGTACACGGCGATTACAGCCCCAAGAACATTCTGGTGCATCAAGATCGCCTGATCTTGCTCGACCATGAAGTGATTCACTATGGCGATCCGGCTTTTGATGTCGGCTTCTCCATGACCCACCTCTTGAGTAAGGCGCATCATCTGCCGGAGCAGCGTGCGGTCTTCGCACAGGCAGCGCTGGGTTACTGGCAAACCTACGCGGGCATCATCGCCCCCGCAGAATGGAGCGCGGCGCTTGAGGCGCGGGCGGTGCGCCATACCTTGGCCTGCCTGTTAGCGCGGGTTGCCGGTCGGTCGCCCCTTGAATATCTCGGCGAAAGTCAGCGCGCTCATCAGCGTGCCGCCGTGCTTGCCCTGCTGCCCGATCCGCCCGCCGCCATGCCCGAACTGATTCACGCCTTTCTGAAGCAGCTTGACACCGAATTCACCTAAACACGAGAAAGCCATGCCCACACTGCAACATCTGGACGCGCTCGAAATTTTAGACAGCCGTGGTCGCCCCACCTTACTCGTCACCTGCCAGCTCACCAGCGGCCAGCAAGCCCGCGCATCAGTGCCTTCTGGCGCATCCACCGGCAGCGCCGAAGCGCTCGAACTGCGCGATGGTGATCCGCTGCGCTATCGGGGCTTGGGCTGCCGCCGCGCCGTGGAGCATGTGCGCGGGGTGATTCAACAGGCTTTAAGTGGGCGCGCCTTCACCAGCCAGCAGCAGCTCGATGCCGCCCTGCTCGAATTGGACGGTACGCCGGATAAATCACGACTCGGCGCGAACGCGCTGCTGGGGGTATCGCTGGCCTTCGCCCGTGCCTGTGCGCTTGAGCAGGGCATCCCCCTCTACCAGCACTTCGCCCGCGCTGCCGGCCTTCCGCTCACCCACCTCCCCCGTCCCATGATCAACTTGTTCAGCGGAGGCAAACACGCCGGCGGGCAGGTCGCCATACAGGATGTACAGATCATGCCCCTCACCGCCACCAGCACCGATGACCTGCTGGCGATGACTTACGCAGTTTTTTACGCGGCGGCGGATCTGATACGCGAGCGCTACGGGATGCGCCTGCTGCGCGCGGATGAAGGCGGCCTCGCGCCACCCTTTTCCGGCAGCGAAGCCATGCTCGGCGCGGCGGTAGAAGCCATCGAACGGGCTGGCTTCAAACCCGGCGTCGATGTAGCCCTCACCTTGGATGTCGCCGCATCCCACTTCTACCATGACGGGCATTATCAACTGGAGGACACCCTGCTGGATGGCGCGGATATGGTCGATCAACTGGGTGCATGGCTGCGGCAGTATCCGATTGTTAGTGTCGAAGATGGGTTGGCCGAAGAAGACTGGGCGCACTGGCAGCTTTTCTACCAGCAGTCACACCGTCAAGCCCTCATCCTTGGGGATGACCTGCTCTGCACCAATCCCCGCCGCATCCGTCATGCCATCGACCAGCAGGCCGCCAGCGCCCTCCTGCTCAAGGTCAACCAGATCGGCACCCTCACCGAAGCTGCCGAAGCCGCGACCTTAGCGCGGGCTGCGGGCTGGCGCGTCGTTGTCAGCGCCCGCAGCGGCGAAACCGAGGATGATTGGCTGGCGGACTTAGCAGTTGGCTGGGGCGGTGACCACATCAAAATCGGCTCGATCACCCAATCCGAACGGCTGGCGAAATACAACCGCCTGCTGTTCATCGAACAGGAGTCCGGTCTGCCGCTCCGCCCTGTCGAATAAAAAAGCGCCCCGAAGGACGCTTTTGAACATCTGAACGCCAAACCGCAGCTTAACCGAACCGCCCGGAAATGTAATCCGCCGTTTCTTGCTGTT
>JAFLCH010000175.1:7744-8909 GCA_017303775.1 Anaerolineae bacterium | reverse complement strand
CCCTTTTTGACCACCACGCCGCCGCCGCTGCTGCTGCAAAAACGCTGTCCGCAGCCTCCCGCGTGGCCTCACTGACTTCTACCGAATCGCCTCTATAATAGAAGCCATGCGTCGGCCTTCACGGGAGAACACCATTATGAAACTGACCGAAAATGTCCATGTCGTTGGCGGAGGGCGCTTCGGCTTCGGCCTCTCCGGTTCGTTGGATTGTCACGTCTACCTGCTCAACGGTGGCGACGAACTCGCCCTCGTTGACCCCGGCTTAGGCCTCAAGGACGACTTCAGCACCATCCTCGAAAACATCCGTCAGGATGGCCTCGACCCCAAACGCATCCGCAAGCTCATCCTCACGCACTACCATTGTGATCATGTCGGTGCCGCTGCCGAGGCCGCCAGCCGTCTCGATGTCGAAGTGGTCGCTTCCGCCTTCGCCGCCCCCGTCATCCGTACCGGTGATGACCGTGCCGTTGCCCTCGATGTCGCCCGCGCCGCTGGTTTTTACCCTGCCGATTTTGTGCTCCCCCCTTGCCGCGTGGATACCGAACTGCGCGAAGGAGACGTGATTAGGGTAGGGGAACTCGCCCTCACCGCCTACGAAACCCCCGGCCACTGTGACGGTCATCTCAGCTTTCACTTCGCCGGCTCGGATCGTAAATATCTACTGGGGGCGGATCTGGTTTTCTGGGGAGGTCGCATCCTGCTGCAAAACATCCACGACTGCCGCATCGATGCCTATGCCAGCAGCGTCTTCAAAGTCGAACCGCTCGATTTCGACGCCCTCTTACCGGGTCATCTCCAAATCTCGCTTCGCGGCGGCCACGAACACGTCGAACAAGCCGCCAAATACTTCCGCCAGTTGGGCGTTCCCCCCAACCTGATGTGACGGTTCATCCGCTCGCCGTCCCCATCACACCCGGTGGGGACGAATATGCTAAAATCGAGGAGACCATTTAGGAGGAAACATGCTTCCGTTTCCCATTGCCATACCTAACAAGGAACTCATCGCCTTTTGCCAGCGCCATCATGTTCGCCGTATGTCGCTTTTCGGGTCTGTCTTGCGTTCGGATTTTCGTCCTGAAAGTGATGTCGATGTCTTGGTGGAGTTTGAACCGGAGCATATCCCCGGCTTCATTGGTCTCATGACCATGCAAGACGAGCTTACAGC
>JAFLCH010000175.1:0-7644 GCA_017303775.1 Anaerolineae bacterium | reverse complement strand
ACCACACCCTCGATCAACCCTTGGAACTGCTGCTGAACGTTCAACAGCACCATCAGGTTCGCCAGCACAGCCAGCAGCAGCACCCCGCCCACCGTACCCAGCACCCCGCCGCGCCCCCCGAACAGGCTCGTCCCGCCGATGATCACCGCCGTGATTGTCGTCAATTCCAGCCCGTCCGCGATCACCGGGTCGCCCACGCCCATCCGGCTCAACCACATCAACCCGCACACCGACGCCAGCAGGCTGCACAGCATATGAACGCCGTAGCGCACGCGCGGCACATGAATGCCCGAAAGCCGCGCCACTTCCTCGTTGCCGCCCACCGCGTAGATGTACCGCCCGAACAATGTGCGCCGCAGCATCCAGATTAGCGCGATCATCAGCACCACAAACAGCAAGAACAGCGCCGAAAACGGCCCCACTCGCTGGTCATAAAACAGCAGCGTTTCCCGGCTGGCCTTCCCGATTGGTGAGGTCGAAATCGTCAGCGCCACCCCTCGCAAAATCACATACGAGGCCAGCGTTACAATGAATGGGCTGATGTTCAGCCGGTTGATCAGCAGCGCGTGGATGAAGCCCACCAGCACCCCTAACCCCAGCGTCAGCACCACCCCCACCAGCGTATTATTCGAATCGCCGCTCATTAAAACCGCGGAAACCAGCACCGACACCTTCACCAGCGACCCCACCGACAGATCAATCCCGCCGGTCAGCACCACCAGCATCTGCCCCAGCGCCACCACACCGATGAACGCCGTCTGTCGCAGTAAGTTAAACAGGTTGCGCTCGGTCAGGAAGCGCTCGGTGAACAGCACCCCCACCAGCACCAGCACCAGCACGAACCCGTACACAGCGATCACGCGTGCGTTCTGCCTCAGCCCGCGTCCCAAACCCGATGTTCGCACCGGCAAAACTCCGCTGGTCATGACGCACTCCCTCCGCTGGTTGCTCGTTCAATGATGGCTTCTTCGGTAGCGGCCTCCCGCGTCAGTTCCCCCGCGATCTGCCCGTCGCGCATCACCACAATCCGGTCGCTCATCCCCAACACTTCCGGCAGTTCGGAAGAAATCATCAAAATAGCGACTCCCTGCGCATTCAGTTGTCGCATCAACTGGTAAATCTCAAATTTCGCCCCGATGTCGATCCCGCGTGTCGGCTCGTCCATAATAATCACGCTGGGTTGCGTTTCCAGCCACTTCGCCAGCACCACTTTTTGCTGGTTACCGCCGCTCAAATATTGGGCTTCTTGGTCTGCGCTCGCCATACTGATGCTCAGCTTATCCCGCGCCGCTTCTACCACCTGTTCTTCCTGCCCCCCCTTCAGCACACCGTAGCGGCTCAATCGCTTGAGGATCGGCAGCGTTACGTTCTGCCGGATGGGTAGGGCAGTGAATAACCCCTGCGCCTTGCGGTCTTCCGGCACCAGCGCCACCCCGCTCTCAATAGCCTGTGCGGGGCTGGCTTTCGTCAGCGGCTTACCGTTCAGCAGGATGCGCCCGCTGCTCACCGCATCAGCCCCGAAGATCGCGCGCGCCAGCTCCGTCCGCCCGGAGCCGACCATACCGGCGACACCCAGCGTCTCACCGGCGTGCAGCGTCAAACTCACATCCTTCAGCCGCTTGTTGGAAACCCCTTCCACCACCAGCACCGGCTCACCGTGCTTGCCGGGGGAGGGCGGATACACTTCTTCCAGCGGTCTGCCCACCATCATCTGCACCAGTTCCGGCTGCGTCAGACCGGCGCGCGCTTGGCTGCTCACCAGCGCTCCATCTTTCAGCACCGTCACCTGTTCCGCGATCTGGAACACCTCGTCCAACCGGTGCGAGATGTAAACGATGGTCACCCCCTGCGCCACCAATGAATGAATGGTGCGGAAGAGCTGTTCCAACTCTTCTCCCACCAGAATAGCCGAGGGTTCATCCATCACGATCAGATCAGCCTGACGGGAAAGCGCCTTCGCGATTTCTACCATCTGCTGCTTGGCGACCGTCAGCTCGCTCACCGGCTCATCTACATCAATATGGACGTGCAGCCGTTCCAACAGTTCTGCCGCCTGCTTACGCATCTGCCCTGTTTGGATGACACCGGCGCGGTTCGGTTCGCGCCCCAAGAAAATATTCTCAGCCACCGTCAGGTAAGGGCTGAGCGCTAACTCCTGATAAATAATGCTGATGCCCATATCCAGCGACAGGCGTGGGGTCAGGTGGCTAAAGCTGCGTCCCTTAAAAACAATCTCGCCGCTGTCGGCCTGCACCGCCCCCGCCAAAATTTTCATGAGGGTGGATTTGCCCGCGCCGTTTTCGCCCACCAGCGCGTGAACCTGCCCGCGCACACAGCTAAACGACACATCGCGCAGCGCCGGGACGCCCGCGTAAGCCTTCGAGATATGACGCATATCGAGGATGATGTCAGGTTGGGTCATGGGTAATGATTTCAATTGCAGATACAACAGTGGGGCGGCCTGTTGACCGCCCCGACCGTTACGAATACACGCTTAACTAGCTCTGAACGAGGAAGCCCAGCGCTTCCAGCCGTTCCGCCGGGAACAGAATGGGGCCGAACACATCGTCGCTCCATTCGGGGTTGAAGTATTCCACCCCTTCAGCGTCGGTGAAGTTCTGGGTGTTGGGGATGAAGTCTTGGAAGTCGATGAAACGCGGCACCGATTCGCCCTGAAGAATCTTCACAGCCGTATCCATGCACAGCGTCACCATCGCGTTCGGGTACTGCCAAGCGGCGTAGCTGATGTCGTTTTCCAACGCCAGACGCAGGAAGCCGTTACCGAATTCACCACCACCGATCGGGGGGATTGCCGCGCCAGCATCCAGATAAGCGCTGACGATACCCTGCGACATCTGCGCGCCGCCCGACCACACACCGTCGATTTCGTCGCCATACTGCGCCAGCCATGTTTCCATCAGGCTCTTGGCTTCCGCAGTCGACCAGTTACCGGGCTGGGTGTCCAGAACGGTGATACCGGGGTTCGCGGCGAAGACCGCACGCGCACCAGCGGCCATCACGTCCGAAGTGGTCACACCGGGGATACCTTCCATCACCACCACGCTGCCTTCGCCACCCAACTGGTCAACCAGATATTGGGCGAGGTAAGCGCCGCTGGCATACAGGTTGGTGCCGACTTCGGTCACGAAGTTGTCGGTATCAACGGTGCTCGCGCACAATACCACCGGCACACCCTGCGCCATGGCGCGTTCCACCGGGGCGGAAAGGGCAGCCGAACCCATCGGGACGAGGATCAGCACATCCGGGTCCTGTGCCAGCAAATCTTCTACCTGAGGAACCTGAACATCGGCGCTGGCCTGAGCGTCGGCATACAGCAGTTCACCGACAACATCCGGCCCCAACTCTTCGGCATACCAGCGGGCATGTTCATCGAACAACGCCGACCATGAATTGCTCGTCCCCTGTGCCGCCAGAGCGATACGGTACGGGCCTTCCTTCGCATATTCGCTGGTGTCGAACATCGTTTCCTGACGCGCCAGTACGCTTTGCAGATACGGCGACGCTTCGATTTCCTCCGGCGTAAAGGGGGATTCTTCATCCTGTGCGGATACGCCAAAGCCGACCAGAAGCAGCCCCATCAAAACCAATAGAACGAGCCTTTTCATCACACTGCACTCCTCATATAAACAAAACAATCGGGTTACTTTTGTATCAATCCACGCGGGCCAAGCTGTAAAGCGCGACTGCCGCGAGAATAACCAAACCTTTGATAATGAACTGGGCTTGAATGGTGAGGCCGAGCAAGAGCGCCATCGTGCCGAGCACTTGAATGAGCAGCACGCCAGCGAACGTGCCGAGCACGCTGCCACGCCCACCGGTGAACAGCGTCCCACCAACGACGGCGGCAGCGATCGCGTCCAGATCGAGGCCGCTCGCGATGAAGCGATCCACATAGCCCACATAGCCCGTGAGGACGACACCCGCTAAACAGGCCAGCAGGCTGCACAGCACATAAGCCGACACCTTGAGGCGATCAACCGCCAGACCGGTGAGGTGTGCCGCAGCCGGATTGCTGCCTGCCGCATACAAGCGGCGACCATAAGTCGTCCTACGCAGCACGAACAGGAAGAGGCCGGTCAGACCGATCCAGAGGACGACCGGAATGGAGAAAAAGCCAGTAGATTGGTTGACCACACTCAAGCCCTGCGGCACGAAACCGCCGGGGACGCCCCGTGTATAGGCCTGCACTGCGCCCTGCACCAGAATGAAGATGGCCAACGTCGCCACGAAAGGCGGGATTTTGCGCTTGGTGATGAGCAGGCCGTTGGCTGCACCTACAACCGCACTCAACAACAGCGATAGACCAATCGCAGTGGGGAGGGCGGAGTCCACGCCGTTGCTGACCCGCGCGATAATGACCGAGGTCATGAAGATGACCGCACCCACCGAAAGATCCAACCCGGCGACCAGCAGCACTAACGTTTGGCCGATAGCGATGAGGCCGAGCTGGGCGGACTGCTTGAGGAGGACGGTGAGGGTTTGCTGGCTGTAGAGATTAGGCGTGAGCAGGAGCGCGACCAGAAGGAGCAACCCTAACGACACGTAGACACCATAACGCACGATGAAACGGCGCACGGTATAGGTTTTTGAAGGAACTGAACTAAGCACCATAGTCGCTCATGTTGGTCTCAGAGTGGCCTGTTCGTAATTCTAGCCGAATGTTGTAACATACCGGAGAAGACCTTGCAACAAAGGTTATAAGCCCAATCATGAGGAGTGAAGTCATCATGCCACCGCGTCTTTTAATCCCCGGCCCGGTTGAACTGGAGGCCGAGGTTCTGCAAGTTCTAGCCCAGCCCGTACAGGCGCATTATGGTGATGCGTGGGTAGAAGCTCACAACGAAACCATCAGCCTGCTGCAAAGCGTTTATGAAACGCGGGGACGGGTCTATATGCTGCCGGGGTCGGGCAGTCTGGCCGTGGACTCGGCGGTTCATTCCACATTTTTACCCGGCGAGAAGGTCATCATCGGGAATAACGGTTGGTTTGGTGAACGACTGCGCGATATTTTGCGCTCGAACGGGGTGCAGGTGGTGGAGTTGGAATGCGACCCACGCCAGCCGCTCGACCCGGCGCTCTTCGAGCAGGCGTTGAAAGCACATCCGGACACGGTTGGGGTGGCTGCGGTGCATCTGGAAACCTCGACAGGGGTGCTGAACCCGATTGAAGCGATCGCGCGGCTGGTGCATGAGCGTTCGGACGCGCTGATGATGGTGGACGCGGTGACCGGTTTAGCGGCTTCCGAGCTGCAAACGGACGGCTGGGGGATTGATCTGTGCGTTTCGGCGTCGCAGAAGGCGTTGAGCGCGCCAGCGGGATTGGGTTTTGTGGCGGTGAGCGACCAAGCGTGGGAGAAGATCAGCAAGCGATCGGAAGATACCCCGCGAAGCTGGTACCTCGATTTGAAGCGCTGGCAGTGGTATGTGGAGAATTGGGCGGACTGGCACCCGTTCCCGGTGACGATGCCGACTTCGGTGGTGCTGGCGCTGCGGGCGGCGCTGCGCTCCCTGTTGAAAGAGGGGGTGGAGAACCGGCGGGCGCGCTACCAACAGATGGCCGACCATTTGCGCGGGGCGCTGGAGCAGATGGGGATGCCGCTGTTCGTGCCGGCCACGTTGATGGCTCCGACGATTACAGCGGCTTATTGTCCGGCGGGCGTGGTTTCGACCAGCATCCGCGATTATGTGCTGCGCGAGTGCAACTTACAGATCACAACGGGCTTCGGGCCGTTCAAGGAACAGGTGATCCGCATCGGGCACATGGGCGGGGCGCTGACGGACGCGGACATCACGCTGCTGGTGAGCGGGCTGGAAAGCTTTATGACGCAGCGGGCACTCACTTAGCCGGTTCGTTGAGATATTTTTCCGCCCATTCGACGCCGTCCCACGTAATAAATTTGTGGTCGGGGGAGGGGGCGACGCGGACGAGATAGCGCGGGCGATCCTGACTGGCGGTGAGATATTCCGGGCCGTGCTCGCCGAGGTAGCGCAGGGACATGCGGCGCGCGATTTCTAGTGTTTCGCCCTCCATGGGGGCAGGGCCGGAGAGAATTTCGGCGATGCCGCGATAGAGCAAGCGGGTGTAAGTGCCGTTATCCAGCGCGCAAGAGATGGCGACCTTGGGGTTGGCCTTAATGTGACGGACGAAAACCGTCTTTTCACGCGGGATGATGTACATGGCACCATCCTTCCATTCCTGCCAGACAGGGGTGACGTAGGGGAAGCCGTTTTCGTCGATGGTAGCGATACGGGCGACAATGGGGCCGGCCAAAAATTCGGCGACTTCTTCGGGGGTTAAGCCCCGCATTTTGCCCATCCAATCGGGATATTGTTTCTCGGACATCAGTAGCGCTCCTGTTTGCATGAGAAGGTACGTGTGCCATAATTGTGGCGCGTTCGAGAAGACACTGCAACGAACCAATTTTGGGATAACATGGTCGAAACAAAACGGATCACAGACTGGCTCACACGACTGGTACAGATTCCGAGCGTGGGGCCGGAAAACGCAGGGCCGCGATCGGGCGATTCGAGCGAGGCGCGGCTGGCGGCAGAGTTGGAGAGCCTGTTCAGCGAGCTGGGGGCCGAGGTGGAAACCGAGGATGTTTACCCCGGACGCCCGAATGTTTACGCGACGTGGCGCGGGGAGAGCGAGCGCTGGCTGGCGGTGGACATCCACATGGACACGGTGAGCATCGAGACGATGGAAGGCGACCCGTTCGACGGACGGATCGAGGGCGGGCGGGTGTACGGCAGGGGAGCGGTGGACACGAAAGCGACGTTCGCCATCCTGCTGGCGCTGCTGGAATGGATGCGGGAGCGGGGCACGCGACCGCCGGTGAATCTGGTGGTGTGCGCGACGGCGGACGAGGAAACGGGCGCACACGGGGCGGCGGTGTTCCGCGACTGGGTGCGACGGAAGGGCTTGAGGCTGGATGAGCTGATCGTGGCGGAACCGACGCTGTGCGGGCCGATTAACGGGCACAAGGGCGCGGTGGGCGTGATTCTGGAAATCAGCGGGACGGCGGCGCATTCCTCGAAGCCGGAACTGGGGCAGAACGCGATCACAGCGGCGGTGCCGGTGATTCAGGCGCTGGTGGCGGAGCAGGAACGACTGCGGACGACGCCGGTGGCGACGGAATTGGGGCCGGGGACGCTGAGCGTGACGATGATTAAGGGCGGGCAGGCGTTGAATATCATCCCTGACCGATGCACGGTGAGCGTTGACCGACGGCTGACGGCAGGGGAGAGCGCAGCGGACGAAGCGGGGCGGATTGTGGCGCTGGCGACGGCGGCGAGTCCGCTGCCGGTGAAGGCGACGATTTTGCATGAGCTGAACCCGTTTTACGAGGCGGCGAGCAAAGCGCTGGTGCAGCAGTTGAGCGAATGGTCGGGGCGAGCGCCGACGGTGGCGGCTTATGCTTCGAACGCGTGGGCTTACGAGGGGCTGGCGGGAACGGTGGTGCTGTTCGGGCCGGGGTCGATTGAGCAGGCGCACCGCGATGTGGAGTGGGTGGAGATCAGCGAATTGGAACAGGCGGCGCGGTTGTATCTGCGCTGGTTGGGCGTGAGCGAGTCGTGAGCCGTGGTTCCGGTTGAATTGACCGAGCTGGCGGCATTGGCGGCA
>JAFLCH010000174.1:3181-8911 GCA_017303775.1 Anaerolineae bacterium | reverse complement strand
TTGGGGAAGGGCAGGCGGTAAATTTCCGGCGCGAAGGGGCCGAAACCTTTCTTGAAGAGGCCGTACTTGCTGGTCATGGACAGGGTGAGGTTGGTGCGACCATGATACGCGCCTTCAAAGACGATGATGCCGGGGCGTCCGGTGAAGCTGCGGCTGATTTTGACGCAGGTTTCCAGCGCTTCGGCACCACTGTTGAGCAGGACAGTCTTTTTGGGGAAGTCGCCGGGGGTGATTTCGTTCATGAGTTCGGCGACATGGACATAGGGTTCGTAGGTGCTGACGATGGCACACATATGAATGAGGTCGGCGGCCTGTTTTTGCAGCGCTTCGACCACGTTGGGGGGGCAGTGGCCTACCGCCAGCACCCCGATGCCACCGGCGAAGTCCAGCAGGGTGTTGCCGTCTACGTCGATGACGGCTGCACCGTGCGCTTTTTCGATGGCAATTTGAGTCAGTTTGGAGGCACCGCGAGCGGTTGCGGCTTCGCGGCGGGCGACGAGCGCCTTACTCTTGGGGCCGGGGATTTCGGTCACTAAATTAATCGTTGACATGATCGCATCCAAATCGCTGGTAAAAAATGATGCTGTGATTGTAACACGGGGCGCGATTCTGCTCGAACCGGATGGATGAACGCGGGAAAGAGGGCGAGAACCGGATGGATGAACGCGGGAAAGAGGGCGAGAACCGGTCAGTCCTCGCCCTGTGTGCGGCGTTAGTCGATGGGGATGAGGGACGCCATGACGATGCAGGTGATAGAAGGATCGGCTGTATCTGCTCCTGCCCAACTGAAGGAGACGGTGGTGGCATCCAGCGGCATGATGGTGCTGCTGGCGTTGAAGGCGTCGGTCATCTGGGTGAGGAAGAACATCCCCGGCGCGCCGTTGGTGAGCTGCAACTGCCCACCGTCGTAGTCCATGATGACGGTCAGCGGGTCGGGCAAGGTGAGCGTGACCTCGCTGAAGTTGGGGGCGAGGGGCTGCAAGGCCGGGTTGCAGAGGCCGGGCAGTTCCGTCCATTCGGCGCGATACCGCCCCGGCAGCAGGTCGAACACATCTTCGTTAGAGACGTTTCCGTTTTCCGACGATTGGTTGTTCTCATCGGGCGCAGGTGTGACGACGACATCGGGCTGCGCGCCGGGCAGCGATAAGTCATGGGAGGCAAAACACTGCTTGCCGTTGGTGGTGATCGACCAGCTCAGGCTGCCCTGTGTGCCACCGCCAAAGAGGTTGAGATAGACGACTTGACGCAGGCCGCGACCGGTGCCGGTGTTGTATTCGTAGCTGCCGAAGCCCTGCCCGTAGAGGGTGAGCTGGCCGGTGCCGTAGTCGAGCAGCATAGAGCCATCGGCTTGGGCGACGAACGAGACTTCTTCCATGGCGGGCGGGGTGTTCTCCGAGTCGCATTCGGCGGGGTCGTTGTAGATGGGCTGGCCGACGCGCATACGATTGGTTTCGCCGGGGACGGGTGTGGTTTCCGGTTCAGGTGTGGACACGGGTTCTTCCGGCAATTCGATGATGGTGCAGACGGTTTCATCCTGCCGGACGAGGACGAGAGCGTACTCGGCGGTGAGGGTGCAGCCACCGATTTCGCGGAAGGTGTCGCGGACGATGATGCGATCCGGCGCGACGACTTCGTACTCGGTGGTGTGTTCGGTGCGCATGTTGCGGATGGTCGCGCCGTTGCTATCGCGGGCGATTTCGATGTTCACCTGAGTCGCAGCGCTGTAGATGCTGCTGGTTCCGGGCAGATAGGGATGCTCGGCACCGCGCCAGACGAGGAAGGGCGGTTCGGCGGGGAAGCCGCACAGCGGTTCACCGGGATCTTCTTCTTCCGGCTGGGGGACGACGCCTCCACCACAGCCATCGCAGACGTAGACCTGACAGGTTCCGCTGCGGGAATATTCGATTTCACTTTCGGGACGCCAGTAGCCGGAGATGGGCAGTTCTTGGCTGGCGGTCATGACCTGAATGTAGCGGCGCATGACGCGCTTGGTGACATTGCGGTAACGCTGGATGCGGTCGTTGATGTAGTCGCTGGTGCCATCGGAGAGGGCTTCGTAGAACTGGCGCTGACGCATTTCATCCCACGCGAAACCGGCATTGATGGCGTTGACTTCCGCGCCGAAGCGTTCGGCGAGGGCTTGCAGGCCGGTGGCGGGGCGCTGGCCGGTGTATTGATACTGCGGGAGTTCACCCTGCTCGCTGCGGAAGAGATCACGGACGGAATCCGAGACACGGTTGACGAGGTCGCGGGCTTCGCGGTCGATGCCTTCCGGCTCCCGCGGAAGGACGGGTCGATTGTCGTTACCGGTGACGGCGTCGATCTGCTGCGGCTGGCGGTAGGCGTTGAATTGATCGCGGGCGGAGATGGGGGTGTTCTGGCCGGCGGCTTCTTCGACCTCACCGAGCCACGCCCGACCGACCTCATTGGTTCCATCGAGGCGACCGATTTGATCGACCACGTTGTTCATCTCGGTGGTGATGTTCTGGCTGATTTCCTGACGGATGGATTCGAGCTGGCCGCCGGTGGTGGGGAAGCCTTGCAGTTCGAGTTCGCTGCTGACGTACATATCGACATCGGACATCGGGATGAGCTGTTGGGCGGAAACGGTGCTGAAGGCGAGGAGCAGAACGCCCAAGAGCAGCACAACACGGATTTGACGCATCGAGAATCCCCTTTGATGGTTGAACGGTTGAATGCTTCCTATTGGACACTGAAGTGGGGGGTGGGCGCGTCCGTCCAACATCGCAAGGGGAAGTCCGTCTTTGGGCGGAGTTTGGCGGGGTTTTGCAGCAGCAGCGGCGGCGGCGTGGTGGTCAAAAAAGGCGGGAACGCGCCGAGACTGCCGCCGAGGGGTGGGTTTGTCGTCGTCGTCGTCGTCGTCGCCGACAAAGATTACGGCACCCCCTCCTCGTTCGCTACGCTCACGATCCTCCCCCGTAAACGGATGGAGGTAAAGACAGGTGGCGCAGACAAGCTTTTTTGAGAGGCTGCACAGGTTGGCGGCGGCGGCGGCGGCGCTGGTGCCAGCAAAGACAGCGGGAATGAGCGAGGATGACGCAGGGTGAGGGCGTTGGCGGCCATTTTTGAGGGGAAATGGCGGCAGTGGCGGCATTGACATTGGCATCCTGCTGCCAATTGGAGGCGACCGGGCGCGAGGCCGTGACCCGATGATGCGCTGCGATGCGGTTGTTAAGATGCGCGTGGTAGACTTCTCCACAACCTTATTTTAGCACAAAAGTTCTTACTGTCAAGTTAGAATCTGGTTGGAAAAGGCGGTTGATCTTGATACTTTCTTGATGGGTTCGCGCGGCTTTCTGACCCCTATTTGACGCCACTTTTGCAAGAATAAACCTGTGCAAGATAAAGGAGCGGCTGAGATGGATGTTGAATTGGTCATCGCGGGATTGATCGCCCTTGTGCTGCTGGCGTATCTGGCGTATTCGCTGATCTACCCGGAGAGGTTTTAGGTATGACGACGCTTGAAGTGCTGCAAATTGTCGTTTATTTCGGACTGCTGGTGCCGTGTGTGATGGTGCTGGGCGGTTACATGGCGCGGGTGTTCAGCGGTGAGCGCACGCTGCTCAGCGGGGTGCTGAGTCCGCTGGAGAAGGGACTTTACCGGCTGGCGGGGGTGGACGCCAACGAGGAGCAAAACTGGCGGCAGTACGCGCTGGCGCTGATGGTGTTCAACGTGCTGGGGTTCGGGGTGGTGTTCGGGCTACAAGTGCTGCAAGGGGCGCTGCCGTTGAATCCGGCGGGGTTGAGCGGGGTTGAGCCGGCGCTGGCCTTTAACACGGCGACGAGCTTCATGACCAACACGAACTGGCAGGCCTACGCGGGCGAAACGACGTTGAGCTATCTGACGCAGATGATGGGGCTGACGGTGCAAAACTTCGTGAGCGCGGCGACGGGGATCGCGGTGGTGATCGCGCTGACGCGGGGGCTGGTGCGCAAGACGGCGGCGACGATTGGCAACTTCTGGAGCGATCTGGTGCGGGCGACGGTGTATGTGCTGCTGCCGCTGGCGCTGGCGCTGGCGGTGGTGCTGGTGAGCCAAGGCGTCATCCAGAATTTCGGCGCACCGGTTGAGGTGCAGACGCTGACGGGCGAAACACAGATGCTGCCACAAGGGCCGGCGGCGGGGCAGATCGCCATCAAGCAGTTGGGGACGAACGGCGGCGGTTACTTCAACGCCAACAGCACGCACCCGTATGAGAACCCCACGCCGTTGAGCAACTTTCTGGAAATGTTCGCCATCCTGCTGATTCCGGCGGCGCTGACGTACACGTATGGGAAGATGGTGGGTTCGACGCGGCAGGGATGGGTGATCTTCGGCGCGATGCTGGCGCTGCTGGTGGGGGGGTTGGTGGTGATGCTGGCGGCGGAAACCAGCCCGAACCCGGTGTTCGGCGTGAACGCGTTGATGGAAGGCAAGGAAACGCGCTTCGGGATCGCCAACAGCATCCTGTGGGGGGCGGCGACGACGGCGGCATCGAACGGGTCGGTGAACGCGATGCACAGCAGCTTCAGCCCGCTGGCAGGCGGCATCGCCATGCTGAACATCATGCTGGGCGAGGTGGTGTTCGGCGGGGTGGGCGCGGGGCTTTACGGGATGCTGATCTTCGTGATCCTGACGGTGTTCATCGCCGGACTGATGGTGGGACGGACGCCGGAATATCTGGGCAAGAAGATCGAGGCGCGCGAGATCAAGATGGCGATTGTGGCGGTGCTGCTGCCCTCGGCGGCGATCCTGCTGCTGACGGCGCTGGCAGCGGTGAGCGAGGCGGGGTTGAGCAGCCGCGCCAACAGCGGGCCGCACGGCTTCAGCGAGATTTTGTACGCGTTCACGTCGGCGGCGGGCAACAATGGCAGCGCCTTCGCAGGGCTGAACGCCAACACGCCGTTTTATAACCTGCTGCTGGGGATGGCGATGTGGATCGGGCGCTTCGGGGTGATTTTACCGGCGCTGGCGATTGCGGGGAGTATGGTGAGCAAGAAGGCCGCGCCGCCCTCCCCCGGCACCTTCCCGACGACGAGCATGTTGTTCGTGGGGCTGCTGATCGCGGTGATTTTGATCGTGGGGGCGCTGACCTTCTTACCGGCGCTGGCACTGGGGCCGATTGTGGAGCAACTGCTGATGAACGCCGGACGCGCGTTCTAGGCCAAGAGGAGATGGAAGAATCATGGCAGTACAGACTCATATGAAAGCGCGACCGCTGTTCGAAGGCGCGATTGTCAAACGGGCGGTGGTGGATGCGTTGCGCAAGCTCGACCCGCGCCAACAGGTCAAGAATCCGGTGATGCTGGTGGTGGCGGTGGGCGCGATGATGACGAGCGGGCTGCTGATCCGCGATGTGGTGACGGGGCAGACGGAGGCGCTGCGCTTCAACTTGCAGATCACGCTGTGGCTGTGGTTCACGGTGCTGTTCGCGAACTTCGCCGAAGCGATGGCAGAAGGGCGGGGAAAGGCTCAGGCAGACAGTTTGCGCAAGGCGCGGACGCAGATGATGGCGCGGCGGCTGGTGAACGGGAGCGAAGAACGCGTGGCGGCGACGCAGTTGAAGGTGGGCGATCTGGTGGTTTGCGAGGCGAATGATGTGCCAAACCTTTCCCCTTCATCCAAACAAAAAGCCCCGCTAATCATCTTGAAGGGGCTTCGTATTATTCCATAGCTTTTTCTATCTCAAGTTTGACCTTCGCATCTCCAAAATCAACGGGACCCACCCA
>JAFLCH010000174.1:0-3171 GCA_017303775.1 Anaerolineae bacterium | reverse complement strand
TGAGGTGGTGGAAGGGATCGCCAGCGTGGACGAGAGTGCCATCACGGGCGAATCGGCTCCGGTGATCCGTGAGAGCGGCGGGGACAGAAGCGCGGTGACGGGCGGGACGCGGGTGCTGAGTGACCGGATTGTGGTGCGGGTGACTTCCGAGCAGGGCAGCACGTTCCTTGACCGGATGATCGCGCTGGTGGAAGGGGCGAAACGGCAGAAAACACCGAATGAAATCGCGCTGACGATTCTGCTTTCGGGGCTGACGATCATCTTCCTGCTGGCGGTGGTATCACTGCGGGCGTTCGCGGCATACAGCGAGAACGAGTCGGGGATCAGCGAGACGGCGGCGACGGTGCCGGTGCTGGTGGCGCTGCTGGTGTGCTTGATTCCGACGACGATTGGCGGGTTGTTGAGCGCCATCGGCATCAGTGGGATGGATC
This sequence comes from Anaerolineae bacterium, assembly GCA_017303775.1. Classification (GTDB taxonomy): domain Bacteria; phylum Chloroflexota; class Anaerolineae; order Aggregatilineales; family Phototrophicaceae; genus CFX2. The sequence continues at coordinate 2,740 of JAFLCH010000174.1, read as the reverse complement.
GCATGATCCAGCGGAATGTGCTGGCGACGAGCGGGCGGGCGGTGGAGGCGGCGGGCGATATTGATGTGCTGCTGCTGGATAAGACCGGAACGATCACGCTGGGGAACCGGATGGCGACCAACTTCATCGCGGCGGGGCATGTGGCGGCGAACCGGCTGGCGGACGCGGCACAACTGTCGTCCCTTTCCGACGAGACGCCGGAAGGCCGGAGCATCGTGGTGCTGGCGAAGGAGAAGTTCGGGCTGCGGGGGCGGGAGCTGCATGATTTGCAGGCCGAGTTCATCCCGTTCACGGCACAGACGCGCATGAGCGGTGTGGACTTCGCGGCGGTGGATGGGCACGCGGCGCGGAGCATCCGCAAAGGGGCGGCGGACGCCGTCAAGAAGCATGTCGAGGCGCTGGGGGGTGTTTATCCGGCGGATGTGCAGAGCGCGGTGGACGGCATCGCGAAGAACGGCGGCACCCCGCTGGTGGTGGCGGAGAACAGTGAGGTACTGGGGGTGATCGAACTCAAGGACATCGTGAAGGGCGGGATTAAGGAGCGGTTCGCACAACTGCGGACGATGGGCATCCGCACGGTGATGATCACCGGGGACAATCCGCTGACGGCGGCGGCCATCGCTGCCGAGGCGGGGGTGGATGACTTCATGGCACAGGCCACGCCGGAGGATAAGCTGAAGCGAATCCGCAGCGAGCAGGCGAGCGGGCATCTGGTGGCGATGACGGGCGACGGGACGAATGACGCGCCGGCGCTGGCGCAGGCCGATGTGGGCGTGGCGATGAACACGGGGACGCAGGCGGCACGCGAGGCCGGTAACATGGTTGACCTCGACAGCGACCCGACCAAGCTGATCGAAGTGGTGGAGATCGGCAAGCAACTGCTGATGACGCGGGGGGCGCTGACAACCTTCAGCATCGCGAACGATGTGGCGAAATACTTCGCCATCATTCCGGCGCTGTTCGGTACGCTGTACGCGGCGAGCGGCGGTGAGACGGGACCGCTGGCGGCGCTGAATATCATGGGGTTGTCGTCGCCGCAGAGCGCCATCTTGAGCGCGACGATCTTCAACGCGCTGATCATCATCGCGCTGGTGCCGCTGGCGCTGCGCGGGGTGCGGTATCAGCCAATGGGCGCGGCGGCGGTTTTGCAGCGCAACCTGCTGCTGTACGGGTTGGGCGGGTTGATCGTCCCGTTCATCGGCATCAAAGTGATTGACATCATCATCACCGCCATCGGATTGGCGTGAGCAGGAGGGTTTATTATGTGGAAGCAGATTATTCCGGCGCTGCGGATGCTGGTGGCGCTGACGATTTTGACCGGCGTGGTGTATCCGCTGGTGGTGACGGTGGCCGCGCAGATCTTGTTCCCGGCGGAGGCGAACGGCAGCCTGATCCGGCAGGGTGAGCAGGTGGTGGGGTCGGCCTTGATCGGCCAGCATATGAACGCAGACGCGCGCTACTTCTGGACGCGCCCGTCAGCCATCTCGTACAATCCGCAACCTTCGGGCGGGAGCAATCTGGGGCCGACCAGCGCGACGCTACAAACGCTGGTTGAGGAACGCCGGACAGCCTTCGCCAGCGCGAACGGGGTGAGCGAGGCGGCAGTCCCCGCCGAGATGCTGTTCGCTTCGGCCAGCGGACTCGATCCGCACATCAGCCCGGAGGCCGCGCGCTTGCAAGTGCTGCGAGTGGCGGCGGCCAGAGGGTTGGAGGCGACGGTGGTGGAAGCACTGGTGAACCGCTACGTGGAAGAGCCGCAGTTGGGGTTTTTGGGTCAACCACGGGTGAATGTGCTGCGGCTCAATCTGGCGCTGGATGGATTACAATCGTAAGCAGCGGAAAGGCTGAGCAGGATGGATGATTACCGACCTGATCCGGACGCGCTGCTGGAAGCGATTCAAAAAGATGAGGCGCGGCAGCAGCGGGGCAAACTGAAGATTTTCTTCGGCATGGCGGCGGGCGTGGGCAAGACCTACGCCATGCTGGAGGCCGCGCGCCGGCTGCAAAGCGAGGGAGTCGATGTGGTGGTGGGATTCGTGGAAACCCATCGGCGCGCCGAAACCGAAGCGATGCTGGAGGGGTTGGAGGTCATCCCCCGGCAGCAGGTTGAATATCGCGGAACGCTGATGGAGGAGATGGATACGGACGCCATCCTCGCCCGCAAGCCGGAGATGGTGCTGGTGGATGAACTGGCGCACACCAATGTGCCGGGTGTGCGGCATGTGAAGCGCTTTCAGGATGTGCAGGAACTGCTGGAAGCGGGCATCGATGTGTGGACGACGGTGAATGTGCAGCACTTCGAGAGCCGCGCGGACGCGGTGCGGCAGATCACGGGGATCACGGTGCATGAGACGGTGCCGGACTCGATCCTCGATCTGGCGAATGAAATCGAGCTGGTGGATTTGTCGCCGGAGGAACTGCGCAAACGGCTGAGCGAGGGCAAGGTTTATACCACCGAGCGCATCGAAACGGCGGCGCAGAACTTCTTCCGCGTGGGGAATTTGACGGCGCTGCGGGAGATGGCGCTGCGGTTGACGGCGGAGCGCGTCGATCATCAGCTACAGGATTACATGCAGGTGAAGCAGATCGCCGGCCCGTGGAAATCCGGCGAGCGATTGATGTGCGCGGTGGGGCCGAGTCCGTTTTCGGAGCGGTTGATCCGCTGGACGCGGCGGATGGCGTATAACCTCGAAGCGCCGTGGCTGGCGGTGTATATCGAAACGCCGGCGGAGGTGAACGC
>JAFLCH010000173.1:3272-8927 GCA_017303775.1 Anaerolineae bacterium | reverse complement strand
TCCCCGACCGCCCCGAAATGCCGGAGAAGATCGCCCGCTACAACGCCGTCGTCCGCGACCTCACCACCGCCCAGAATCTCCCCCTGTGGGATTACGCCGCCGCCCTCGCCGAACTGCCCAACAGCGGCCTCACCTACGACAACCTGCACCCCTCCGCGCCCCCCGGCGAAGATGATCGCTCGGCCTACTTCCTGCCGGAAACGCTGCGCTACGGCTACACCGTCCGCAACCTCACCGCCCTCCAGATGCTTGACCGCATCTGGCAAATCATCCAGAATATCCCGGAGCGCAACCTCTAGCCCACCTTGCGTTAGGCATCGGCAAGGGCGTAAGGGTTGAATCGACGTCATACCGTAACGCATTGTAAGGAAACAGACTGCCTATGACCATCAACGACAACCCCACCCTCATTCTCTCGCCCGCCCAGGCCTCCACCGTCATCGCCGACGTGTCCATCGTCACCATCAAAGCCTTCGAGGACGAACGCGGACGCTTCATGGAAACCTTCCGCCGCGAATGGTTCCCCGATGTCAATTGGGATCGCATCCAGTGCAACCGCTCCGATAGCAAAGCAGGGGTGCTGCGCGGCCTCCACTACCACCACCACCAGATCGACTACTGGTACGTCCCGCGCGGGCTGGTGCGTGTCGGCATGGTTGACCTGCGCCCCAACTCGCCCACCTACAAAGCCACCCTCACGCTGGAAATCGGGGAAAAGCACAACTACGGCGTGTTCGTCCCCATCGGTGTCGCCCATGGTTTCTATGCCCTCACCGACGCCACCCTCATGTACATGGTCAACAACTATTACAACGGTGGCAAGGACGAAAACGGGGTCGCGTGGAACGACCCCGAAATCAACCTCGACTGGGGCTTGAACGGCGCAGTGCCGCTCCTCTCCCCGCGTGATCAGTTGAACCGCTTCCTCAAGGACATCCCGCAGGAAGAACGGCCTCGCTAACCGCTTTATCCGCCCGCTCTAGCCGATGCGTGACCCGTTCTCCACGGTCAGCGTCGGCTGGAGCAGCACCACATCCTTCGCGGCGGAATACGCCCCCAGCACCAGCACCTCGCTGGCAAACCCCGCGATCCGCTTGGCCGGAAAGTTCACCACCGCCACCACCTGCTTGCCCACCAGATCCGCCGGACTGTAATTCTGCGTGATCTGCGCCGAGCTGCTCTTGATGCCCAGCGGCCCGAAGTCAATCGTCAGCACATAAGCCGGTTTGCGTGCTTTCGGGTTCAGCTCGGCCTTCAGCACCGTCCCCACCCGCATATCGACCTTCATGAAATCGTCGAACTCAATCAAAGTGCTTGCTTGTTCGTCCATACCCAGCCTCTCGTTTGAATCAAAAGCGGGCGGTTCATCATCCCCGCCCGATCCACTATGAGAGGTTAGTTGTACATCAGCACGCGGGCGCTGTGCAAGGTCAGGCCAGCACCGACTCCAACTGATGCCGGGGGGTATAGCCCGCCGCCGGTTCCGCGTAGCCGATGCGGAAGATGAACTGCGGTTCCAGTTCCGGTGTGCTGGTCAGCGCGCCCACTTCCGCCTTCAGCGCCGGCACTTGCAAAAGCTGGCTCATCGGCTGGATGCCCATGCGCAGCCCCGTTCCTGCCAGCGCGATATGCTCGAACACCTCGCCGGCCTTCACCTGATGAAAATGTCCGTTTTCCGCTGTGCTCAACACACCCACCAGCGGCGCGCTCGCCAGCAGCTCCGCGTCCTTCTGGGTCGTGCTGCTGCCCATATTCAGGTACGTCACCGCCATCTGTCCCACCCGCGAGATCAACCAGCTTGGGTTCAGCGCGCCTTGGTTCATCCAGTACGCCAGCTCGTCGCGGTAGTGCGGATCAGCGAACTGGGTGAAGTCCGCCTGCACCTGCAATTGATCCACGCGCCGCTTGACCTCGATGCTGTCGGACAGGAACAGGCTCACATTGGGGTCGTCCACCGCGTTGCGAATCTCCTGCAAGTCACGCTCGCTCACCGCCTTGTTGAGGTAAACCTGCCGGTTGGTGTGCCGCTGGGGGATGGCGTAGAACAACTCGCGGTCAGCCAGCGTCATGGTGTGGTTCTGGTCGATGAATTTCACCGTCGCCACCCACAGCTTGTCATCATCCTGCGGGAAGTAATGCACCTCGTAGCGGAAGCCAAAATGAGTCGCCGCCACCAGCAAATTCGTCAGCGCGCACCCCACACTGATGTACAGTTCACGCTGGTCGGGGTCGGTAACCGGCATCCACCGCAGCGTATCCGCCAGCACCCGGATTTCATCTCCCCGCACAGCGAACTTCCACGGCTGCGTGTTTTGCAGCGATGGCGCAAGAATCGCGTAATTCAGCAGGAAGCGTAACTTCTCATCCATCGTGCCTTTACCGGGGAAGGCGTGTTCGTTGGTACTCCAAGCAGTATTCGTCAGGGTTAAAGCGTTCATAGCAGCTATCCTCACTCGCCTAATTGCTGCCTTGATTGTCGCCGCATCCGGCCTGCTGCTGTCAGTGGGAAATGTCATGTTTTGTAAGCGATGGATGGCAGGGGTCGAGAATCAAACAGGCGGCTCGTAGAAGAACCGCCTGCTCGTTATTGAGTCCGCGTGGCTTTACAGAACCGGCGCGTGCGGGGCGCGGCGCACGAAACGTCCTTCGCCGTTCTTGCCCAGCCAGATGCCGCCGTCTACGATGCGCTTGCCGCGCAGATAAACCTGCTGCGGAACGCCCTTCACCTTCAAGCCCTCGTACACATTGTAGTCACACTTCATGTGGTGTGTGCTGGCGCTGATGGTGTGCCGCTTATTCGGGTCCCACACCAGAATGTCCGCGTCCGCGCCCACCGCAATCGTGCCCTTCTGCGGGTAACAGCCGAAAATCTTGGCCGGATTGGTGCAGTTCAGCTCCACGAAGCGCGTGGGAGAAAGGCGTCCGCTGTTCACGCCCAGATGCCACATCACCATCATGCGGTCTTCAATCCCCGGCATCCCGTTCGGAATCTTGGAGAAGTCGCCCTTGCCCAATTCTTTACCGGGGCGTCGGTAGGAAGGATCTTGCTTTTCGTAGCCGATCCAGTCCCCGCCGTTGTGCGCCTTACCCCATTCCTGCCACGGCCCAACCCCGCCTTCATACCAGAAGTCGCAGTGGTCGGTGCTCACGGCTTGCAGCGTGCCGTCTTTCACGGCCTGCCACAGCACCGCGTGATGTTCCGCGTTGCGCACGGGCGGCGAGCATACATACTTCGAGCCTTCGAAGCCCGGCGCGCCCAGATGCTTGTCGCGCGTCACATAGAAATACTGGACGCAGGTTTCGCCCATCACCGGCGCGCCCAGCGCCCGTGCCCGTCGAATAGCCGCGACAGCCGGTTCACACGTCACATGCACCACGTACAGCGGGCAGCCCGTCAAACCAGCCATGACCGCCGCGCGGTTGGTGGCCTCGCCTTCGATCTCCGGCGGGCGCGATGAATAATGCCACACCGGATCAGTCTTGCCTTCCGCCAGCAGTTGCTTGCGCAGTTGTTCTTCCACATCGCCGTTTTCGGCGTGTACCATCACGATCATGCCGTGCTTGGCCGACTGTTCCATCGCCTTGTACAACGTTGCATCATCGATCTGGAAAACGTTCTTATAGGCCATGAACAGCTTCAGGCTGGTGATGCCTTCGTCCACCAGCGACGGAATCTCGGCCATCACATCGTCGCGCAAATCGGTGACCGCCATATGAAAACCATAGTCAATCTGCGCCGGTTTAGCCTTCTCCTGCCAGATCTTCAACCCGTCGTGCAAACTGCCGCCCTTGGGTTGAATGACGAAATCAATGTGGGTGGTCGTACCGCCGAACGCAGCCGCCTTATGCCCGATGTCAAAGTCATCGTTACTATAGGTGCCGCCGAAAGGCAGGTCGAGATGCGTATGGACATCAATACCACCGGGCATCAGGTACTTACCCTTGCAGTTAATCACTTCATGCCCGCGCGTCGGCAGGTTCTGGCCGATGAGAACCACCTTTTCGCCTTCGACCAGCACATCTGCCTGTACCATATCGCTGGCCGTCACAACCGTACCGTTCTTGAAGAGAATACCCATAAGTTGCTCCTAGCTGTAAGCAATTTGCCGTTCGCAATTTAGCCATTTGCTTCTTCAATACACCCCCGTATTGTAACGCGCTTGCCGGAGAATGCGTACAAAAATGGCTGGTCAGCCCTTCGGTGGAATTTTGATCAAACGAACGATGCTAAAATGACTTCAATGGATCGTGTCTAATGATTGAAAGAGAGAATGATGACATCCTACCGCACCAAAATATTTTACTGTGTGCTCTTGGTCAGCCTGATGCTAGGCGTCGGCTTCACGGCCTCGGCGCAGGACTCCGCCGGTTCACCGCTGCTTGATATGCTGGCGCGCGTCCCCAATACACCCGTCAGCCGCAACGAAATCTACTTCAATGATCGGGTCGCCATCGAAGCCGCCTACCCGCCCGCGCGGCGTCTGCTCAGTTGGGCGGAATTTGACTCATTGGATGCCGGAAGTGATTTCGACGCCGAAGTGTGGTGGCGTGTATGGATGAACCAATCCTCAGCTCCCACCGCGCGCTACCTCGTCACCTATAACGAGACGCCGGATTTACTGGGGTTTGATTACTTCGACATCACGCAGGAACTGAGCTACGGCATACCCCCGAATCAGACGATACAAGTCGCGGGCAGCTTCGACCTCGACTCGGTGCGCACGGCCTTCGGTAACTTGGGTTTTGAACAGGACAGCAGCGCCAGCATCGAATTGTGGTGCGGCCCGTCCGGCTGCGACTCCGGGCTGGAGCAGAATCTCAGAGAACGCAATCCGGCCAACATGTTCGGTGGTGATCTGGGGCGCAAGTGGCCGCTCATCATACAGGAGGGTGTGCTCATCAGCTCGCCCAGTCTGCCGGTCATCGAGCATCATCTCGCCGTCTTGGACGGCCAGAATATGAGCCTCGCCGATTCCATCGAATACCGTGCCGCCGCCGAAACCATCACCCGCCAAGGTGCGCTCCTTCAGGCCTATTTCATGGGCGGGGAAAGTCTGCTGATGATGAGCGATAACGGCGTCGTCACCGCGCTCCTCGGCACACAGGCCTCACCGGACGCTGTACGCGAAGTGCTGCAAACCCTGCTTGAAGATTTTGAAACGCTGCCGGCTTATGAACTCTTGACCATCGCCGATGTCGCCACCGAAACCGAGCAAATCGGGCAGGTCGCGCTGGTCTATTCCAGCGCCGAGAACGCCCAAATCGCTGCTGACCTCATCCCGCGCCGCATCGCCGCCTACCAGAGCCTCGTCACCAACCGCAGCCTGAGCGAGATGCTGCAAGATCGCTATGTGGAAGAAGTCGGCACGGAAATCGTGGAACATCCCGAAACTGGCAAATGGGTGCTCGTCATCTCTTTCGCTACCCCCAAAGCCAGCGCCGAGCAGATTATCGAACTCCGCTCTGACAATACCGAAGCGCCCGAAGTGACTCCCCCCGGAATCATTTTCCGCATATTGATGCAGGCCATCAACTCGCGTGACACCGGTTGGCTCAACACCGCCACCCGTGAGCAGATCGAGGAACTGATCGGCTCGTAACCTTAGCTGAACAGTTGGGCGACCTGTATCTCGAATCCGGGGAGCAGGTCGCCTC
>JAFLCH010000173.1:0-3172 GCA_017303775.1 Anaerolineae bacterium | reverse complement strand
ACATTTCCGCCGGAGAGGATGCACACCACCCGTTCCCCCGGCTGCACCGCTGCCTTATGCGCCAGCAGCGCCGCGAAGCCTGCCGCCGCAGCCGGTTCGACGAACAACTTGCTCCGTTCCATCACCATGAACATCGCCTCGATGATGTCCGCGTCCGTCACCAGCACCACCTCGTCCACCAACGCCTTGATGTGCGCCAGCGTATGCTCACCGCCAAAGGGCGCGGCCAACCCATCCGCCACCGTCTGAATCTGTTCCAGCGTCACCGGTCGCTGGGCTTGAAGGCTGGCGTGCATGGCCGCCGCCCCCACCGGCTCTACCCCGATCACCCGCGCCGAAGGGCGCAGCGCCTTCACAACCGCCGCCACACCGGACGCCAGCCCGCCCCCGCCAATCGGAGCCAGCACCACATCCACGTCCGGCAAATCCTCCAGTATCTCCAGCCCGACCGTACCCTGTCCGGCGATGATATACGGGTCGTCGAAGGGATGCACGAACGTCAATTGATGCTCATCTTGCAATTCGCGAGCGCGTGTCATCAACCCCTTCATATCGCCGTGCAAAACCGGGATTCCGCCGTAGCTGCGCGTGGCTTCCACCTTGGCCTTCACCGCGCTTTCCGGCATCACAATCCGCGCCTGCGTCCCCATCACCGACGCCGCGTAAGCCAACCCTGCGGCGTGGTTGCCCGCCGAAATCGCGATCACCCCACGCGCCTTTTCATCCGGCGTCAGGCTGTTGACCTTATTCAACGCCCCCCGCACCTTGAACGAACCCGTTTTCTGGAACAACTCGGCCTTGAAGTACAGCTCAATGCCCAGCATTTGCCCCAGTGTACTCGCGCTAAAAATCGGCGTGTGGTGCACATAGGGCGCGACCACCGTGCGAGCCTGCCGAACATCCGAAAGAGTCACCAATGTCATGAGGTTTTTTCCAATCAGGTGTCTGTAACCAATAGTGCGCTGGATCAGGACAGGGGTGAGCGAACTTGCCCCTGTCCTAGCGGTTTCAGCGAGGAGGTGTAAGCGGCTTACTTTTTGAAGTGCGGGAGGATATGCTCGGCGTATTCCGCCACAATGCGTTCTTCTTCGCCGCACATCAGATAAATGTTGAACTGGGTCACACCGGCGGCTTCCAATTCTTTTAGCTTGGCGACATGCTGTTCCGCCGAACCCAACACGCCGAACGAGTCGATGATTTCATCCTTGATGAACCCCAGATGATCCGCGTCCTTATCCGCGTGATGCCGGTAATCGTATCCCTTACGGCCTTCAATGTAATCGGTGAGGCGCTGGGGGATGTCACTGGCACCGCCCTTACCGTACTTTTCCACAATATCCGCCACATGATTACCGACCATCGCCGGGAACCAGCGCGTCTGTGTGCGGGCTTTGTCCATATCGCCCACCCATACCGGCGCAGCCGACATCACCTTGAAGTTGGACATATCGCGGCCTGCCGCCTTACCGGCGCTGATGGCCTGATCGCTAAACCATTTCACCAGCCACGGGTCGGCCAATTGGATGATCAACCCATCGCCAGCCGTACCAGCCCCCGCCAGCGCCTTGGGGCCATACGCCGCGATCCAAACCGGCATCTCGTATCCATCCGCCCACGGGAGTTGAACAGCCTTCTGCTCGTCGTCGTATACCACTTCATCGCCGCGCACCATGCCCTTCACGGCATTCGAGAATTCGATCATGGTTTCGATGTTCAGCGGTTTGCGCCCCAGCACACGCCGCGAGCTGTCACCGCGTCCGACGCCCATATCGAAGCGTCCACCGCTCTGCTGCGCCAGCGTCGCGAACAAGCTGGCCGCCACCGACCACTCACGCACGCCGGGGTTCGTCACGCACGGGCCGAAGCGTAATGTTTCGGTATGCTCCATACACATCGCCATCGTTACATAACATTCGCGCCACAGCACATGCGAATCAAAAAACCACGCATAGGTAAACCCGGCCAGTTCCGCCTGTCGCGCCAGAGCTACCGTGCGTTTGGGGTTAATGTCCCCTTTGAAGGTAATCGCAAATTCCATGTTTCAACTCCTCTTTGAGCTGTCAGGCATTCGCCGTTAGCGATGAACAACGCCGCTCATCCGGTAAAGGTGGGTTAGAAATATACCGCAGTTATTGTATTCGTGCTTGTGGTATCCTAATCCCCATTTGTACACTTCATACGGAGCGCATCATGGCCTTACGCATTCAACCGGCGGCTGAATTCCCCTTCACGATCCTCATCGACCTTTTCAACCGCGCCTTCAAAGGGTACATCGCCGGTGACGCCCACTTCACCCCTCACAGCTTTGCCGCGCTGCTGGCGCGCGACGGTGTGGATTTGGCCTTGAGTGCGGTTGCGCTGCGCGACGACCAACCCATCGGTTTCGCCCTCATCGCCCGCCGTGGCGCTTCGTCACGCGTCGCCGCGTTCGGCATCGTCCCTGAAGCGCAGGAAAAGGGCGCTGGCAAAATCTTCATGGAGCAGGTCATCGCCCAAGCCCGCGCCCGCGCTGACCGCGAAATGGTGCTCGAATCTTTCGAGCAAAATACCCGCGCCGTCCGCCTCTACCGTTCGCTGGGCTTCGAGCCGCTGCGCCGCCTCATGGGTTACGAAGGCACAAACCTCGCCGGAACCCCTGCCTCACTGCAAGCCGTCGATGTGACGGAGATGGCGCGCCATCAACTTGGCTGGCAGCCGGACGATCTGGCGTGGCAGTGCAGCGGTGAAGCGCTCATGAAATTCGGCCCGCCCTATGTCACCTACCGGATGGATGATAGCTACATCCTCATCACCGACCCGTCTGCCGAACGAATCGTGGTGCGCGGGTTAGCCGTCCCGCCTGACCAGCAGCGGCAGGGCAAGGCCACCCGTATGCTGGCGGCAGTGCTGGCCGCCCACCCCGGCAAGGCGTGGTTCGTCCCTCAGATTTGTCCGGAAGAGATCGGCAGCATCTTCCTGCGCAACGGTTTCCAACCGCTGCCGCTCAATCAATTTCAAATGCGTCTGAGGTTGGACTGAGCCGCAACCTTCATTTCGTCCGACTGGCGTTCTCTGGTATCATGTTCACATTGGTTATGCCCATAGGAGTCCGCACACTTGCCACCTCAACCAACTGCCTCCACCGGCCTGACGCAGGCTGAAGTCGCCCAGCGCGTCCAACGCGGTGAAACCA
>JAFLCH010000172.1 GCA_017303775.1 Anaerolineae bacterium | reverse complement strand
CGATTGGCTTCAGCCTGAAAGATGTGCGCTACATCCTGATCACCCACGCTCACCCCGATCACATCGGCGGCTTGGTGCGCTTGCAGCAGTTGACGGATGCCCGTACCGCCGTACATTTCCGCGACGCGGATATTATACGGGGCAAATACGCCGCGCCGGTTGCACCACCGGCTGATCTCGGTTTCTTCGGCAAGCTCATGCGCAAGATGGCCGGCAGCGCCCCGCCCCCTTCCCCTGCCCGCGTTGACATGGAACTCAAGGGCGGTGACCATCTGGATGACATTCTGCCGGGGTTAGAAGTGATCGAACTCCACGGGCACAGCGAGGGGCAGGTAGGCTACTGGTGGCCGGAGAAACGCCTGCTCATCGGCGGTGATGTGATGATGCGGATGCCGTGGGGGCTGACCCAACCGTTAGGGTTCGTCTCGCCGGATATAGCCGAAGCGCGCCGTTCTATCCACAAGGTGGCGGTGATGGATGTGGATGTACTCTGTCTGGGGCACGGCGCGCCATTAGTCGGCCACGCCAGCGAGGCGATCCGTGCCTTCGCGGCAGGCGTCAAACCCTAAGCGTTAGAAGTCCAGATTGTCGAGATTGAGCGTGCCGGTGCGTTTCTTATGCTTCAACACCCGGTACATCACCGTGAAATCAGCGCGGCCTTTGGTCTTGCGTGGTTCCAAAGCCTCGCATTCATAATAATCCTGCACCAGCGCATACGTCTCCGCGCTGATGAGCACTTCGCCGCGCTCGGCGTTCTCTTGCAGCAGTTTCGCCAGATCAGGCGCATCCCCCAGCGCACCGAACTCTTTGCGTTCCGCGCCGCCGATGTTCCCTAACACGGCCATACCGCTGTGAACCCCGATTCCGTAATACAACCGCTGCTCGTCCGGCAGCACCTCATGCAGCGCCAGCAGGTCATACTTCATGCTCATGGCCGCCCGCACAGCGCGCAGGGCATGGTCTTCCTGCGGGTTAAACTGGGTGTTGAACAGGCCGGTCACCGCGTCGCCCATGTACTTATCCACAACGCCGTCATACAGGTTGATGGCATCGCTGGCAAGGCTGATGTAAGCGTTGATGATCTCCATCAAGCGTTCCGGTTCAAGCTGCTCGCTGAAGGTGGTAAAGCCGCGCACATCCGAGTGCAGCATGCTGATCTCGCGTTCCTGCCCGCCCATATCCAGCGCGGCGGCATCCCGGATATTCTCCAGCTTAAGCTTCATGTAATTGCTGGCGATGCCGAGCTGTTCATCGCGCCGACGGATTTCCGTCTGGTCATCGATCACCAGCACCACACCCTGCGTCACCCCGTCCGCATCCCGCAGCGGACTCATAATCACATTCCAGTAACGCTTAACCCCGTCCAGCGAAGGGCGAACAGTCAGGCGTTCGGCAATAACATTCTCACGCACCCGCGTCAGGCTCTCATAAAACTCACTGCCCATCCCTAACAGAATCTCGGCAATATGAAACCCCATGATCGTGTCGCGCGTCCGCCCGATGATGGTTTCCCCCGCGTTATTGCAATCGGTCACCACATCATCGCGGTTCACGGTGATCACACCACCGGCAATCGACGAGAAAATGCTCGTCAGCAAGTCGCGCGCCTCGCTCATCTCCGCCACCTGCATTTGCAGACTTTCGAACAAACGCGCGTTCTCGATGGCAACAGCGGCTTGGTTGGCGAAAGCCTTCAGCAGATTGAGGTCGCTGGCCTTGAACAGCCCGTCAATAATCCGGTTGTCGCAGTACACCACGCCGATCACATCATCGCGGACCTTGAGCGGAACGGCCAGAATGCTGCGCAGTTGGAAGCCGATCACGCTCTGATGTCCCTGAAAACGGTTGTCCTTGCTGGCGTTTTCCGTCAGCAAGCCTTCGCCGGTTGTCGCCACCTCGTTCACGATGGACGAACTCACCACCAGATCGCCTTTTTCCATCTGTTCCCGGTCAATCCCGCGCCGCACCGGATAATCCATCTGTCCGGTCTCGCGGTTGATGAGCGCGATGTAACCCCGTTCCGCGCCGGTAATCCGCACCACCGTGTCCATAACCTGATTCAAAACGTCGCCCGTATCCAACGACGAATTGATGATCGAGGATGTGTTGACCAATTCGCGCAGTTGCTTGAGTTCCAGCAGCACGTTCGCCACCACATTACTCAGCTTATCCACGCCGTTCTTGAGCGCCTTCAGCGTGTCGAGCGAGTTACCGGGCAGGTTCATCCCGCGCTGGCGCAGGACATCGCGCTGGCTGCGCAGCAGTTCCAACGTATCATTCGCGCGCTGCGTCAGTTCGCGAATCTGTTCCTGTGCCGACTGGCGCTGCGCCTTCATGCGTGCGGTATCTTGGCTGGAAAAGTCGGTCATTCGCGTGACACCTCATACACATTCGTAACCTGCTGGCGACCTTTGGCACGGATAGGTTCATGTTCGCGGAAGATCACATCCGCCGGCAAGTTCCCCTCTCGCCGCATATAATCACAGCAGGCATCGCTCACCATAATTTGCCCCGGCGCGGCATTTTCCAGCAGGCGGTGCGCCAGATTGATGGTATCGCCCAGCGCTGTGAAGTCGCGGCGGCTCAGGCTGCCCACATTGCCCGTCGTCGCGACCCCGCTGTGAATCCCGATGCGGAAAAAATGTGGCTGCGGGTCAATGCCATGCCACTCGTACAGCTTCACGAACGCCTCGCGCATCAGCAAAGCCGCTTCCAACGCGCTGCGGGCATGGTCATCCTGCGGATTCAACTGGGTATTAAAGAGCGCCATGATCTCCGTACCCATATATTTGTCGATCACCCCGTTGGCGTAATTGATGCACTCCGTCGCCACGTCATGATATTCGTTCAACAGTTCCATCACCTGCTTGGGGCGCAAATCCGAAGGAAAGGTCGCCAGCGGACGCACATCCACATACATGCAGGTCAGTTCCCGTCGTTCACCGCCCAGCGCCAGCCCCGCGATATGTTCAATATTGTCCACCATCGCCGGAGGCAGATAACGGCGCAGAATATTCAGTTTGTCCTCGCGCTCACGCTGCTCCGTCAAATCGTCCAGCACCACCGCCACACCCTGCGTCGCGCCGTCCGCGTCCTTGAGCGGGCTGAGTTTGATGCTCATGATCTTACGCTGCCCGACGAATTCCATCTCGGCCTCGAAGGACAGCCGCTTATTCTCCCTCCGCACGGCCTCGATCTGCTCGGCAGTCACCGGAGTCAGCACCGCGCTCAACCCGCGCCCGATGCTCGCTTCCCGTTCGCATGACAGAATCTCGCTGGCCGAACGGTTCATGGTGCGGATGATGTCGTCCGCGTCTGTGGTGATGACTCCGCTGCCAATCGAACCGAAGACGTTCTCGCGCACCTCGTTCAGTTCAGTGATTTCGCTGAGGTTCGACTGTCCCTGCATGAACAATTGCGCGTTCTGAATGGCGACGGCCATCTGGTTCGCGAAGGCCGCGAGGATGTCCCGCTCACGGTCGGTGAAAATCCCCGATTGCAGCCGGTTATCCACATACACCGCTCCGGTGATCTGTCCTTTATGGACCAGTGGCACACACAACACCGACCGCAAACCGGACTGCATCACCGTGCTTCCCTGCTGAAAACGCGGATCTTTATACGCGTTATCCGCCAGCAGCGGCAGCCCGCTCGTCAGCACCTCGCCCAGAATGGTGTTGCTGCCGTTGAAGGTCAAATCCCCTTCTCCAGCTTCAGGATCACGCGCGATTCGTACCTGACGTTCGCCCGTCAGCGAATCAGCGAGCACGATATACCCGCGTTCCGCCCGCGCCAGTGCGATCACCTCGTCCATAGCGCGTGCCAGCACCGTATCGAGGTCACGGCTGGAATTAATCATGGCCGACGTTTCGGCCAAGGTCCGCAGTTGCAGCAGTTCGATGTTCTCGTTTTCCAGCGTTTTATGCAGCCCGCCCAACCCGCTTTCCATGGTGTCGAGGTTTTGCAGCGATCCCGGTGGCAGTGTCATGCCCCGAACCCGCAAAATTTCTTCTTGATTTTGCAGCGCCGTCCGTACATCAGCCACCATCGTCCGCAATTGCTGGATGCTCTCCAGTGGCACAGGGGGGAGCGAATTCAATTCAGACATGCTGCGCGTAACTCCGGGGAAAATCGATAATACCCTTCATTATACACCGCCTCGCTCAACCTGCCGCCTACAATTTTCAGGGTTCTCAACAAATTCTTACTCGGCGGCTGCCCGCATCATATGGGTTTATCTGTTACACTCAACAGCGTCCTGCTTAACAATCAAGGATAGATCTGTGAAACATTCAACCGACAATCTGGTGCTCGCGGCAAACGCCCCCGTCGATCTACAAACCCATACCACCAACAGCGACGGTCAGTGGCAACCAGAAACACTCATCCGTCATTTCGCCAGTGAAGGGTTTGGGCTGGCGGCGGTCACCGATCATGATCGAGTCGATACCGTCGAAGCGCTCCAGCAGCTTGCCCATCAGCATCAGATGCCGATTCTGGTCGCCGCTGAATTCAGCACCACGTGGCGTGGTCAGGTCGTCGATATTCTCAGCTTCGGCTTCGACCCGCAGCACGCGGGGTTGGTCAAGCTCACCCGCGATTTGCTCGCCCGCCAGCAGGATAACACCCGTGAAGTTTACGAAAATCTCGTCCGCCAGCGCTTCATTATCACGCCGGAGACGGATACCCTGCACGCTATACTCGCCTACCCCAGCGCCCGCCAGCCATTTGAAATCATCGCCCTGCTCAAACGCAGCAGCCTCGACAGTGACGAATCGGTGCTCTGGAAGATGGCGATCAATGCCGGATTGAAATTTGTCACCAACGAGATCGCCACTGTCGTCGAAACAGCGCAGCAAGCTGGAGGCTTATGTGTGCTGGCGCATCCGGGGCGGCAGATGTTCAGCATGCGCTTTGATGTGGAAACTGTCGCTTATCTGCGGGAAGAAGTGCCCATTGACGGCCTCGAAGCCTACTACCCGCAGCATACGCCGGAACAAATCGCGCAGTTTGTGGATTATGCCACCCGCCACAACCTGCTCATCAGCGCCGGTTCGGACTCGCACAAACCAAGCGACCCGCCTATCCGCTACCCTGCCGCCCAGTGCCGCGCCTTACTGGAGCGCTTGGGCGTCCGTATCATCTAGTTCACCGTTCACGCGGGTCAAGCACATCGCGCAGCCCGTCGCCAATGAAGTTGATCGCCAGCACCGTCACGATCATCAACATGCCGGGAGCCAACCACATCCACGGGTATTCATCCAGTTGATCCTGTACCCGCGTGAGGATGTTGCCCCATGTTGCGGTGGGCGGCAGCACGCCGAAGCCCAAAAAGCTCAGATAGGCCTCCGTCACAATCGCCGCCCCCACGCCCAGCGTCGCCGTCACGATGATCGGCGCGGCGCAGTTCGGCAGGATGTGGGTCAACAAGATGCGCCAGTTTCCCGCGCCAGCAGCCCGCGCCGCCTCGACAAACCCCTCGGCCTTCAGCGCCAGCACCTGCGCCCGCACCAAACGCGCCAACCGCATCCACCCCAACAGGCCGATCAACCCGATCAGGATCAATACACTGGCGCTCAAGGGTTCGCGTCCCGGCACTTGGATCACCGCCGGATTACCCGCCAGCGCCCGCGCGAACAACAGCAGCAGCACCAGCGCCGGAATCGCCAGCAGCGCTTCCGTCAGCCGCATCAGCACAAAATCCAGCGCGCCGCCGAAGTATCCGCTCACTAACCCCACCAGCGTCCCCACCAGCACACTGATCAACGCCGAGAACAACCCGATCAGCAGCGAAATCTGCCCGCCGTAAATGCAGCGTGCCAGCAGATCACGCCCGACGTTATCCGTCCCGAATGGATGCGCCACGCTCGGCGCTTGGAAGCGCTGTTGAATCTGCACCGTGTTGGCGTAATTTTCGCTGACGAACAACGCCCCGCCAAAGGTGAGCAGCACCACCGCCAGCAGCAGCACGGCTCCCAAGCGTCCGGTGGGATGCTGCCAGAACCGCTTCCATGCCGGTGCGCTGCGCGGGTGAATAGGTGGGGTCAGCATGGCGTCACGTCCCATACCGGATGCGTGGGTCGAGCCACGCATAGGCCAAGTCCGCTGCCAACTGCGCCAGCACCACCGCCAGCGCGATCAACAGCACAAACGCCAGCACCACCGGCGGGTCAAGCGGTTCGAGGCTGTTGATGTACAGCCGCCCCATCCCCGGCCATGCGAAAATCGTCTCGGTGACAACCGCCCCCGCCAGCACGAAAGGCAAATCCAGCGCCAGCAGAGTCACCAGCGGCAGCGCCGCGTTCTTGAAGGCGTGCAGCCAGATCACGCGCCGTTCGCTCAAACCTTTGGCGCGCGCCGTCCGCACATAATCCGCCCCCAGCACTTCCAGCAGCGCCGCCCGAATATAACGGCTGTACCCCGCCACATGAATCGCGGACAGGCACAGCACCGGCAGAATCATATGCCGCGCCAGATCAGCCGGCGAACGATCACCGCGCACATCATACATCCCCTGCACCGGCAGATACGGCAGCCAGCTTGCCCCCGCGTCATGCCATGCCTTGAACTGCACCGCGAAAATCTGCACACTCATCAGCGCGATGAAAAACACCGGCATCGAATAGGTGATGAAAGCCGCGCCGGTGATCACCCCATCCGCCAGCGTAAAGCGCCGTGTCGCCGCGAACACCCCGATCCCCAGCGAAGCGATCACCGTCACCGCCAGTGACGTCAGCCCCAGCAGCAGTGTATTCGGCAGCGCCTGCCCGATCACATCCTCCACTGGACGCCCGTAATTCAGCGACACCCCCAGATCACCGCGCAAGATTCCCTGCCGCTTGCCA
Source organism: Anaerolineae bacterium (assembly GCA_017303775.1). Taxonomy (GTDB): domain Bacteria; phylum Chloroflexota; class Anaerolineae; order Aggregatilineales; family Phototrophicaceae; genus CFX2. The sequence continues at coordinate 2,216 of JAFLCH010000172.1, read as the reverse complement.
TATTCATCCACCACGCCGTCGCCGGTCACATCGCGCGCGTACCAATCATCACCGATCAACCAGTGTACGAACTGCATCGGCAGCGGGTCATTCAAGCCCGCCCGCGCCCGCAGCAAGAAGCGGTCAGCCTGCGTCGCGCCGCCCTCCTCCGCCAGAAACGCCACCGGATCAGCCCCCGCCAGCCGCAGCGCCGCGAACACCACCACCGCGATGATCGCCAGCACCGGCACCGTGGCCGCCAAACGTCGTAAAATGAAAGTCGTCATCAGGGGATTCGTGAAGCGCCGGAGGAACAGCGTGAGGTACGAGCCATCCTCCGGCAGCGGTTATAACAGATCGGTCAGCCGCTTATTTCGGCTGCCAGTATTCGACATGGTTGAACCAATTGGTGTTCGATGTCCCCACAGTCTTCATGCTCTCAACGTCAAAGCGTTCGCCGTTCACGGCATAATTGTTCAAGCGCGGGAACAATCCCGCCCAGAATACCGCGTCCGTGAACAACCGCACCGACTCGTGTTTCTGTTCCAAGCGGCTCACCGGATCAGGATTGCTGCGGATGGCTCCCACCAGTTCATCAAACGCCGGATCACAATACCCCGACCAGTTGCCACCATCCGGCATCGCATCCGACGGCACCATACCACAGGTATATGCGTCCGGATCAATATTCGGGGAAATCGGGTCGCTCGGCGCGGAATAAATCGCCAGATCATAATCCCCCCGCGCCAGAATCCCCCGCAGCGGGTAGCTGGCGAACAGCACCTGCGGCCCCGGCGCGCTGAACAACTGCGTGCTGATGCCCACCGCGCTCAAATCCTGCTGAATCGCCAACTGATAATCTTGGCGCAGTTTGCGCGTCGTGGTGTACACCCGCAGCACCAATTCCACCCCGTCCTTATCGCGCACCCCGTTCTCGTTGCTGTCCACCCATCCGGCTTCGTTCAGCAGTTGGTTCGCCCGTTCAGGATCGTACTCCAGCACCGTCAGATCATCCGGCTGCCAGCGGGGCAAATCATAAGCCGCCGGAATCGGCGTCCCCGCGCCCAGCAGCGCCTCCGTGATCACCTGCCGGTTGATGGCATGCACAATCGCCTGCCGCACCTGTAAATCCAGCAGCGCCGGATTCTGCGTCCCACCTTCGCGGATGTTGAACCACAGTGCATCTTGCAGCGGCGAGGTCGTGCTCCACAGCGCCGCTTCAGGAATCGCGGCATATCCGGCGGCCAGATTCTCCAACCAGTTGAAGGCCAGATCAATCTCGCCCGTTTCCAGCGCGTTCTGAATTTGCGTCACATCCGGGATCATCTTCAAAATCACCCGCGCGATAGCCGGTTCCTGCCCGTCCCAATACGGGTTCTTCACGAAGGTGATGCTCTCACCCTTAATCCAGCTTTCGAGGCGGTACGGCCCATACCCCACCACCCCTTCGGCATTCGTGAAGTACGGCAGCCCGTCTATCGTCCCCCCGTTCGCCTCCATCAGCGGTTCCAGCACATGCTGCGGGAAGCGGCAGGGTAGGTACACCGAGTCGCTCACGAAATCCGGATACAGCGTGTTGAAGGTCTGCACCACCGTCAGCTCATCAATCTTCTCGACACTTTCCACGACCTGTGGATAATCATTACGGGAAATCGTGCCGGTGTTGCGGTCGGTATACAAACGGTGGCCGAACAAGCAGTCATCTGCCGTGATCGCTTCGCCGTCCGACCACTTAAGGTCGGGCTTCAGTTGGTAAGTCACCACCGTGTGCCCTTCATCATTGGTCGTCACCAACCCGTTCTCGATGCTCGGAATCGCGGTGACCATGATGGGATACGGGTTATAATCTTGATCCCAGTCCCAGACGTTGCGGCTGTAAAAGTCCTGCGTCAAACGGCTGAAAACCGCCGCATCCAATGGGGGCAGCGTTCGGGGTTCCTGCTCCCAACCGATCACAATCAGCGTATCCTCCTGTGCCTGTGCCACGCCGCTCACCAGCAGCAGCAGCAAGCACACGCTCATAATCCGGCGCACGATTCCAGAGGTCATACCGTATCCTCCCGACCTTACAGCAGGGTCATGGTCAAATAAATGTTAGGACGTCAAGAATGGTTCAGAATACCACAGCCCGCGAGGCTCGACAAAGTCATTTTTAGGTGATTTTTAATGGGCATATTACACAATGATCACGAAGTTGCATTCGACGTTAATATCCGTATAGTGGATAATAGCAAAAT
>JAFLCH010000171.1 GCA_017303775.1 Anaerolineae bacterium | reverse complement strand
TCCAACCCCTTGTTACGTGCCAGAATGTCGCAGGTTCCGAAAACTTCCCCGATGGTCGGCATCAAGTCGGTTTCACGACGATCAACAAACATCTGGCCGGCTTCGATCTTCGCCAAGTCGAGGATATCGTTGATGATGGTCAGGAGGTGCCTGCCGCCGCCGTGGATGGCTTGCACATCTTCGATGGCATCCTCCGTGAGTTCACCGTCGATGCCATCCAGCAGCACTTCGGCGTAACCGATGATGGAGTTGAGCGGGGTGCGGAGTTCGTGGCTCATGTTCGCCAAGAACTGCGACTTGAGACGATCCACCTCGCGCAGCCGTTCCGCCGTGCGTTCCTGTTCACGGAAGGCGCGGGCATTTTCCACCGCCACAGCGATCTGGTCAGCCAGCGCAGCCTGTACCTGCACGTCGGATTCGGTGAAGCGGTTGGTGGTGACATCTTGCACATCCAGCACACCGATGAGCCGATCCGCGAGGATCAACGGAATAGCCAGTTCCGAACGCGTATCCGGCAGCAGCGGATTGGGCAGGAAGTCCGGTTCCTGTGTGACATCATTGACGATAACACCACGCTGTTCGCGGGCGGCCTTCGCCACCAGACTGTTCTCCCGGTTGAGCGGGATCTGATGCCCGCGTTCCTTCATGATGTTACCGGCTTCTCCCGCGCCAGCCGCCAGCACCAAGTTCTCACCCGCTTCATCCAGCAGGTAAATGTGAGCATGGTAAAGATCGAAGCTGTATTTGGTAAGATCAACCACTGCATCGAGCAGAATATCCGCGTCGCGGATGCTGGCTGCTGCCGCGCTCACCTGCGCCACCGTTTCAAGTTCGGCGGCGCGCTTGGCAGTCTGGCGGCTCAGGTTGATCCGTTCGACAGCCACCGCTGCTTGTTCGGCAACCGTGCGGAAGAGACGCTGGTCGCGATCAGTGAAGTAGTAGGGGGTGTCAGCCGCCACCGCGATGCTCCCGAAGCGGCGACCCGCAACCGAGATGGTGGCGCTCATCAGGCTGGTCACACCCAAACCGGCGTAAGCCTCGCGCGCCTCATCCGAAAGTGTTCCGTCAGCCGGAATGTTATTCTGTACGAGGAACGACTGGATGCTGTTGATGCTTTCCGCCATGAAGCTGTTCATCGGGATCAACATGCCGGTCGACACGCCTTCTCCACCGAGGCGATTCCAGTCCGCGATGATCCGGATGTTCTCCGGGTTGTCCAACGTGCCGCCTTCATAAATGCTCATCGAGATCGAGAAGGCTTCTTTAGGGATGATCTGTTCGGTGATCGCGCGAACAATCGCCTGTTCATCGTTCGCTTCGTTGATGAGCGTGGTCACGCGGTACAGAGCTTCCGCTTCTTCACGCGCTGCACGGATGGATTCTTCCGCCGCGAAGCGTTCCAGACCGCTGGATAGCTGGTTGGCCAGACCACGCGCCAGATCAATCTCTTCCGCTGTGAACGGATGATAGGCGTGATTGAAGTTGAGGAAGATGACCCCCGCCACCGCTCTACCGCTCAGCACCGGCAGTACCAGCACCGATTTGACACCGATCTTCTCGTCCAAAAACTCCGGTGGGAAGTTCGGGTATTGGTGCGCATCGTTGACCGCAACCACATCACCGCTGCGAACCGCAGCCAGCGCATGCGGGTAGCGCGCCGCCGGATCGACAAACGTTCTGGCCAGCTCGCTGGTCATCCCTTGCCCGGCTCCTACCACACCCTGCCAAAGCTGGGCATTGGGGTCAAAGCGTGAATAGACCGCGTTATCCGCCTCGAAGGTATCGCGAATAACATCCACCACCTGTTCCAACATGAATTCACGATCAACATCCTGACGCAGGAAGCTCGCGATCTGGTTAGCGGCTTGCACGTTGCGCAAACGCGATTGTGTTTCGTCGTAAGCAGTCGCATTGCTGATGGCAACGGCGATCTGGCGCGCCATGAGTTCGATGATGTTATAGGTGCTGTTGTTGAAGTAGTGGGCTTGGTCGCTCTGTACGTCCAGCACGCCGATCATCTGCCCGCGTGCCATCAGCGGCATCGCCAGTTCGGAACGCGTTTCCGGCAGCAGGCGGTGCGGCAGGAAGGTAGGCGACTCGCGCACATCATTGATGATCACGCCCTGATTGTTGCGCGCGGCGGCGGCCACGATACTCTGCTTATTATCCATCTGGATGGTGCGCCCCTCGCCCACCATCTGCTGACCAACCTCGCCCGCGCCCGCCGTGAGCACCAGCGTTTGCTTGCTTTCATCCAACAGGTAGATGTGAGCGTGGTACAGGCCGAAGCGCTCTTTGGTCAGGTTGGAGATGTCGCGCAGGAGGTGGCGCGTATCCAGCACAGTTGAAATCTGGGCACTCACCTCGGTCACCGTCTGGAGGTCACGGGTACGCAGTTCGACGTTAGCCTCCAGCGTATCAACCTGATTTTGAATCTGTTCGGCCATCGTATTGAAGCTGGAGGCCAATACACCGATTTCATCCGTCCCGGCCACCGCAGCGCGTTGTTGGAAGTTGCCAGCGGTAAACGCGCGCGTGGCTTGCGTCAGCCGCAAGATCGGGTTGGTGATCGAGCGTGACAGGAAAACCCCGACCACAAAACCCACGCCCAAGACCAACGCACCGACCAGCAAAATGTTGCGGGTGGTGGCGGTGACGGGTTGAAGCGCGAAAGCCCGATCTGCCGAGACGAGTAGTTCCCAGTTCAAGCGCTGCATATACGGGGCTTCGACAACGCTGTTCAGCGGAATCAAGCTGGCTAGGACATCGCTCTCTTCAAGGTTCACTTCGCCGTAAGACTGATCCAGCAGCCGGTTGCGAACATCAAGCCGCGCCGGATCAATCGGTTCAAGTTCGCCCGACTCGGTGTGATATTCCAGTTCGGCGTTCAAAAACAGATGCGCTCCGGAGCCTGTGCCGAAGTTCAGTTCGTTCAGTTGGGTGGCGATGGCAGCAAAATTAAAGGTACTGCGCATTACCCCGATCAACTGCTTCGCGCCGCTTTCGTCATGTGCGAAGATCGGCACGGCGACGATCATAGTCGTCATACCCGCGCTGTCGTCCAGTTCTGGCTGACCAACATAGATGCTGCCGGCGCCGTTGTTCCACGTTTCCTGCCACCACGATTCATCCGCTTGAAAGTAATCCGAGGTGCGTCGGGTGCTGCCGATGAGCGCGCCGTAGCGATCAGTCACAAACATTTCCACATGATCCGGGAAGGTGCTGCTGTATTCCTTCAACTCGCTGGCGATGTCGTTGTTGAGCAGGGACTGGATAAGCGGGTCAGCATCGCCAGCGTTAATCCACTGCTGGTCAATCGATTGAAGCTGGCGCTGAATATCAGCTTCCAAACCTGTGTAGGCATCATTAGCCGCTTGCGTTGAATCTTGCACAATACCGTCGAGGCTGAACGCGCGCAAACCGCTGACCGCCTCATTTTCGATGGAGTTGGCGATACCGCGGACAGCGGATTCACCTTGCACACGCAAACCGTTACCCAAACTGGAGATCAGTTCGGATGTGGCTGTGGCACTGGCAAAGTAGGCGAGGGTCACCACCACCAACGCGATCACGAACATGATCGAAAGCGCAAGTCGCGTCGTGAGTGAAATTTTATTCCAGAAAGTTGCCGGGCTGGTACTGGATGATGAATGATTGGCGTCTGCTATCATAAACTGTTGTAACCTCAGATAAAGCTGAACCGCTGCGAATACCGCTAAAAGTGTGGCCTGAACCACATAATGAGTTATTTTCCTCTTTTGATTGTAAGGTTAGAATGATTTCAAGAAAATTAAGATGTATAACTGTCAACTTCCGCTTTCAAACGTTACCTTAAGGGTTCCAAACCTGAAAACCCTAATGGTTGCGCTGTGTCAATGCGAAAAATCTATGCTACAATCCGTTTGATAGAGGTTCATTTGCCTTATCGTTGCAGGAGAAATACTCGTGGCGAAGTCCCGTACTGAACAACTGGTTGAACGCCTCCGCGATTTGCAAGCTAGCTCCGGAGATGTGGAAGCGGCTGCGATTGTGAGTGTGGACGGTCTGAGCATGGCCTCCTCTCTTCCGGGGCATATCGAAGAAGACCGTGTAAGCGCCATGTCGGCTGCTATGCTGTCGCTGGGTGAACGCATTTCTTCGGAACTCGGTCGGGGGATGCTGGAACAGGTTATGGTCAAAGGTGAGAGTGGTTATGTCATCCTGACGGCGGTCGGGGATGAAGCGGTCTTGACCGTACTCGCTCGCAAGGAAGCCAAACTTGGGCTTATTTTCTTGGATGTCACCCGCACGGTTGACGCCCTTTCACAACTCGTATAATCCGTAAAGAAGATTATTCCCGTGGTACAACCGAGCGGTTTTTATTTACCGAATCGCATCGCGCGTTATTTCTTTCTGGTGATGCTAGATATCATGGGTCAAGGTGGACTCAATACCCTGCTGCATGTGGCAAAACTGGAGCAGTACATTGGGGAACCGCCGCCGGATACGCTGGAAAAAGCCTTCGATTTCGCCAGTATGGCTGCCCTCAACATCGCCTTAGAAGAAACCTATGGCACGCTGGGCGGGCGCGGGATGGCGCTGCGGATTGGCCGCGCCAGTTTTTCGCAGGGCATGAAAAGCTTTGGCGCGCTGGCCGGTATGAATGACCCGCTCTTCCGCGCATTACCCTCGGACGAAGCCTGCCGGGTTGGTTTACAAGCGCTGACCCATGTTTTTAACACCTTCACTGACCAGCGTTGCAGCTTTGAACAAACGCCCGACAGCTACCGTTTCATCGTCGAAAATAGCTGCGTGGCATGGAACCGCCAATCCAGCAAGCCGGTTTGCCATGCCTTAGCCGGAATTGTGCAGGAGTGCGTGCGCTGGGCGACCAACGGACGTGAACATTATGTTGTCGAAAGTGCCTGCCGCGCCTGTGGGGACGAACGCTGCGTCTTCGATGTGAGCAGGATGCCGATGGGTTAAAGGCTTCTCGGTGCTGGTCTGATGCATTCGATGCTCGACCCTCGGCCCTTACCACTGATCTCGAACCCGGATGAATGACCCGCAGAAAAGGGGCGACCCATGACTGATAATCCTAAAATCTTGATCGTCGAAGATGACCTTGACCTGTCGGAAATGTTGAGCAATTACTTCCGCGTCAAGAATTATGATGTGCTGACCGCCGCGTGGGGCAACGAGGCGCTGGAAATCAGCCGTGACCACAATCTGGCGCTGGTCATGCTGGACATCCGCCTGCCGGATATTGACGGCTACGAAGTGTGCCGCCAGATGCGCCAGCAGCGCCGCACCCAATCGGTGCCGATCATCTTCCTGACGGAAAAGCGAGACCGCATCGACAAGCTGCAAGGGTTGGAACTGGGTGTCGTGGATTACATCACCAAGCCCTTTGATGTGCAGGAAATCCTGCTGCGCGTCCGCAACGCCATCACCCGCGCCAGCCGGCAGACCAGCAGCAACCCCGTGACGGAACTACCGGAAAGCGAGCCGGTAGAAGACCGCCTCAATCAACTGCTCTTCAGCGATCAACCGTGGTCGGTGCTGCTGGTGGCGCTGCATGGGACGAGCGGCTTCCGTGAGCAGTATGGCTTCCTCGCAGCCGATGATGTGCTGCGGGCGCTGACGCTCATGATTCGGAACGCCGTGCGCGAATTGGGGAACGCCGAGGACTTCATCGGCCATCTGGGGCCGGAAGATTTCTTCATCATCACCACGCCGGACAAAGCTCAGGCGCTGCGCGAACGTATCGAAGCGCGAATGCAGCAGTCCACCGAGTATTTCTACCCCCTCAAAGACCGCGAAGAACTGCTCGGCAAACCCATCACCGAGACGCTGCACATCCGCTGCGGGCAGTTGGACTCGGAGGCTGCGCCGCGTGAGAGCATCAGCGCCTTCAAAGACGCCCTGTTCACCGCAGCAGGCATGGGGAAATAACTACCCCAGCAGTTCATGGTAAACGCGCACCGTATCAGCGGCGACCTGCGCGTGGGTGAAGCGGGCTTCGACTCGCGCGCGTCCGGCTGTCATCAACCGTTTGCGTAACAACGCCTCACCGCGCAGCCGTTCCAGAGCCGCGGCCAACGCCGCGACATCCCCTTCCGGCACGATCAATCCGGCTTCCCCCACAATATCGGGAATAGCGCCGCTGTCCGAGCCGATGACCGGCACGCCGCTCGCCATCGCTTCGATGATGACCCGCCCGAATTGTTCCTTCCAGTTGGGGCGCGTGAGCGAAGGGATGACCAGCGCGTCAAGCTGCTGATACTGGGCGGGCATATCCACCGAAGCCACCCATTCGACCCATTCGACCTGATGAGCGATGCCAAGCTGTTCGGCTAAGGACTCCAGTTCTGTCCTCGCCGGCCCGCTGCCCACCAGCCGCATCCGCCAATCCATCCCGCTCAAGCAGGCCGCCGCTTGCAGCAGCAGGTGAACGCCCTTTTCTTCCACCAACCGTCCCACATAACCGATGGTAAAGGGAGTGTCGTCCGGCTTCGAATCCGGCGCGCGGAACAACTGCGGATCGACCCCGAACTGCGGGACGACCGCCATGCGCTTGTGGTAGCCTTTCGCCCGCCAGACCTGCGCCGCGCTCTCCGTCCCGGCCAGCGCATAATCCACCTGCCGCAGCGTCCAGCGCTCGCCCCATGAAAAAGGCGGCGGGTAGCGCCGGTCGATATTCTGCCACGAGAAGAACAGGGTCTTCGCCCCGGCACGACGCGCCAGATGCAGCGCTTGCCATGTCGCGAGGTTATACGGTTCTTCGTCAATGTGGACGATGTGCGGGCGGAAGCGTTGAATCCATTCGCCCAGCGTCGGATAGTGGTGCAGATGAAAGCTGCCGTTCAGGCGGATGGGGATCGGCTGCAATTGATAGCCGGCGGTGTAAGCGCGTTCTAACAGGGTTTCGCCGCGTTCATCCTTCCATGAGGGGGGGACGAGCGTCAGCAGATCGACACCCAAACGGGCAATCGCTTCCAGCTTGAGCTGATAGATGCCCACGATACACGCTTTGGAGAGCATCAGCACCCGTGGCGCAGAAGTCGTCATCGGTTTTCCACCTCGTAATCCGGTAAAGCCGCCTCAACCCGCCGCACCGCCGGAGTCAAAAGCATGGACACAGTCAAAATAAGGATCACCACCCCCGCCCCCAGCAGCACCAACCCCATACCGCTCCCCGGCTGCGCGCCGACCAGCCCCGCGAAAGCCCAATCGGGGCGCAGTGCAGCCGGTTCCAGTAGTTGATCCACCAGCGGACCGACGGAGAGAAAAGAAGTCGTGGAGGCGATGAACCCCAACTGCGCGAACACACTGAACACCCGTCCCTGCATATCCGGCGGGGTTTTGAGCTGCAAGAGCGAGGTAAACAAGCCCCACGCCAGCGGCAGCGTGAAGAACAGCCCGAACATACTCAAGGCCAGCGGGAGGGCGCTGCGGCTCGTCCCATAGAACAGGAACATGACCCCCGTCACCAGAAAGGCGCACAGGAAAACCGGAACGCGCCGCCACAGCGCCGGACGCAGCGCCACCGCCGCCCCGCCCAAGAGCGCCCCGACACTCTGCGCCGCCAGCAGCAAACCGGTTTCCGTTTCGCTGCCGGTGATGCGGATGAGGTAGGGGATGCTGAGTTCCAGCGGGCCGTTGAGCAGGAAGTTGATGATGGTGAAGTACAGGATCAAGGCCAGCAGCGCCGGACGCGCCCCCAGATAAGCCAGCCCGCCGCGCAGTTCACGCCAGAAGCTGCCGCTGGCGGCCTGTCCTTCGGCGCTGGGGGGCGGGCGGGTGATGTGCAGGCGAGCGATGACCGCGACGGCCACCACAAAGGTCGCCATATCGATCAGGACGATGCCGGTGATCTGCACAAACGGATAGAGCAGGCCGGTGAGCGCGGGGGCGATGATCCCGGCCAGCGGGAACGCCATCTGCCGCAGCGCGTTGGCACGATCCCGCTGCGAATCCGGCACGAGAACGGCGGTCACGGCGTCCTGCGCGGGGCCTTGGAACATGCTGAACGTCCCTTGCAGGAGGACGACCGCGTACAGATGCCACAGTTGAAAGCTGCCGGAGACGAAACTGAACAGCAAGACGAGGCTGCCGAGCGCCTGCCCCAAATCCGCCAGCACCATCACGCGGCGGCGATCCCAACGATCCACCAGCACGCCGGCGGCGCTGCCGAACAACATGGGCGGCAGTTCATTGAAGAAGGCGACGAGGAGCAGCGGCGCGGCCTGCCCGGTTTCCAGCGTCACGCGGATACCAATCGCAATACTCGTCATGCGGCTGCCGACGAGCGATAAGAGCTGGGTGATGACCAAGACGTAAAATGGGCGTAACTTCATGATGGCTTCGGGCTAAGAAACAACCTCGTCCCACCACGCGGCAGGACGAGGTCAATTACATCATTTCAACCCGAAGGCGTCAATGTGGAGAGTCGAGGGCAGGTTATTGTTCTGCCAGTTTGACGCTGGCGGCCATTGCTTCGACGGTGGGAATGAGTTCTTGCAGTTCGCCGGGGGCGGTGAGCAGCATCATGAGCACGTACTGCTGGTCACCCTCGTCGGACGTGATCGGCGTCTCCATCAACAGAATGAGCATGTTGAAACCGGAACGCCCGCTGAAGGTCAGCCAAGCGGCCTCCTGATCGGAAAGGGTGAGGTTGGTGACTTCGGACGGGCTGCCGAATTCGCTGCCGGCGCTGCTGATGAGGCTGGTCAGCAGGGATTCGGGGGTGGGTGACGGGCCGAGATCGGGGTCAGCGAACATGCTGCCCGCGTCCATCAGACCAACCGCCATGATCGCCTCGCCGGAAATGAGCGAAGGCGGTTCGCTGCCGTCAAGGGGTTTGCCCAAGGCGCTCTCGTTGCTGGCGATGAGGGCGTTGGGGAAGGAAGTCTCGGTTTCACCCTTCAGCCAGCCATCAGGGTAAGCGAAGGTGAACGTCACATTCTTGTCGTCAACCTCCACATCCAGCGACAGGGTTTGCGTGAGTTCCGTGCCGCCGGAGCAGTTGGCGGCCTGCGCCTCAAGGGCTTGGGCGGCGTCGCGCAGCGCGCGGCGGGCTTGCTGCGGGTCATTATCCGAGGCCAG
>JAFLCH010000170.1 GCA_017303775.1 Anaerolineae bacterium | reverse complement strand
CCGGACATGACGGTGCGCAGCGTGGCGCAGGCAGGGCATGAGGCGTCGGGACGGATGATGGCATAACCGGCCTGCGGGTCGGTGTCATAGCGCAGGGCGTCCATGTTCCAGATGATGAGCAGACGAATGCGGCTGTCGGCACGGGCGATGGAGGCCGCCAGAGCGAGCCAATCGGCCTGATTGCGGACGGTGGTGTTGGCCGCCCATTCGAATCCGGCAGGGAGATAACCGAAGCCTTCTGATGAAAGGTAGCCGATTTCGGTGAAGCACAGGCGCTTGCCGGGGAAGGTGCTGGCGTAGAGGGCGGTGAGGGTTTTGAAGTAGCGCGAGTAATGGTCGGAACTGCCACGCGGATCACCACTGGTGCGATCCGGCGAGACGATGCCATCGTTGTAGTGCATGCCCACACAGTCGAGGTACTTGGCAGCGCCGGCCTGCTGCATCTGCTGGATGAAGATGTTGTCGTCGCAGCCTTCGGCGGCACAGCGCCCGCCAAAGTAGCCGGTGGGCGCGGGCGCACCGCTGATGATCATGATGTTGGGGTTGACCTGTTTGACGGCGGTATAGGCGCTGGCGAGCAGTTCGGTGTAGATGGAGCCGCTGATTTGCCCGCGCGGCCATTCACGGTCGATATTGGGTTCGTTCCAGACTTCGATGGCATCCGGCCCGTAGGTGGCGAGGGCGGCCAGATAACCGGAGTAGGCAGCGATGTAGGCGGGGCGGTTCGCGCCTAACTGAGCGGGATCACCCACAACGCTGAGCAAGATTTTGAAGTTCTGGAAGCGGGCGGTGTCGATGAGTGGTTTGGCGGCGCTGGCGGGGGTAGCGCCATCCCAACGCACTTGCAGCTTGAACCATGTCATGCCGGTGGAGCGCATGAGCGCGAGATTGCCGAAGCCGATGACATGCGCGCCGAGGTTGAAACCAGCGCCGACCGCATCGACAGTCGGTGTGAGCGTGGCGGTGGGCGACGGGGTGAAGGTGGGCGTGAGGGTCGGCAGCGGTGTGGCGGTGGGACGGGGTGTTGAAGTGAGTGTGGGCAAAGGCGTCACGGTGAAAGTCGGGCTGAGGGTGGGTGTGAGAGTCGGCCAAAGTGTTTCGGTGGCGGTGGCAGCGCCGGGTGACGTGCTGGTGGGCAGAAGGGTTGATGACGGCGGGGTGATGGTGACGACAGCCGTTTGGGTGGGCGGAAGGGTGGTGGGCGATGAGCCGAGCGTTGGCTGCAAGGTGGGCAGAGGAGCGGTGTCGCAGGCGGCAACCCCTAACAGCAGCACCAGCAGAAGAACGCGGAATGGTTGTAGAAACGCGACCATAGGCTTCGATGTCCCCTCCGACCGCCGATTATGCGGCAAGTATAGCGGAGGGGACAAGCCTGTGGCAATGAGGCTGGATTAGCCGACGTACTCCATGGTGGATGGGATGGTGACGACGCAACCGGGGGCGGCATCGTTCATATCAATCGTCATCTGGCCTTCGGCATAGATGGCGGAAAGGAAACGGAATTCGTAGTGGAGCGGCACCCCTTCTTGGTTTAAATCCATGACATAGAGGTTAGGTTCCGGATTGCTGAAGATCGCGCCGGCGGGCATGGTTTCGCCATCCGCAGTGATGACATTGGCGAGGCTGAATTCGCCTTCAGGGATGATGACTATGACCGACTGCGAGGCCATCTGCATGGCCGAGGCTAAGAAGGCGGGGCAGGCAGCGCTGAGGCCGACTTGACCCATGGTATAGCGCCAATTGCCGGGGGTGATGGTGAAGCCTGCCCCGACGGGGGCGGTGGCTTCGGCGGTGACTTCCAGCGGCGGGGCGATCTCGATCTGCTGGGGCATCAAGGCCAGCGGGAGCGCGGCCAGACTATCAGCATCATATGGCTCGGCAGGAGCGGGTTCGCCAGCGGCATTGAGATCGTCGTCCAGCGGGATGGTGGTGTAGGTTCCGGCGGGAACGGTGACGGCCACGCCGTTGGATTCGACTTCGGCTTCCCCTTCGACAAGGCTGATGGTCATGTCGCCGCCGGCTTGGGCCTGCAGATAGGCAGTCGAGCCGAGTTCGATGTTGGCGTTATTGATGGTCAGGTTGATGCGCCCTGCCCCTTCAGGCGTCTGAATGAGGATGCCGCTGTCGGGGGCTTGTTCGCAGGGGGCATCGTTGAGGCCGGTCTTGAAGTAGAAGGCCTGCATGGCCGTGTCTTGGGTGGCTGTCGAATCCGTCACCGCGTTTTCGATCTCAACATCACCGAAAAGAATGAAGGTGACGTTCTGCCCCGGCAGCGTATCCGGCAGGTTGGCCTGCACGCGCATGAGGGCGACACCCCAGACAGCCTCGACTTGGTCGAGCGGGCTGAGGATCAGGCGCTGGACATCGGCGATGTTGACAAGATCACCGGGTTGGCTGAAGTTGAAGGATTGGGCGGCGTCCTGCGGTTCGGCGGAGAGACTGATGTTGCCGTAGCAGGCTTGATTCCGTCCGGTTCCGGAGCAGGCGCTGTCGGTGGCGGCGAGGGCTTCGCGGACGATTTCGGGACAGGTATTGTCCTGCGCGCTGACGATGACGGCTGGAATGAGCAGCAGCGCGAACACCCAGTAAATCGTCAAACGGGATAACTTCATAGGGGATACTCCTTCAGCAAATTTCTTCAAAAGGTGATTGTGCTCTCAGGATAGCGGTAAAATGGCGGGATGGTATCCGCCCTTTGACGGAAATGAACGAAAAAGCAAACGGGGCGCAGTATGCACCCCGTCCGAGAACTTGATTGAAGTGGATTACTTGGTGAACTTGTTGGCACCGCCGAACATGTTGACCGGCAGCTTGAAGCCGTGTTCCTTGAGGCGGTCTTCAAAGTTGGGACGGAAGCCGGTTGGCTCCAGCATACCGCCGCCAGCGTGCGAGTAGCCCTGCCCGTTTTGGCCGGGGGTGCGGTAGACGAAGATGTCCTGAAGGGTGATGCTGGAACCTTCCATGCCTTGCAGTTCGGTGATTTGCACGACTTTACGGCTGCCATCCTTGAGGCGCGCCTGCTGCACAAATAGATTGACGGCAGCGGCGATCTGGCTGCGGACGACGATGATGGGCAAATCCATACCCGCCATGAGGCAGAGCGTTTCTAGGCGGGCGATGGCATCACGCGGGTTGTTGGCATGAACGGTGGTCAGCGAACCATCGTGACCGGTGTTCATGGCCTGAAGCATGTCGAGGGCTTCACCACCGCGCACTTCGCCGACGACGATGCGATCCGGACGCATACGCAGCGAGCCTTTGACGAGGTCACGGATGACGAGGCGGCCTGTTTCGCCGTCGCCACCGGGAATGGGCGGCGCGGTTTCCAAGCTGACGACGTGACGCTGCGTGAGTTGAATTTCGGCGGCGTCTTCGATGGTGACAATGCGTTCATCTTCGGGGATGAAGGAGCTGAGCACGTTGAGCAGCGTGGTTTTACCGGAACCCGTACCGCCCGCCACGACGATGTTGAGGCGGGAGACGATGCAGGCTTCGAGAAATTGAGAGACTTCGCGGGTGAATGAACCGAACTTGATGAGGTCTTCCACCGTGAGCGGCTTGGACGGGAACTTACGGATGGTTATAGTGGTGCCTTTGAGCGCCGAGGGCGGCATCACCAGATGCACGCGGGAGCCATCCGGCAGGCGGGCATCCACCATGGGGTTGGCACGGTTGAAGGTACGACCAAGGGGACGGACGATGCGCTGCGCCGTCCATTGAACGTGTTCTTCATCGTCGAAGATGTATTCACTCTCGGCAAGCTTGCCCTTCTGTTCGGCGAAGATCATATCCGCGCCGGTCACCATGACTTCGGACACGCTCTTATTGCGGACGAGCGGATCGATGGCACCAAAGCCGAGGATGTCGTTGATTAGCGCTTCTTTGAGTTCTTCATATTCGAAGGCGGAAAGACTGATGCCGGCTTTCTGGATAATGGTATTGAGGCGATTGACGATGATCTGCTGCTTTTCCTCGTCTTCCCGATCCCATTGGTCGGCTTCATCCGGCGCAGCGAGCAGTTTGGAACGAAACTGCTTACGCAGTTGGGTGATTTTGGGCGAGGACGTAATTTTGGGCGGGATGACGTGCGTGTCGTGTTTTTCTTCGACCTTCGGCTCAGCCTTCAGCGGCATGGGTGGGGCAGCGGGCGCGACCGGTGCGGCTTCGGCTACCGGGCTACTCCCGTTTGATCCGTTGGATGACCCCTGTTTCAGTTGTTCATTCCGACGCTGTAAGAAAGACATTGGCTACACCTTTAGACCCCTGATTGGCTTTATTCTAAATTCAGTCTAACAGGCATAGGCGCGCGGAAACACAAAGATTTTTACACATTCGGGAAATCTTAATGGTTATGGAAACGAAGCCGGCGGGATGCGCCGGCCTCGTGAGATGTGCTTTCAGGCGTTGAGAACTGTGTCGATGCGGCGCAGTTCGTCGTCGGAGAAATAGAGGTTGTTGATGGCGGCGACGTTGGCTTCCAACTGGGCGACGCTGCTGGCACCGATGAGGGCGGAGGTGGAGGCGGGATGACGCAGCACCCACGCCAGCGCCATCTGAGCGAGGGATTGGCCGCGCTGGCGGGCCATGTCGTGAAGCTGGCGGGCTTTGGCTAGATAGGAGTCGGTGATTTGCTCCTGCTTGAGGAAGACGCCGGATTTGACCGCGCGTGAATCGGCAGGCAGGCCATTGAGGTAACGGTCGGTGAGCATGCCCTGCGCGAGGGGCGAGAAGAAGATGAGGCCGACCCCTTCGGCAGCCGCCGCGCCGAGCAGTTCCGGCTCGACCCAGCGGTCGAACATGCTGTAGACCACCTGATTGATGAGGCAGGGCGTGCCGAGCTGGCGCAGGATGGCGGCGGCTTGACGGGTTTGTTCGGCGTTGTAGTTGGAGATGCCGACGTACAGTGCCTTGCCCTGACGGACGATATGATCGAGGGCGGTCATGGTTTCTTCGAGCGGGGTGTTGGGGTCGGGGCGATGGTGGTAGAAGATGTCCACATAATCCAGCCCCATACGGCGGAGGCTCTGGTCGAGGCTGGCGACCAGATACTTGCGCGTCCCCCATTCGCCATAAGGGCCGGGCCACATGTAGTAACCGGCTTTGGTGGAGATGATCATTTCATCGCGATAGGGGTGCAGATCCTGCCGGAGAATTTGACCGAAGGTTTCTTCCGCCGAGCCGGGGGGCGGGCCGTAGTTATTGGCGAGATCAAGGTGGGTGACGCCGAGGTCGAAGGCGCGGCGCAGGATGGCGCGGGCATTTTCCAGCGTATCGACTCCGCCGAAATTGTGCCAGAGGCCGAGCGAGATGGCGGGGAGCTGGAGGCCGCTGCTCCCGGAACGGGTGTAACGCATGGTGTCATAGCGCTGCGGGAGCGCACGGTAATCAGAAGCAGTCATTGAGATACCCTTTTCGAATAATCAACATCCTAACGCAGAGTGTACCCCTGTTTGGGAGTGGTGACGATCAGGTGGACACAGCGCGCCAGAGCGCATCGAGCATCATGAGGCCGGTGAGGTTGTAGAGGCCGTAGCCGCGCGTGAGGCCGACGGGCGAGTTCCAGTCGTGCGCGTAGAAGGTGGTGAGGTGTACTGCGTCGGCATCCAAGCCGCGATTGGGAAGTGTTCCGGCCAACAGGTCAAAATCCCAGAGCGGGATGGCGAACTCGGCGGCGATCTGGCGGATCATGTCGTTGTTCTGGTTGCTGCCTTCGTGCCGGTCGGCTTTGGTGCTGAGTACAGGGATGATGCCCGCGTTGAGGCAGTCGGTGACGATCTGGCGCATGTTGCGGTCGAAGGATTCAGGCACGCCGACATCGTTGGAACCGAGTTTGATGAAGAGGATGCTGGGGTTATTGAGGCGGATTTCGCAGGCCAGAATCGTCTCACGCGGGAGGCAGCCCAAACCGGATGCCCACATGGGATCGTAAACCGACCAACTGTGCAGCCCGCGCCGAACCGCCACACTTTCGCGGGCGAACGAGCCTTTGAAGAAATCGATGGTCGGCTGCAAACCGGCATACGGGCCGAGGTCATACGGGCCGGTATCGAAGCGTGCCATGAAGTAGGGGTTTTCGATGGTGCTGTCGCCCAACTTGGAGAAGGCGCGTGCATTGCGACCGAAAGACTGGCCGATGGCAAAAATCATGCGGGCGGTGCGGATGACATTGGGCGGGAGTACGATGACCGATTCGAGCGGCACACCGTTGAGCGCAATGGGAACGCTGGACGAGGCCGCCGGGGCAACAATGACGATGCCCAGATCACCGGGCGGGGTAGCGGTGGGCTGAAAGTCCGGCGTCGGGTAAAGAGGCGACCCGTCAGACGCGGCGGCGAAGGTGGAGGCGGCTCCGGTTGGCAGCGGCTGCGGTGTGGATGGGACGAACACAGCACCGGCCGCAGGGATGACCAGCACCTGACCGACGAAAATACGGCTGGGGTCGGTGATGCCGTTGACGGCGCTGATGGCTTCGACAGTGACACCATAACGCTGGCTGATGCGGTAGAGATTCTCGCCACGGGACACTGTGTGGGTCAGAGTGTCCTGCGCGGCCAAGGGCATCACCGCCAGCAAAAACCAGCACAGCGAGGCCAGACTGCCCCGCACGAAGCATCGGCGCAGCATGAGCGGCTATCCCTCTCTTGAATCCGCTTCCACAATATCGAGCCGTAAGAACTGCACTTTTTCCCTGCCACGATCCAAACTCAAGACAAGGGTATGGCTGTCCTCGAAGCCCAGATGCCGGTAGAGATCCAAGGCACGCGGATTATCCAGCGCCGCGCCAATCTCGAAGGCAGTGATGCCCTGTTGACGGGCGCGGTATACCAATTCTTGAATGAGAATCGTACCTAAGCCCTGCCCGCGCAGCGGTTCAGCCACGACCAGATCACTAATTTCGGCGCAGGTCGGCCAGACGGTATACTGCCCGAAGGCCATGGGCGTGTCCTGCGCGTCAGTGAGCACCAGCGCCAGACCGCGTGCATCGGTCATATTGCGGACGGAACGGGCGAGCAAACTGTAGACCGTCATGAAGGTGCGGTTCGGCCAGCAGCGGTCACGCAGGGGGTCGGCGTCCGTCAACCGCGCGAAGCGGATGGGCATGTGATGATGGGGCGGCTGAAGGGCGATTGGCGGGTGTTCGATATTCATCATGTGCTTCAGTATAGCGCGATGTCGGGCAGGCGTACATCGGGTATGGGCGGGCAGGTGTGACGAAACATAGGGTCGATTATAATAGATGAGCAGCAAACTGGATGCTGAACAGGAATGAATGACGATCATGACAACCGTCACACTTGAACACGTCAGCAAGACCTTCGGGGGGAATGACATCGGCGGCGGGCCGGTGGTGAAGGCCGTTGACAATGTCTCTCTCAAATTGAACCCCGGTGATGTCATGGCTATTCTGGGGCCATCGGGCTGCGGCAAGTCCACCCTGCTGCGGATCATCGCGGGGATCTTCAAGCCCGACAACGGGCGCGTGCTGTACAACGATATGGATTTGGAAGAGGTGCCGCTGAGGGAACGCGGGGTGGGCATGGTGTTCCAAGAAGGGGCGCTGGTGCCGCACTGGGAGTCACGCAAGAGCGTGGGCTTCTTCTTGAGCCTGCGCAAGCGTGAACCGGAGATTCCGGAAAAGCTGCGCCAGATTTCCAAGATCACCGGAATCGGGTTGGATAAGCTGCTTGACCGGCGTCCGGCGCAGCTTTCCGGCGGGGAACAGCAGCGGGTAGGGATCGCCCGTGCGCTCTCGCGTGACTTGAGTATTCTGCTGTTCGATGAACCTTTCGCCAACCTCGACGCCAAATACCGGACGGAAGCGCGGGTGGAATTGAAGCGCCTGCTGAACGCTTATCCGGTCACAGCGGTATATGTGACACACGATCAGGTGGAAGCGATTGCCCTGTCGCACCGGATCGCCGTCATGCGCGACGGACATATTGAACAGGTTGGCACCTACCAGCAGCTTTACGACAGCCCGCAAAATTTATTCGTGGCAACCTTCATCGGTTCACCGCCGATCAATGTGCTGGAAGGGCGGGTGGAAAACGGTCACTGGTACGGGGTGAACTTCGGCGGCTATCCCATCCGGCGTGATCTGCCCGACGGGAGCGCGGTGAGCGTGGGGGTGCGGGCGGAGTATTTCTCGCTCGATCCGGAAGGCGTCCCCGGTGTGGTCGATCAGGTGATTCCCATGTTAGCCGAGCGGCATCAGTTGGTGACAGTGCATCTGGCGGGAGAGAGTTGGTCGCTGGTGGCACCGCTGGAGCCGGTTATCGAGCGGGGCGTGACGGTGTATAGCAAGCTGAACCCCGATGGCTTGTTGTTCTTCGACAGCAAGACGGGTGTGCGCATCGGATAGTGAGGAATTGAGGAATGGACATACAAACGGCGGTAGAAGTTCCACTGAGAGTTGATGAAGGCGGTGTCATCCGAATCGGGGAAAGCCGCGTCACATTGGATGCCATTATCGCTGATTTTCGTCGTGGGGCATCTCCTGAGGCGATTGCTCATCATTTTCCTGTCCTCGATCTTTCCCAAGTGTATCTGGTCGTTGGTTATTATTTGCAGAACCGTGAATCGGTGGATGCTTATCTAACAGAACAGCAGAAGTTGGCCCAACAAGCACGGCAGGATTTTCAACAAGCGTTTGCAGGAGATAATACACTGCGGACGAAACTGCTCAACGAACTCACAAACCGTCAAAAACCGAGATGAGCTTGATGCGCTTGCTGGCGGATGAGAATTTTCACGGGGATATTGTACGCGGGCTGTTGCGGGTTGAGCCTAAACTCGATCTTCTAAGGGTGCAGGACACTGAAGTATATCAGGCTTCTGACGCGGATGTTCTGGCCTATGCCGCAGTAGAAAACCGTATATTGCTCACGCATGATGTTCAAACGCTTACTCGCTATGCATATGAGCGCGTTCGCGAGGGTTTAGCAATGCCGGGTGTTATTGAAGTCGCCCATGATATTGCAATCGGCCAAGCAATTGAAGAAATCCTCATCGTCGTTCTCACAAGCACACCTGAACAACTTTCGAATCAAATTATCTATATTCCATTGCAATAGGTTTGAACATGAACCCATTTACCCCACATGCTGAAGTGAATGCGCTGCTGGAGTCGCTGCTGCGGGAAATGACGACCGTTCTGGGCGAACGGCTTGTGGGGTTATATT
>JAFLCH010000017.1 GCA_017303775.1 Anaerolineae bacterium | reverse complement strand
TTGATGAATCCATAGTGGGGAATGATGACGCGGGCATCGACCCCCAATTTACGAAGGGCGGCGGGCAATGAGCCAACAACATCGGCCATCCCTCCAACTTTGGCAAAAGGTGCTGCTTCCGCACTGACGAACAGAATGTTGATGCTCAAAATTCCCCACTCCACATTTTTACTTCACAAACTCCGACAAACTCACTTCATCAAACGGTTAGCGCAAACCAACGATAATCAATATCCGGAAAGAGTTTGTCCAGTTCCCAATATTCGGCAGCCAAGGCACGATCTGGCGCATGATTTTCAAGGCTGCCAACAAGACGATTAAAACGGTCAAGATGCTGGCTCAAGCGCTGAATGGCATATTCACGCGCTTGGCCCGTCGTCACCAAGAACGGCCAATCGGAACTCTGTAATAGTAACAATTCGCGGGCAGCCTGATTCAGGACAAAGCGCTCATCTTCAGTAGGATTAACGTAATGGGTTGCAAGACGTTCCATGTGATCTTCGGCTTCGTGAATGGGAGGCCACATCCAATGAGTTTCGCCGTTATCCCACGTAAAGTGATTACCCCCACTGCCCCATGAACTTTCGGGAAGGTGCAGTGTTTGTTGGGGAGGGTGCTGCTCAATGAAACGAGAGGCGGTCGTCATTTCAATTTCGGGATTAGCGGCGAGGTGGCGAAGCACATGACCAAGCCAAGTAACTCCTTCGTGCCACCAATGACCAAATAGTTCGGTGTCATAGTTGGAAACGATCAACCCAAATTGGCCCGTCTGGCGATAATAATCGCGCAGGAGATCTCCCACGAGATGGGCGAAGTGTTCGGCATGTTGGTCGACTTTGTAAGCAGCCCATTCAGGATGATAGGCATCTTTATCCGCAAGATCGGTTTTCACACCCGTCACACGCCAATAGCGGATACCGCTTGTGCCTGCCTTTTTATGGAATTCACGATAATCAAAATCGCCGGGGTAACCCCAATTAGAACTCCAGACCTGCATCCCAGTCTGGTTATTGCGCCCGATGACAGCAACACCTGAATGATTTTGAGCATCTGATCCGGCGATGGTATCGCTAACGTAATAGGGTTGGAAGGTGGTCATGGGGCGTTCTTCGACACGCGAAATACGATCAACAGGAATAACATAGTGTCGTTTAATTGTGCCGTAAGGGCCTATCACATCGCCTGCCGCGACTCCTACTGGCTGACCGCCCGTGATCGTGTGTGTTTCACTGAAAAAAAGTGTTAAACCATTTTGGGCAAGGAAGGATTCGATGCCGGGGCGAGAACGCCCATCCTCAGTGATATAAGCGGGGCGATAGGCACATTCAGGTAACCAGATAGCACGGGGTTTACGGCCAAAAAGACGTTCATAGCTAGCGATGGCGGTTTTCAGTTGGGCATTGATTGAACTGTCTTGCGAGAGCAAGGGCAGATAGGCGTGGGTTGCCGCACTGGTGATTATCTCGATCAAGCCTTCGTCCTGAAGACGGCGAAATCCGCCAATCAAATCTCGATTGAAACGCCGGATGAAAGCAGTTTTGATGTTCAGGTAGTCTTGCTGGTAGGTTCTGGCTAAGTTGAGTAGATACGGATCAGATGATTCGGGGGCGCTGAAATAAGCTACATCGCGCTCGGCGGCAGCTATGCGGTCATCCAGATAATGTTCGAGATGTTGAAGAATATCAGGATCAGCCAACTGTTCGGCTAACACGGGGGTGATGCCGAGAGTCAGATGAAAAAAGACACCGCTCTCTTTGAGGTCGTAGAGTGTTTGAAGCAGCGGGATATAGGTTTCGAGGGCTGCCTCATGAATCCATTCTTCACCATGAGGCCAACGACCCGCCAAGCGGGCATAAGGAAGATGGGTATGCAGAACGAAGGTAAAAGCACCTACAGCAGGCAAATTGATGGCTCCAATACCTGTGTTTGATAGAAATGGATTGTAACGAGAAGATGGGGGGTTCTGCAACTATAGCAGCAGGTGTTGGGAGTTCAGAAATCAGCAGACCGTGGCTCAGCACGGCCTGCTGTGCGTTGTACTAGGATTCGGATTCTTCAACCGGAACAGAAACAGGCAACACCATTGTGAACACACTCCCCTGCCCGACTTCACTCTGAACAGTGAGGTAGCCTCCGTGTGCTTCGGTAACTGTGCGTGCAACGAACAAGCCCTGCCCTAGACCGCGCGGATCGAGTAGTTTGCCGCTGCGGGTACGGGGTTCCCCACGATAGAAGCGATCAAAAATGTGTGGGAGGTCTTTCTTTGAGATGCCTACACCGGTGTCCAAGACCTGAATGGCAATTTGATTCTCACCATTCAGACCAACAATCAAAATGATATGACCACCGGGTTCGGTATAACGGATGCTATTTTGAAGCAAGTGGCCCAACGCCCAGCGCATGCGTTGATCGTCACCAAGAATTTGAAGATACTCGGTATCCTTCATCATCACTTTAAGATCCACTTCAGAACGTTTAACTTCGGGCTTGATGCCCCGTTCCACCTGCCAGATGAGATCTTCGAGATTAAGGGGATCACGGCGAACGGTCAAGGCAGTCGCACTCATCTCGGCAATATCGAGGAGTTCGACAATCATGCGATCCAAGATATCAACATTACGACTGATGGTTTCAAGGAACTTCCGGTTTGGCGGACGATCTGCCGGCTGCCCCATGATGACATCGCTCATGCCCTTGATGACAGCCATGGGGGTGCGGAGTTCATGAGAGATGGCAGTAATGAATTGATCTTTTAGACGATCCGCAAGAGCTTCACGAGTGACATCACGCAGGATGATCATGGTGCCGATACGCTGACCGGTGCTATCGGCAACCGCAGCAACCTGAGCACCGATGATCATATTATTCACCTGAATGCGAGTGGGTTCGCCAAGCGGGGCTAATTCGCTATCTACGTGTGTAACATCACGATAGGCATTAAAGAGGCTGCCGAGTTCGCTCGACCAAAAATCCTTCCGGCTACCGATCAAGCGATGAGCGGCCTCATTTTGAAGCATGATGCGACCATCCATGTCTTGCATGATGATGCCTTCATCGAGCATATGGATGATGGCATTGAGGCGATCTATTTCTTCATCACGGCGCTTGATGGCACGCTGCTGCTGGCGAATCTTTTCTTCAGGAGAGAGCTTGCGATCTGATTTTGAGGTGGGGGATGGATTTTTGTTCAAGCCACGATAAAGACGACTGAAGAGGCGCGAAGTGGCACTTCCAAGACTATCAACACGGCGGATAGCCCCACTAAGTTCACGGGGGTTATTGTTACTCATGAGTCGTCATTCACTCCGATTTCGCAGATTGTTTTTCTTGAATAACGTTCTTCAAGATTATGTGCAAATCGTCAAAGCCGGGAAGCGGTTTACTGATGATGGCATCGACACCATCGGCAGTTTGCATTTCAAGCCGGTCGGCTTCGTCCAATGAAAAAGCAGTCATCAAAGCGACGGGAATATGTTTGAGCGAATTGACTGAACGTATGCGACGAGAAACTTCGTTACCTTTTTTACCGGGCATACGAATATCCATTAGCGCAAAATCAGGCAGTGGGCCGGTATAAGCGCCGGATTCGACAGTATCTAACCAATCCCAAGCTTTTTGCCCGCTTTCGAAGGCTAAGGGGGTATAGCCCCAAACTGTGATTACCATTGTAAGTAGATTGAGGATATCGGCCTCATCTTCCGCAATCAACCAAATCAAAGCGTGTCTCCTGATGTGGATGTGTAATTATGGCAGTACATTATTATCCGTAGTATAACCTCGACAGAATAATTGCGCTGTGGCAATTTCTCAATGTTTCGCAACTTGCGCGTAAAAAAGATCGGTATAATCATTGAGATAGGTTGAGTGCAGGACAATTTAAGGAGTTTACATTGTCTACGTGGATGGTGGTTGAGGATGAACCTGATATTTACGAAGTTTTACTGGCAATGTTTGAAATGTGGGGCATTGAGGGCGTTGCATTCGTAGACGGCGAAGAAGCAATTGCATGGATTGAGGATGTTGACACGGGACGGTTTAAGGGCGAACTCCCTGAGCTTGCGCTCCTTGATATCCGATTACCGGGCAACGTCAACGGTGACGCGGTGGCAGAACGACTGCGCTTAAGCCCGATTCTGGGACAAGTGGCAATTGTGTTTGCGACTGCATACCGGTTGAGCGAAGAAGAAAGTGGAGAGTTGATGCGGAAAACGGATGCAGACAAACTGCTGTTTAAACCGCTTCCTCGATTCAACGAACTCCAAAAAATTCTGGAAGAAGTACTGGCAGAACGACGATCTAAAGCAACGGCACAGAAGCCGAGCAACAAAGGTTAAAGTTCACTACACATGGAAAACATCGCTCCAGTGCGAGCACTCAACCGACGATCTACTCAACTCCTTCAGATTGCATTTATCGTTCTGGCAGTCGGGATTTTGCTGGCTGTCATTGGTGCGCTGTTCCAAACAATTCTCTTGATTCCACGCACACATCCGCTATTTTCATTATATGAGTTTGCGGGTGGGGCACTGCTGGTTGGCGGCGTGATTGCAATTTTGGCGGCGATTGCAATGGTTATCCGAGCATTTACGCGACGCAAAGAGAATGATCTTGCCTTGATTACCGGAGATGTCCTCAATCAGACGAATTTTTTCGACGGACGCTATTCATACATCCGGAATATTAACCGTCCGGGATTGGGTTATATTGATGCGGTGCTGGTGGGGCCACCGGGCGCATTGGTGTTCCGAATTTTGGATGATACGGGCAACTTCGCCAACGAAGGTGCGAATTGGATGAAACAGAACGGGCAAGGCGAATGGGTTCCGTATCGCATCAACCCTACCAAACAAGCGATTGACGACGTACAGCATTTGCGCGATCATCTGACTAAAAAGCGATTGGAGACCGTGCCGGTGTTTGGGGTTATCGTATTTACAGCCGGACCGAATATGGCACAGGTGGCAGAGCAAGCGCCGGTGATGCCAATCAGTCATTTGCACACCCTGATTCAGAACCTCGGTAAAGAATATCTGGCCAATACGGATCGCATTCCGCAAGAAGCCGTGACGGCAGTGCGGCGACTACTCCTTGAGTAGGTCTGTTTATGACCGTTGATGTGCTGGTGGCAGATGTCGGGAGCGGTAAGACTGCGGCGGCGATTGAGCGGTTGACCGCGACAGCCAAGCATAACCCATTCGCACAGATATGGGTACTGTTACCGGGAAAGCGACAAGAAGATGCTTTCCGGCAACGCGTATTGGAAGTTAAAGACGGTCAACGCGTCTATTTCAATATCACCTTTTTTAGCTTTTACACCCTCTACGCTCACATTTTGGAGATGGCGGCGCTGCCACAGCGCATGCTTGACGAGCATGCCCGGATACAAGTGGTACAGACAATCCTGAGGGAACTCCACGAAAGCAACCAACTACGGGTATTTCATACTATCGCTGATAAGCCGGGATTTACGCGAGTCGCTGCCCGTTTCATCTATGAGCTGAAACAAAATATGGTCGGCCCGGATCGCTTCTACAGCGTTGCCAGCCAAAGAAGTGGTAAAGACTATGACCTTGCACTGATTTACGCACAGTATCAAGAAAAACTGCGCGACCACAAATTGGTTGACAAGGAAGGTGAAGGGTGGTTGGCGGTTGAAACGCTCAAGGCGCAACCTCAACTCGGACGCAATACTGCCCTGCTGATAGCAGATGGGTTTGATCATTTTAACCCACTGCAAGCTGAACTATTGGCGCGATTGAGCGGAGAAGCGAAAGAGACCCTTATCACGCTACCGAAAGTTACCGGACGAGAGCATACAGTGGGCAGGCGATTCACTGCTGCCCAGCAAAGGCTCAACGCGGAGTTTGAACGACTGGGTATTGAGACTCGCTTGTTATCGCTCGAATCCCAATTTTCATCTACTCGCCCCATAACAATAGATCACCTGATTCACTATGCTTTCCGGAATCAAAGCATAGTGATGGATTGTGACACGCATATTCGATGGATTGAAGCACCCTCTGTGAAACAAGAGGCAAGGGCAATCCTAAGGCAGATAAAACGCTTATTATTGGAAGGCAGCAAGCCAGATGATGTTCTAATCGCTGTGCGGGATTGGGGGCAATATGGTAGAGCATTCATTGAGGCTGCGACGGCTTATCAGATACCGATAGCAAGTCATTATGGCGAGGCACTTCTTGATTCACCAAGCATGATTGCCCTCCTCAATTTACTGGAACTCGGGGATAAAAATTTCCGACGGCGCGAACTACTCGATGTACTGCGCTCGCCCTATTTCGAGATTAGGGGATTTGGAACCCGCGAAACCGATTTACTAGAGCGAATCAGCCAGCAGTACTCGATACAAGAATCACAGGATGACTGGCTTGATGGAATCCGAAATGCAGCAGTGGAAACGAATGCTGATGAGGATGAACTTGAAGCAATAGCACTGGTTTCAAAGGACGAAGCGGAAGCGCTGCATACGCGCCTGCGTGATTTTTTCGAACGCATCACCCCTCCTGAAAACATGAGTGTCACCGGGTATGTGAAATGGGTTGAGTCGTTGATGGGTCATGATACGACAATTGACCCTGATGACGGAGACGCAACGATGCTTGCCGAGGATTCGCTGGACATGTTGAAGCGAGTACGAACAGGACAGACATCGATTGTCGTACGAGATCTTTCGGCATTAAAGATTTTCAAACGAATCCTGAAACAGATGCAAACAACGCAATATCTGTTCAGTAATGTGTTTGAAGGGCAAAGTAATCTTACAAGCTGGAATATCTTCTTTAACAACCTCAAGAACATGCTAGCCGCAGAAATAATGGAGCGAAATACGGGTCGATCCGGCAAAGTGCTCGTTACCACTGTGACGGATGCGCGAGGGCTGGCGCATCCGCATGTTTTTATTCCGGGGTTATCAGAAGGAATTTTCCCAGCACCAACGGGGGATGACCCACTGTATCTGGATAGTGAGCGGGTGGCATTGAATGCTCGAGGTATTACGCTCGAAACCCAGGCGGAACGCGCGGGAGATGAGGGACTTTTCTTCGAACTCATCAGCCAAGCAAGGCAAACGCTTATTCTCTCACGACCAACGACCAAAGATGGTAATTACTGGCCAGAAAGCCACTTATGGCGTGCCGCAAGAATGGTGTTTCGTAACGCTGATGAGATGATCCAAGCGGATTCAATCAAGCAAGGCACTGTTGTTTCAGCCGACGAAGTATCGAGCACCGAAGAAGCGATTCTTACGGCAGCAGCAGGCTTAAATGAGCAAACGATTCGTCCTGAGATAAAGGCTCTTTATGATTGGCTACTGCAAGTACAGAGGACACATTGGGAACGGATTCGATATAACCGTCACATTGAGCACAAGCGAATAACATCCGAGAAATATGACCGTTACAGCGGGCGTATAGAGGATGAACGGCTACGCGCTTACATTGCAGAGGCACTCGGGGAAAGGCGAATCTGGAGCGCAAGTCAATTTAATGATTATGGTGTCTGCGGATTTCGATTCTTCGCTAAGCGACTACTGAAGTTGGAGGCAATACGTGAACCAGAGGAGGGTATGGATGCAGCGCAGCTCGGCACGCTGAACCACGCGATATTGGAAACCACGTATCGGCGGTTACAGGAGCAAAACGTCGGAATTACACCAGAAAATCAGGACAAAGCGGTGACGGTGCTGCGAGAAACGGCTGATGAGATATTAAGGGATGCCCCAGCACAAATTGGATTTCGTGCTGCAAGCACATGGGCACACGAGCAAGTCATCCTGACACGTAAGTTAGAAGCGCTGGTACGGCTAGATTTTTCGGACAAGACACCACTCATCCGGTTTAGTGATCAAGCGCGTCAGGTATACCGGTTGGAAACCCCTTTCAGCGATGTGGCTGACGGAAGTATCGAATTAGAATTGGGTGACGGTATACGAGTTCGGGCGCAAGGTTATATTGACCGGATTGACCGGATAGGTGACGGGATTGTGGTCATTGATTACAAAACCGGCAGCACAACCATTCCGGTACGTGAGATGGAAATGGGCCGAAATTTCCAGATGATGCTGTATCTTCTGGCCGGACAAGCAATTTTGAATAGACAAGCTTCACTCCATGATCCGCGCACTGTTATGGGAGGGACGTTCTGGCATCTACGCAACCAGAGCGTAAGTGGTTTGATCCAGTTGAATGAGGCAGGACGAGATGCGGTACAGGCTGGCATGAAGCACCTGAGCCAACATATCGTACGAGGACGCACAGGAGACTTCGCCACTGAACCTAACCATGCAAATGGCAATGAGTGTATACATTACTGCGAGTTCAAACAGTTTTGTCGCATGAGCATCATGAAACGCAAAAAACGGCAAACTGCCGCCCCACAATAACAAGTGGTCTATGCATAACTTAACCCATTCTCAACATGAAGCCATTTATAACCATGAGCGCAACCTGATTGTGGTAGCAGGGGCAGGTTCAGGGAAGACATTTGTGCTGGTTGAGCGCTATTTAGCTGTGCTTGATGCGCACCGAGATTGGCCGCTAAATGCGGTAGCGGCAATCACTTTTACGAAAAAGGCTGCACAAGAAATGCGGCATCGTGTGCGGCAAGCGCTGGAAAGCCGATATGAAAACGCAAGTGATGAAACCGAACAGAGTATCTGGGCAACGCGACTCGGCGGTATGGAGAGCGCCAGAATTGATACCATTCACGGGTTATGCGCTTCACTTTTAAGGGGAAACGCAGCAGAGATCGGGGTTGACCCGGATTTCAGGGTTCTGGATGAGGTGCAAGCTCAGATTATACTCGATGAGACCATCGGCAGTGTATTCAACCAAGTTACCCGTGAAGCCAATCCACTCAGCAAGTTGTTCACCGAATATGATCTGTTCACGATTCGCAATGCAGTGGGGCAGCACATTAGCAATTTGGATCTTGAAGTTGTGGATGAAAATGAACTGCTGCGCATCTGGGGGCAAGCGTGGGCAGAACATGCGCATGAACAACTACAGGGTCTGAGTGAAAACCCGCACTGGGAAATATGCACGAACTGGATACCGGAAGGTGGGTGGCCTGAGAACAGCGACGATAAGATTTTGGCCATTTGGCAGACCTGTTGGGAAGCGCTGTCAAGAATGCAAAACGCGGGAAATACGTCAGCACAAATCGAAGCTCTACACGCGCTGGCAACCAGCATCAAACTGGTGGGGGGACGAAATGCTGTCTGGGGCGGAAAAGAGGGATTGGACGAAGCGAAAGAGGTGCTGCGAAGCATCCGAGAGATCAGTAAAAGCACACTGGAATTGATCGGCGAGCAACCGGGTGAGGTTGACCGAAAGGCTGCGGGACTCCTGCCATTGTGGGTAGGTCTAATCAAGACTATTCAAGCTGAGTATTGGCGAGTCAAACACGAAAATAACCAACTTGACTTTAATGATTTGGAGCGGCTCACACGACAGTTATTAAGCCGGAGTGGAGCGGCGCAACAGCGGTATCAAGGCGAGGAAATCAAGCACCTGTTAATTGATGAATTCCAAGACACAAATCCGAGTCAATGGGAGATCGCTCAAGGACTGGCCAACATCAATGAAGCGGGGCGATTGTTTGTGGTGGGCGATCCCAAGCAGTCGATCTATATGTTCCGGGGTGCTGATGTCAGCGTTTTCGATGCCGTGAAACAGGAAATTCAAGCCACGGGCGGGCAAGAAATCGCATTAGCACGATCCTTCCGAACCCATCAGAAACTCATCGACGGTTTCAACTCATGCTTCAGCCACATTTTGCAAAAAACGCCGGGGAGTGCTGTGAGCGCGTATGAGGTTGAATTAGATACTTTGATGGAGGCTGAGCGGGAAACTGCACCATCTGAAATACCTGCTGTTGATCTGCTGTTGGTTGACCGCAAATTGATGGGGGACGATAACAACGCTGATACACGACGGGTGTGGGAAGCAGGAGTAGTCGCGGAACGTCTGCGTGAGATCGTTGAGGTTGAGCAACGGCCGGTTTATGATCGCCAAAATAAAGTTGTTCGCCCAATTACCTACGGGGATATCGTCATCCTCTTTCAATCGATGCGAGCCGTGACTACCTACGAGGACGCTCTCAAAGACGCTGAAATACCTTTTGTGACTATCGCAGGGCAAGGTTATTACAACCGACAAGAGGTATGGGATGTCATTAATGCACTAAAGGCAATCCATAACCCCGCTGATGATCTGGCGCTGGCAACGGCATTGCGCTCTCCCTTGTTTGGACTCAGCGATGAGGCGCTGCTGGCACTACGATTACAAAGGGATGGTTTTCAACAACGCCTACCCTTGTGGGAAGCACTGGAGATCGGTGGTGACGTGCCACAAGTTGATGTTGAGCGTGTACGATTCGCATATAGCTGCCTGCACGAAATACGTGAGATCGCCGGACGGGTGACCGTAGCGGAGTTGATGCGGCAGTTATTCAACAAGACCGGTTATCTGGCCGTTTTGACCGGGCTGCCTGATGGCGATAGACGGCGTGGAAATGTGGAAAAACTGATTGATAAGGCGGAAGTCAGCGGGCAGATCACAATTGGAAGCTTCAGCGCCTATCTGGATGATTTGAGCACAAGAGAAATCCGAGAGGGAGAGGCAACACTTGATACGGCTCATGCAATTACGCTTATGACCGTTCATGCCAGTAAAGGGCTAGAATTCCCGCTGGTGGTACTGGTGGACTCCAATTGGACGTTGCAGAGCAATTACACATCAGCGCTCGTTTATGACCACCGATATGGATTGGCATGCAAGGTATATGACGAGGAGAATGATCAGTTCGTGCCGACATTTGCCTACGACCGGGCAACCCGCTTACAAGAAATGCGTGAAATAGCAGAACGCAAGCGGTTGTTGTACGTAGCGATGACGCGAGCACAAGATTATCTCCTGATTAGTGGGGAGAAGCCGAGCGACACGACTTCGAAAAACCCAAGCTGGATGCGATGGTTATTAGAAGCAATAGGATGCGCCCCACAAATGTTTGATGTTGGCGAGCATGTTGTAGAACATCCTGCATTCGGAACGATTCGTATTCAGGTTCCGGCATTTGAGGAGGGACAACATACTTATCCCACAACTCAAGCCGTATTGAAGATGGGCTGGGACGATGAAACGATCCAGAAGGGTGAATTCTTCCCGTTAGCGGTTGAGATGCCACCGTTGTTGGGAAACATCATTATTGAACCCAGCCTAGCGGCAAGGCATATTACGGCGACACAAATCGCTGATCTTGGCAGTGCACAATATGAGCTGGCTTACCGGCAACGATTTCGACACAGCATGCTGCACGATGCTCCGGGTACGATTGAAACGATCAGCCAACAACAAAATGAAACCGTTTCACAACGAATGATCGGCGAAATCGTGCATAAAGCACTGGGATGGTGGCAACTCCCTGACCGAACTCCTAATTTTGATGCTGTAATCAGACATTATGCGTGGGAGTTGGGGATTATGAACGAAAAACAACACCGCTACGCAACAGATGAAGCGCGAAAGTTGCTGCAACGCATAACGCAAAGTGAAGTTTATCATTGGCTAGAGGGCGCAAAGCAGATATTTAGGGAAATTCCTTTTATCTTCCGCACAGATAAACGGTTCATTCATGGGATTATAGATGTGTTATTCCAGCGAGATGATGGGAAGTGGGGTGTGCTGGATTACAAAACCAGTTATGTAAAGGAGTATCAAGGCCACAAAACCCGAAATTTGGTGATTGAGCACGCGCGGCGCTATCATTTACAAATCGGGGTTTACGCTGCTGCAATCCAAGAACAAGTCGGGGTAATCCCCGAAGCCCATATTTACTACATTCGGTATGGCGAAACGGTCAATGTCAAGGCAGATGAGTGGCAGTCGGCACTACATAACCTTGAGCATTTGATCGGTGAATTATTGGAAGATCAGGCGGAATAAGGTAATGATTCAACGATTGTCTACACAACTACCAGAATGGGCACGCAGCACGCATCCTCATGTTCGATATGAACTGGGATTAGCGCAACGCACGTCGAAGCGATCTCGTTATTTTCAGGCAATTGGTCTTTCAATATTGGTGGTACTTCTGTTTGTCGGGGGATACCTGATTGGAACGAATTTCTTGCAGAATGCCCCCGGCCAAAACTTGACCGAAGGTATGATGTCCGTGCTGTATTGGCCGACGTTTGGACTGCAAATACTCCTCCAATTTCTGGCGTTAATGTTAACGATCAACACTATTTCGGAACAAAAGCGCAGATTAACATGGGACAATTTGCGGGCGACAGAAGGCGGAGCGGGACTAGCAGTACGAGCGCGCTGGGCCAGTACGTACTACCGATTGAGGATACTTATTGGTCTTATTATCAGCATTCGAATCATCTTAATCGCAGGGATTTTATACGACCTGACCAGTTTCCAAGGGCGATACATTGATCTTTTGATCAATAACATCACACCAGAAGTCTCTCCGCTGATCGGCGCGATTCTGCTCGCATTCTTGATGACAGCCAGCATTTTAATACCCTTAACCGGGATGGGTTTGGATGCAGCGATTGGGCTGGTCCTTGCGGTGAATATCCAACAACGAGTTTACGCTATCATGACAATGATAGTTCTGGTGGCAGTTCGGGTGTTGGTCGTCGTTCTACTAATGGTAGGAGCAGGCCAATTTATCAACGGGCAACTCGCTACAATTGGTGAAATAAATGCATGGTTATTGATGGGTGGGTATTCAGCCATTGGGGATTGGGGTTTGCGATTCTTGCACCTCGGATTCTACAGCGAGGTATGGGCTACTGTGCCTTACGCTATCCTGTTTGGAATCGGATTACTCATATTCGCGCTCCTGCAATCTGCCCTGACGGAATGGTTGCTTGCCTTTACGATCCGCCGGGCAGAACAAATCGGATAGCCGGCAGAGGTTAAGCATAGGGCAAGCGGGGTTGAGCACACAAGCGCTTTATTTGAAAAACACTAGACTCAAAATATATTTTCATTGGGGGGATGCTACAAGATGAATTTCCTAAAACGTTTTGCCTCGGTGATGATAACCGTTATGTGTCTGGGGTTATTCTCACCTCAAACACAACTCCTACACGCACAAGAAAATGTATCGCCACTCGCAAGCGAGCTTGATGCTACGATTTTGGCGAAATGGATGCAGCTTCTGTATGACCGAATAGAGGCTGAAGGTATTTCTGCGCCGGCAGCTTCCCGGTTATATGCTTATGCAGGCATTACTGCCTATCAATCAGTGTTACCGGGCATTCCAGAAGGCATTTCAATGAGTGGGCAACTCAATTCTATGCCGGATATACCCTACCCTGATCCATTCCCAGATGAAGTCGAATATGACTGGATTGCCTCAGCGAATGGCGCCCTTTCTACGGTCGTCAGCGGGTTATTCCCACAAGATGCTACAGAAACTCAGCGCGCCATCAACACACTGAGGGAGCGGGAATTGGGAGCACGGCAACGTAATGTTGATGCAGAGATTATTGAACGATCAGTGGCATATGGCGACTTAGTTGGTGAGAGCATTCTGGAATGGGTCGCTGATGACAATTTCGCTGAGACACGGGGATTAGAGTGGGAAACTCTTAGCGGTGATCCTTCATATTGGGTTTTTACTAACCCCAATATGAAGGCAGTGGAACCTTATTGGGGGCAGATAAGGCCATTTGCCTTATACTATGCCGATGCCTGTGCAGTACAACCCAATATGCCATTCAGCGAAGAAAGAGGTTCGGCTTTTTACCAACAGGCTTTAGAGGTAAAAACCACAGGTGACAGACTCACCAATGAACAGAAAGATATTGCGCGCTTCTGGGTGGATACCCCCGGTGAAACAGGCACACCAGCCGGACATTGGGTTATGATTGAAAATCAAATGATCGATGTGCTCGATCTAAAACTCGATATGGCTTCGATGATGTATGCGCTGGTGGGTTCGGCATTAGGGGATTCGTTCATCTCGGCATGGTCACTCAAATATCAGGTGAATTTACTCCGACCAGTGACCTACATCCAAAACCACATTGATCCGCGATGGCAACCTTTCATCGCATCACCGGGTTTTCCCGAATACCCAAGTGGTCATTCAGTTGTTTCGGGCGCAGCGGCAGAAGTTTTGACAGGTATGTTTGGAACTGTAGCGTTTACAGATCGATCTGGCCGACGACACCAACTGGGTGAACGTTCATTTACCTCATTCGAGGCAGCGGCCAGTGAAGCGGCGATCTCGCGTTTATACGGTGGAATCCATTATCGAAGCGCGATTGAGAACGGACTGCGGCAAGGGCGATGTGTGGGGCGGAATGTGCTGGACTATATTTCACTCCGGTCACAACCCCAAGGGGAATAAAAACATAAAAAGGGACACCTGTGATTAAGGTGTCCCTTTAGTTTTGATGACGATGTTGTGTGCGATGAAATGAAAGATTAGGTTACGACGACTGAATTATCGCCACTAAAGGGGTTGGGAACGTACTTATCCGCATGCCAGTCGTTGTGCCATTCACTGCCATTGACCAGATAGCGAAACTGATATTCCTTATCTTTTTCCAGTTCAAGGGTAATGCTGAACTGCCCTGTTTTGACGGCCTTCTTCATCTTAGTGGCTTTTTCATCCCAATTGTTGAAATCGCCAACAAGAAAAGCATTCTCGGCCTTAATCGATTCCGGTAGTGTAAAAGTAACCTTGCACACCGGCTTACTCTTGAGGTACTGCTTCTTCAGCATATACATCGTCTCCTCCATAATACACATTTAGGCGTGATTGATTGAGAAAATCTTCACCTATAGGCATTGTAGCACAGGTGATTCGGCCGTAAAGGGTGCATTTTGTCTAATAAATTATTTTTGAATTTTGGTTAACATTTGACACATAATTGGAATTTAGGCGTTGTGTCTGCTATGCTTTCGTTGTTTGTCGAACTGCTATGACTACTTGAATCAGGAGACGGGCTGCATGGTCAAACCTGTTACACGAATCAATGTTATCCCCAATTTGCCGGAGCCATTACGCCGGTTACAAGAGATTGCTTACAACATGCGCTGGGCATGGGATCATGAGACAATTACCCTGTTCCGCCGTCTGGATAGTAACCTGTGGGAAACGACAGGACACAATCCAGTATGGATGCTCGGGCTTATCAGCCAAGAAAGATTACAAGCTGCTTGCGATGACCCCGCTTTTATGGCGCATCTGAATAGTGTTTGTGATTCTTTTGACAGCTACATGAGCGATCAGAACACATGGTATACAAGTCACAATAAGGATTTGAAACAACCGATACTGGCATACTTTTCGATGGAGTTCGGAATCACCGAGTGTTTACAAAACTATTCGGGTGGTTTGGGCGTATTAAGCGGCGACCATCTAAAAAGTGCGAGTGATCTCGGATTGCCACTGGTGGGAGTCGGCCTGCTTTACCAAGAAGGCTATTTCCAGCAGTATTTAAACGCTGATGGTTATCAGCAAGAGTTATATCCCATCAACGACTATTCCGTTTTACCTGTGATACTTCAGCGGCATGCGGATGGAACGCCAATCAAAATCAGCGTACCGATGCCGGGGCGTGAACTATATGCCCAAATCTGGAAGGTTCAAGTGGGGCGCGTGCCATTGTTCCTGCTGGATTCCAATGTTCCGGAAAACACTCGACAAGAAGATCGTAACCTAACAGACCGTCTGTATGGAGGGGATAAGCGTACCCGTATCCGGCAAGAGATTTTGATGGGTATTGGTGGTATTCGCCTGTTGGAAGCGCTCAACCTACGCCCCTCGATCTGTCATATGAACGAAGGGCACTCAGCGTTTCTGGCGCTGGAGCGCATCCGCCAGATTATGCAGGAAAAGAAGCTGAACTTCTATCAGGCAAAAGAGATCACATCTAGCAGCCACATCTTTACCACACACACGCCGGTACCAGCGGGGTTGGAACGCTTCGGTTTTGACCTTATTGACGAACACTTCACAGATTACTACCGGAGCCTCGGTCTTTCTCGAGATGAATTCCTGAACCTCGGGCGGGAAAACATGGGCAGCTATGAGCTGTTCTCAATGGCGGTACTGGCACTCAACCTCTCGGCTGGTTCTAACGGGGTAGCAAAGCTGCATGGTGAAGTTTCACGTCATATGTGGCAGTGGCTTTATCCGAATGTACCCGAACACGAAGTGCCAGTGTCCTCGATCACTAACGGGATACATGTTCAGACGTGGGTAAGCCGTGAAATGGCCACCCTGCTCGACCGTTATTTAGACCCTGCATGGCGAGACGAAGAAAATCGACCTGATGTCTGGGCAAAAGTTGACTCGATTCCTGACGCGGAGTTGTGGCGGACGCATGAACGCCGCCGTGAGCGACTCGTGGCATTCACTCGAAGCCGATTACGCAAACAGCTTGAGCATCGGGGTGCGGCGATGAGTGAGATCGAAAGCGCTGATGAGGTTTTGAACCCGGATGCGCTAACTATCGGCTTCGCACGGCGATTCGCCACTTATAAACGAGCGACGCTGCTTTTCCGTAATCCGGAACGACTCAAGAAAATCTTGAACAATCCGGATCACCCTATACAGATTATCTTCGCGGGGAAGGCACATCCACATGATACGGGTGGTAAAGATTTGATCCGCCAGATTGTCAATCTGGCGAGGGAAGAAGGTTTTCGCCACAACATCGTATTCCTTGAAAACTACGACATGAATATCGCGCGACATCTGGTGCAGGGTGTGGATATATGGCTAAATACGCCGCAGCGTCCAAAAGAGGCCAGCGGTACGAGTGGAATGAAGGTGATTTATAACGGTGGCCTGAATTGCAGCATCCTCGACGGTTGGTGGGCTGAGGCCTACCACAATGACCTTGGTTGGGCGATTGGCAACGGTGAAGAATATCCCGAAAGTGAATGGGAACACCAAAATTATGTTGAGAGTGAAGCGCTGTATAACCTACTCGAACAAGATATTATCCCACTCTTCTACACACGTGGGCGTGATGGTCTGCCCCGTGAATGGATTGCCCGCGTCAAAAAGTCGATGGGAACATTAGCACCCATTTTCAACACACGACGCATGGTTCAAGAATACGCGGAGCAGTTCTACCTGCCCAATTACAAAACAGTGGCGGCCATGACCCAGAATGATATGAAAGATGGGTTAGTGTTCGCCAATTGGCGAAGCAAATTGGATAAGGCGTGGCGGCATGTTCAGATTCGTGAGGTAAAAACATCGCAAACCCAGATTAAGGTGGGTGGCGATATTGAGGTTACCGCGTTGATTGACCTCGGACAGCTAACACCAAACGATGTCCGTGTGCAAGTCTATTACGGTAAGATGACAACTGAAGGTGAGATCGGTGCCCCAGCAGAATCGATTGATATGATTTCAGCGGGCGTCGAAAGCAACGGTGCGTGTCGATTCACGGCGAAGGTGGGTTATGATACGAGTGGCGAGCGTGGTTTATCTGTACGCGTTCTGCCCTACCATCCGTATCTCCATACATCCTTTTTGCCCGGATTGATTACATGGGCCTAGCCATAATCACAAAACTATAGCTCATTGAAAAGCAGGGCGCTCGTTGAGCGCCCTGCTTTATTTTGGGTTCATTAACCACGCAACAGACGAGGTAAATCCTTGAAACGCGGGGTTTGACCCGCCAACAACGTTTGAACGCGAAACAAGCGACCAGCAAGCCAGATCATAGCGAAATCAGCTAAGGCTAATAAGACCAAGCTCAGGATGATTTGCCACGCCGGCACTGCTGTCACAGAAACGCGCATAACCATAGACAGCGGGGATGTCAAGGGAAAAAAGCTCAAAAAGGTAGGTAAGACGCCATCCGGGGTGGATATAAATACACCCAAGAAATAGAGCGGAATAGCAGCCGGAAGGGTGAAAATAACTGCAAACTGTGGTCCTTCCTGCATTGATGAGGAAACCGCGCCAACCATGCCATAGGCAGCCGCAAAGAAGAGATACCCGAAGAGGAAGTAGAGCAGGAAAATCAGTATTTGTGACGGTTCAAGGGAGAGGTTGGCCAAAGCTGAAAGCGTCTGCAACGTGTTCCCAGCGGCTAAGCGCCCCAAAAGAACGATGGCAACCAACCACGTCACGATTTGTATCAACCCTAAGACACCTAAGGCGAGTATTTTCCCAGTTAACAGGTGGGTGGGGCGAAGAGCCGAGATCAAGATTTCGATCAAGCGGGTTTCCTTTTCCTCAATGACAGTCTGCATCAAATAGCCATTCGTAGTAAATACAGAAAGCATGAGGACAAGGGCGAAGATATAAATCACGGCAAAGTCGCTACCAAAATCAGACGTTGTCTGGCCTGACGAGTCGCGCTGAAGATTGATCTCTTTGATATTGGCAGGTGTCAACAGACGGTTAAAGACATTCCGATCAACACCCTGCGCGAGATTATTGAGGATGAGGCGGCGAATAGGGTCCGCGCTAGCCTGTGCCAGATTAAGGCGCGGCATCACCAAAGTAACGTTTGCAGTTGATTCATAATCAGCAGCAATGACATAGAAAAGGGATATTTCACCTGCGTTGAGGGCGGCCAGAGCTGCTGGTTCATCGGCGTAACGGAGAACGAAGTTTTGAAGGCTGCCGGGGTTCTGGAACTGGCCTGACAGATCCACATAGCCCACGCGCCCTACGGTGGCAAACATCTCCTGAACACTACCTAATGAGTTCCCTAGCCCACTACTGCCTGTATTCCCAGTAGAAGCAGATTCAGAGGCGGGTTGATCGTCACGATTCAGGTTGCTGATGAAGTTGTAACCGAAGTAAAGGACGAAGGCGATCAATGGAAGACCAAAGGTGGTAAACAAGAAACCACGCCGCCAGAAATTACGATGCAGTTCATAGCGAAATACCTTGGCGATATGAGTGTTCATGATTGATTCTCCGTGGGGATGGCGACCGACGGTTCGACTGAAGGAACACCACGAATGACACGCCAGATTTCGCGCAGGCTAATCCGTTTACCGTAGAGTAACAAAGCCCAACGAAAAACACGCGCTGATGCCCAAACCACCAACAAAGTTGAAATGAATAGGATGACGAGACTCGCAATTAGCTGCCATGCAGGAACGACACCGAAGCCAATACGCAAGAGAACAGCAACAGGCGATGTAAACGGGATCAAGGTGAGGAGAAGCGGCAAGGTACCGTTGGGATCGGTGATGAAAGAAGTGATGAAGAAGAAGGGCACCACAAACAACAATGAAAGGATTGATGAATACTGACGGCTCTCGTGATCGGAACCCGAAATCGCCCCCAAACCAGCCATCAAGCTAGCGATTAGAAAGTAGGAGAGCAAGAAATAAACGATAAAAATCAGGACCATATCAAGAGGGAAAGTCACACCTTGAAGGAATGGGATCGTCTGACCAAAACGGATAAGCAAGCCACCAGCAACACCCCAAACAAGTAATTGGGTTAAGCCCAGAGAACCCAAACCTATGATCTTGCCGAGCAATAACTGCGTCGGTGTGATACTGGTTATGAGAATTTCCATCACCCGGTTGGAACGTTCTTCGACTACCCCACTCATCAGAAAGCCACTGGTCACGCCTGTAGACATCATAAAGAGCAGGGAGAAGATGAGCGGGATAAAAAATAGAGCCGGTAGGTTGGACTCGGTTAGATCGCGACCACTATCGTTCAGGTGAATAGTGAGTTCTATAGGATTTTGAATGCGCTCCACGGAAGTGGGTTGGTCGACACGCATTCCCAAGTTCATTAACAGCAATGAAGTGAACTGATTACGCAAAGCCGCCGGAATATTGCTGTAACTGTAACTTTCGACAGTGCCTGTACGCAAATAGTTCTGTGGAA
The DNA here is from genome assembly GCA_017303775.1 of Anaerolineae bacterium. GTDB lineage: Bacteria > Chloroflexota > Anaerolineae > Aggregatilineales > Phototrophicaceae > CFX2. Next base: position 12,051 of record JAFLCH010000017.1, on the reverse strand, counting down.
GAACGAAATAAGCCCCGATGGTTTGCGAGTCGAGGGCAGCACGAGCCGATGTTTCATCAGGGTAGGATGTAAAAAGATCAGGCGACTGATCGGGGAGTATCATTTCTTCCACAATACCTGCATGATCGACGATTCCAACCTGCCCTACCCGACTGATGTCCTCTTCGGTACTAGAAATGACAGCAAACACCACAAACCAAACGGCAAAGGTGAAGAGTGGGACGCCGAAAACCGCAAAGAGGAATGAGGGACGACGCAGATTAAAAAGATATTCGCGACGGGCAACCAAACCGATTTTATTCATGGTTGGCCTCCTTCGACGCGAATAAAGATGTCATTGAGGCTGGGAACAGCGAGTTCAAAACGCTCGATGCGCATCTCTTGAGAAGCGGCAATCGCAGCGAGGACTTTATCCGGTGTGACGTCTGGTTGAAGGTGGAGAAGATCGGCATTACGGCCATTCGAGATTGACTCGATACGGGCGACACCGGGGAGTTTTGACCAGTCACCTTGTCCTTCAACGATAATGGCATGAAGCGCGTACTGCTGGCGAATATCGGTCACAGAGCCATAGAGCTTTTGCTTGCCCTTGCTGATCATGAGCAAGCGATCGCACATTTCTTCAACCTGTGACATCTGGTGTGTGCTCATGACAATGGTTCCGCCGCGCGCTTTGAAGGAGAGTAGAAGATCCTTCAGGACGAGCGAGTTCACAGGATCAAGCCCAGAAAAAGGCTCGTCAATGATTATGAGGTCGGGGTCGTGAAGTACGGTAACGGCGAACTGAATTTTCTGCTGCATACCTTTGCTGAGTTCGCTAACCTTCTTCTTCGCTTGTTCGAGCATACCGAGCCGTTCGAGCAAATCGAGGCTACGACGGGTAGCATCTGCTGTGGAAAGACCTTTCAGCGTGCCGAGGTATACCATCATTTCTTGCACACGGACATTGCGGTAAAGACCACGCTCTTCGGGCAAATAACCGATACGATCCTTAGTCGCTTCGGTCAAGGGAGCACCAAGCACAGCAATACGCCCCGTATCAGGCTTGAGGATGTCGAGGATCATGCGCATGGTGGTCGATTTCCCCGCGCCGTTTGGCCCTAACATGGCGAATATTTCGCCTTGATAGACATCAAAGGTTAAATCATCAACAGCTCGAAACGAGCCAAAACTCTTGGAAATGTGTTCGACGTGTATAGCAGTATTCGTGGTCATTTATCAGTCTCCGATGCTGGGGATAGTACCAACATCACCATTGAATATATACGGTGGATTACAAAGAAAGTTGCCGATCAGGTGAATTCATAACCATGAAAGGACAAACTATAAACCCATTTGCTTGTTCTCGTTGTGATAGCATGTTAGAATCACCTTATAAAACAGTCTCACAGCACTTATATCAACTTTACCCATTGCTCATGATTATGTTCAGGGTAGAATATGAAATTAGGGAAACCTTTGTGATCCCTAAACAAAGTATGTGTAGAATTACGTATAGAGCATCTGGCTAAAACTAACCCAACAAGTCCTGTTGCAAGGTTGTAAAGGCCAGTGGTACAATGAAATTGTAATAAATGGCAAATTTATTCTTAATTTTCAGTCTATGGCCTTATTCAAGTCGGCACTCGTGTGACACGGACACCCATACTCTGCGGAGGTTTGCATGAAGAAGCATATTCTGGTCGTGGACGACGAAATCGGTGCGCTGACGCTGATTGGTATCATGCTAGAGCGCGGCGGCTTCGGCGTCCTGAAGGCCAAGGATGCACGCTCTGCACTCGGCGTACTCGACCAAAACACACCGGATATGATTATCCTAGATGTGATGATGCCAGGCATGGATGGTATTGAATTGTGCCGTGTGATACGCGAACGTAGTGATACGAGCACAACGCCAGTACTGATCCTTTCGGCACGTGGTGATGCAGAAAGCATCATGCGAGGGATCGAGGCAGGCGCGAATGATTATTTACCGAAACCGATTCTGCACCATGATCTGGTGGCGAAGGTTCGGAACATGCTTGAGCAACAGGATGGCGCAGCATAAGCGATTATTCGTCAGCATTCTAAAAGAAAAGCGCACCCTAAGGGATGCGCTTTTTGTTTGCTTTAACGCCCGTATAGCGAACGATAGATGCTGTAGAAGCCGTAGATACGCTGAACGTAGGTACGGGTGCTATCGATGGTAATAGCCGTCATGAACTGATCGGGATCGCCACCGGAGAGTTCGAGCCATTGGATGGCGCGCCCCGGCCCTGCGTTATAACCGGCGAGAGCGGCCTGTGCATTGTCATTGAAGCGGCGGAGATTTTCGGCCAAGAAGAAGGCTCCGAATTCGATGCCGGCATAGGGACGGAAAAGATCGCTGTGCTGATAATTGGGCCAGTTGAGTTCATCGGCGATGTACTGGGCAGTGGGAGGGATGACCTGAGTCAAGCCTTTTTCTCCAGCGGCGGCGGTAGCGTAGGTGTCGAAGAGGCTCTCGTGGCGAATGAGGGAAAAGAGTAAGAGCGGGTCGATATCGTAGCGATTGGCAGCGTCTTCGACTACTGATAGATAGTAGGTGGGATAGCGCAGGCGAGCGATATAGGGGGGTGCTTCGAGCGTACCGACACCAGCGGTGCGAATGATATAGGATGAAGCAAGGATGGAGGGGTAATAGGCTTCGATCCCACGGAGGAAGATGGCGAGTTGATAGGACGTGAGGGCATTGGTGTTGTTGGCCTCAATGACATCGGTGAACTCGACTTCCGCTTCGGTATAAGCGCCAACAGCCCACAATTCGTTGCCACGAATGAGGCGTGAGTCGGTTTGGAGGGCGGAGGATAAGGGCCAGAGCGCTCCTTCTTGTTCGACATTGAAGGTTTGGCGGAGCCATGCTTCGGCTTCGGCGATCTGGGCGGTGTCGTCGAACTGGAATTGATAGCTGGTGGGACGGGCGAAGGTATCGCGCCCCGCGATAATGTCGGCTGCACGGGCACTGAAGTAGCTATCCGGCGAGGCGGCGGCTGAGAGTTGATAGGCCTGAGAAGCTGTGTTTTGATCGCCACGAGCAGCGGCGAGGCGGCCTACCCAGAGATAGGCGGCGGCTTGATCGTCACCGGTGGTGGTGGTGGCGAGGCGGGCGTAGAGACGTTCCGCACCGGTATTGTCCTGCGCGTTGTAGGCAGCGGTGGCAGCCAAGAACAAACCACTGCGCGCCTGTTCGGTATCCGGGTATTCGCTGGAAAGGCGCTCGAACAATGTGCGCGATTCGGTGGGATTGCTGTTGGTGCCGTAGAGATAGGCGGCACGCCAGAGCGCCTCGGCTGATTCGGGGAGGTAGCTATAGGTGTTGGCGATGCGGAGGTACTGCTCGATGGCACCGGGGATGTCGTTGGCAAGGAAACGGGTACGCCCCTGCTCTAGCAAGGCCTGACCGAAAAGCGGGTCGGTGGGATATTGGTCAAGCAAGGTTTGAAAGGCAACGAGAGCGGCAGAGGTGTTGCCGATTTCGCGATAGGCCTGCCCCATGAGCAGGTGCAACTGCGCCGGAACATCCGCGAGGGGGCGCTGGGTGGTGTAACGGGTGAAAGACTCGATGGCATCTTCGTAGTCGCCATAGAAAAAGCTGATACGACCACGGGCATAATCATCGACCTGACGACCGGCAGCGACGAGCGACTGCATGGCTTGATAAGCTTCGGCGGTGGCAGGATAGTTGGTGAAGATGGTTTCCATGCGATCCAAGCCGACGGTTTCGGCACCACTGCCGATGAGGGTGTTGGCGGCGCGCAGTTCGATGGTGGCGCGGTAGGCATCGTTGCGGGCGACGGCGAGGATGGAGTCGTATTGGGCGAGCGCTTCGGCAGGATTGTTGGCGGAAAGGTAGACCTGCGCAACTTTTTCACGCAAGGCGACTAACGGGACAAGGCTGCGGCCCGCATCGGCAGAGGCTTTGTAGGCCGCGAGCGCACTTTGAGTCTGGCCGAGGGCAAGCTGGACGTCGCCGATGCGCTCCTGTACGTAGCTGTCGATGAGGCCGGGGCGTTGGGCGAGATAGAACTGGAAGTCTTGCAGGGCGGACTGCCACTGCGACAAGCCCATGTAGGCATCCCCGCGCAGGAAATGGGCCTGAACATAGCGGGGATCGGAGGCATATTCAGCAATGAACTGCGAGAGGGCGTTGACGGCATCCTGAAACAGCCCTTCGCGCAAGGAGGCGCGCCCCAAGCCAAAGATAGCCGACGCCGCAATCCCGGGCGGCGCACCACCGGAAGCGATGATTTGCTGGAAGGTGGACACGGCGTTCTCGTAGTAGCCATTGGTGAGGTACTGGTTGGCTAGCTGGAGCGCGACTTCGGGCGGCGTGGTGGGGGTGGGCGGAATGGTCGGCGTGGGAACGAGGGTGGGCGGTTCGGTTGGGCCGAGCGTGATTTCCGGGGTGGCGGTGACGTAGATGATCTCCGGCTGACCGTTGAGGTTACAGGCGGTTAACGTCAGGAACAAGGTGAACAGGATTAAAAATAGTCGGGAACGCTTCATCAGAATTTGAGGGCAATCCGAGCACATGATTTGATTTTCCATAGTGGGATTATGGACGGGGGTGGGGGTGATGTCAATAGTTTTACCTGACGTTATGCCGACGGTGGAAGGAGATCGCCGGCGAGCCACGGGATGGCAAAACCGATGACGAGATGACCGGCTTCGGCGAGGGCTTTGCCGAGTTCGTCGGTGTTGGCGAACGTCCACCAATATTCGGCGGAGGGGAGGATGGCCACGTTGAAATCCTGCACGACGAGGGCGCTGAGATCACGGCGGGCGAAGGCGGGATGGGTGGAGGGAAGCTGAGGGGTGGATTGATCGGTGCGGGTTAGGGTGACACGAAAGCGGGAGGGATTGCGGGAAGCCCAGATGGTGTCGGTGTAGGCGAGCAGTTGATATTCGATGAAGCCGGTGAGCGGCGGCGTGAGGGGACGGCTGAAGCGGAAGAGGCCACCGTTCCATTGGGCGGGGCGTTCTTGCAACTGGTAACCGGCGGCGGTGTAGGCCTGCCCGACGACCGTAAGCAAGAGCAGACGAAAGTATTCTTGCGGGGATTGGGCGGTCATGGGTCGGTCACACTCCGAAGGTATTCAAGGCGTAATTGGCAGGACTGGCGGCATTGGCGGCATTGACACTGGCATTATAGTGCCAAGAAGTTACACGTTATCAGTAGGCAGTTATCAGTGAGAAATGCTCACTGATGCCAAGTTGTGACCCTTGCCGACGGTTTTGCAGCAGCAGCGGCAGCAGCGCAGAAGAACCTCACCCCCACGCTCGTTCCACTCGCAGGCTACGCTCACGTGCCCCACGGCAGCCGCACAAGGCGCTGCACGCCAAGGCGAGGGGCAAAGACGAGGATATCTGACTTGGAGGGGTGCGTTTGTCGTCGTCGTCGTCGGGAGCGCCGACAATAAAGGCGGCGGGAACGGGCGGGGGCTGCGCCGTTTTTTGTCGGTGAGGCGGGAAATAGGCGATGATGCTAGCGATAACGATTCCCGGAGGTTGGCGGCGGCGGCGGCGGCGTTGACACTAAATACGGCGGGAATGAGCATGATTGGCGCAGCGATGGGTGACATGTTGGCGATCCTCCGAAACTAACGGCGTGACAACGGCTGCATGGATGGTAGGCTGAACTCAGTATAACGGAAAACGGAGGCGTTAGGGTGACCATTTGGAAGAACATTTGGTAACTCTTTTTGGGGTTAGACACTAACCATTTTGAGGGAAGAAAATTGTTAAGCCGGTTGGTGGATGGTTAGAAATCGGTTTGTGGACAAACCGATTTCTAACTTTAGGGTTCAGCCGGCAGCAGATGATTGAACATCGAGCAAGGCTGCGACCTGTTCGGGCGCGGTGACGGGGTTGGCGCAAACGAAATTACGGCAGACATAGACCGTGGGCTGGGCGGCGCGGAGGGTGCGATAACTGAGCAGCGGGATGGGGGATTCGGCAGGCACATCCACGGGCGACAGCGCGGTGATGATATTGGGGCGGTAGGGTTGGCGGACGACATTCAAGAGGGCGACAGTGGCGGAGTCCTGTGGTGAACCGATGAGGGCGACTTCGGCAAGACCGGTCACGAGCATATCAAGCGCGCTGAGCGATTCGGCAAAGGCCTGCGGGTACTGGCGCATGGCTTCGGTGAGCAGACCGAGTGTGCCACGGGCGGCTTCTTCATAGCGAGAGTCGGCGGTATAGGCGGCGAGGCGGATGAGGTTTTTGGCCATCATGGCGTTGCCGGAGGGGACGGCATTATCCTGCATGTTGCGGGGACGCGCGATGAGGGTTTCATGGTCATCGGCGGTATCGAAGAAACCGGCATCCTGCGCCGAAAAACGCTGGAGGACTTCATCGGCAAGCGCGCGGGCTTCGGTAAACCAATGCTGGTCGAAGGTGGTTTGGTAGAGTTCGATGAGGCCGTCAATGAGGCAGGCGTAATCTTCGAGGGTGGCCTTGATACGCTGGTTGGTGACACCGTCTTTGTGAGTGCGCAAGAGGCGACCCTGCGGCGAGCGAAGGTTGGCGAGGATGAAGCCGGCGTTTTTGACGGCAGCGGCACGGTAGTCGGGGCGATCCAAGACACGGGCGGCCTCGGCGAGGCTGGCGAGCATCATGCCGTTCCAACCCGTGAGAATTTTGTCATCCAAGCCGGGATGGACGCGCTGGGTGCGAACGGCGTAGAGTTTGTCACGGATGAGGGATAGGCGGGCGCGAAGTTCTTCCGGCGTGAGGTTGAGGCGTTCGGCGGCAACGGATTCGTCATTGGGGACGTGGAGGATGCTGCGGCCTTCAAAATTGCCACGGGTGGTAACGCCCCAGTATTCGATGGCGATGGGGGCATCGTCACCTAAGAGTTCTTCCAGTTCGGCTTTCGTCCATGTGAAGAACAGCCCTTCTTCGCCTTCGCTATCGGCATCGGTGGTGCTGTAGAAACCGCCTTCGGGCGAGGTCATTTCGCGCAGGATGTAGTCATCGATTTCCAAGGCGATGGTCTTGAAGAAGTCGTCGCCGGTGAGCTGATAGGCATGGAGGTAGAGGCGGCTGAGCTGGGCATTGTCGTAGAGCATTTTCTCGAAATGTGGCACTAACCAGAGGGAGTCGACACTGTAGCGGTGGAAGCCGCCGCCGAGCTGGTCGTAGATGCCACCACGCGCCATCTGGCGGAGGGTGAAGGTGACCTGCTGAAGGGGAAGCGGATCAGCGGTACGGTGATGGGCGCGCAAGAGGAATTCGAGATTCATGGGCTGGGGGAACTTGGGCGCTGAACCAAATCCACCGTGGGTTGAGTCGAATTCCTGAGCGATTTTTTTATAGGCGGTGGTGATGAGATCGGCATTGAGGGCGGATTGTTCGCCACCGATGCCGAGAAATTCACGGTTGAGGGCTTCGGTGAGGTTGGCGGCGGCTTCTTCGACCTGCGCACGACGGTTCTGGTAGGCATCGGCAACGCCGGCAAGCACCTGCCGGAAGGCGGGTATGCCATGACGCGGTTCGGGCGGGTAATACGTTCCACCGTAGAAGGGGCGGCCTGTGGGGGTGAGGAAGACGGTCATGGGCCAGCCGCCATGCCCACTGAGGGCCTGTACCGCCTGCATGTAGATGTCGTCGATGTCGGGGCGTTCTTCACGATCTACCTTGATGTTGATGAAAAGGTCATTCATGAGTTTGGCGGTGGGGGCATGTTCAAAGCTCTCGTGCGCCATGACGTGACACCAGTGGCAGGCGCTGTAACCGACGCTGAGGAGGATGGGTTTGTCTTCGGCGGCGGCACGGGCGAAGGCTTCATCTCCCCATGGATACCAATCGACGGGGTTATCGGCATGCTGGACGAGGTAGGGACTGGTTTCGTGTTGAAGGCGATTGGGCATGAGGATTGGTGCCTCTTTGTTGATGTGTTAGGGAATGGGGGATTGTGGCAGAAAAGCGGTTGAAAGGCAATTGCGGGATAATCATGACATCGGGAGTGCATGATTAACGGTCATCAGCAAGGGAAGAAGCGATTCAGCGGAGTCTATTATATGGTCGGGGACGATGGCGAATTGGTCGAAGTCGAGGATGAGGACTATGAGGCCGAGAAACCAAAGCCCTTCGCTGATCGACACGATTAGAATGGTCGGATGACGAACGTAGGGAGCAGAGGGTTATGAAGATATTCATCAGTTATGCGCACGAGGATACGGCTCGAATTCTTGAGTTTCAACAGGCATTGGAGATTCATGATGTGTGGTTTGACCACAGGCTTTCAATCGGGCAAGAATGGTGGGCAGAAATTGAGCGGCAAATCAGCGCGAGCCATTGCTTTCTATTACTACTTTCACCGCGATCGCTTGATTCGGAATACTGCCAGAAAGAGTTGGCGCTGGCGCTACGATTGGACAAGCCGATTGCGCCGGTGATGATCACGGAAATGGCAATCCCTGAGCAGTTGGGCAAGTATCAGGTCATCAATCTCACCGGTGAGCTGAATGCAGAGGGCACGGCGAAACTGCTGAACGGGTTGTTCGAGATTGAGCGGGAGGTGTTTAACCCGTTGAAAGCGGGGCGCAACTCAAGCAGGGAAACTTTCCGAAGCAAGATGTCGATCCATGATTTACATTTCGCGACAACAAATCCACAGAAAAAACGAATGTATGAGCAGTTATTGAACACGGAATTGCAGACGACAGCGCTACACCTCGATGATATTCAACATATTGATGCGGGTGAAGTGGCACTGCACAAGGCGGAGAAAGCGTATGCGATCTTGAAGAAACCGGTGTTCGTGGATCATTCATCGCTGGCGGTGCGGGCGTGGGGCGGATTCCCCGGCGGACTGACGACTTGTTTTTATGTACCGGTGGGATTACACAATGTGTGTCGAATGTTGCAGCCGTTTGAAGATAAGTATGCGGAATCAATCTCGGTGATTGCGTTCGAGGACGGGAGTTTGCGACGGAAATTCGTGAGCAGTGTCGCAGGGCGAATCGCTGATCAACCACGCGGGAATGGGTATAGCTGGAATAACATCTTCATACCAGCGGGATTCGACCAGACGCTGGGCGAGATGAGCGAAGAGGAAGTCCTGTCACTTTCGAGCCGGAGACGGGCAATGATCGAATTTATGCGGTTTTTGCAGTCAAACTACGACTTCCAATAGCAGACGACCGGTCAGACGGCACCGGGGAAATGTTCACCGGCTTCGACAGGGAATGGGAAGCGATTGCCGCGCGGGGGCATGGGGCAAGTTGTGTATTCGCAGAAGGCGCAGGGCGGGTGATAGAACTTGTTGAAGTCGAGATCGACGGTGGTGGAGTCGATGAAGGGGGCCATGAGGAAGCGCCCTGCCCCATAGGTGGACTTGCCGGTGGTGGCATCCCGCATGAGCAACCAGATGTAATCGGGGCCGAGTTCGGAGGCGGCGGCTTCGAAGTGGAAGGATTGGCCGAAGAGTTCGAAGTCTACCGAGCCGATATTTTTGAGCACCTGTGTTTCGCCGCCGGTATGATCGACCGTCATGCCGCGCGAATCGGGATAGGGGGTGAAGTGACCGGTGACGCGGTACTGCGGGTCGATGGGATACCAGACGCGACCGGTGAAGTTGAGGCGCTTGGGGCTGTTGGCATCCCAGACGCGGATGTTGTAGGGATCGCTGGCCCACTGCATGACACCGAAGCTGACTTCGCGGACACGAACGACGGACATGCCACCGGGTTCGTAATGATTGCGAAGGAGGGCGGTGCGGACTGGCAGGCCATCGACGGTGACTTCTTCGTCGGTGGCGACATGAAGCGTGCCATGTGTGTCTTGAAAGTCGAGCGTGCCGAGATGGAGGGGGGCTGCATTTTCGGGCAGGAGGACATCACTGGCGGGGTGGCTGCCGATGGTGTTGACGCCTTGATTGAGGGGATACATGCCGACGATGGCAAGCCAACCACCGGGGCCGGGAGCACGCATTTGAGCATCCATCTTTTGACGCCACGCTTCGACCTGAGCGATGTAATCTGTCAATGATGAGCCGAGCAACGCCATGTTGATGACCTTTTCTTATATGCACTTGCGGCGAATAGATGGTGATTCAGTATAACAAGAAAATGGGGAAGATTCACACAGCGGTTGAAGGAATTGAAAGGGTGGGTAATATGTGAGGGGTTGAAGACGACTATATGTTGTGACTTGTATTGTGAATTATGGGGCAAACTCAATCATGACTAGTGAAACACAACTAAACGTCGTCCACAACATTGACAAGAAGCGTTTTGAGATTCAGTTAGATGAAACGAATGTGGCAAAAATCACCTATTTGATAGGCGGGGGGATAATCACTTTCGACCATACGGGTGTGCCACAGGCTTATGAGGGGCGCGGGATCGCCGGTATGCTGGCTAAAACGGCGCTGGATTATGCGCGCGATAACGGGTTGAAGGTGCGACCACAATGCCCGTATGTGGCGACGTATATCAAGCGACATGCGGAGTATCAGCCGATTACGATTGGATACGAGCAGCAATAACGAAGGTGCAGTGTATATCAGCGAGGTGACTGAGATGGATGTGGATGTAGACCAGTTAGCGGTGGTGCATAACGCGGCTGAGAAACGATTTGAAGTTCAAGTCGGGAATTGGACAGCGTTCGCCGAGTATATGCCAGCGGGGAAGAATATCGTATTCACGCACACGGAAGTGCCGACCGCGCTGGAAGGTAAAGGAATCGCCAAGAAGCTGGCGAAGGTGGCACTGGATTACGCGAAGGATAACGAGTTGAAGATTCAGGCGCTTTGTCCGTTCATCGCCTCGTATATTCGAGAGCATCCTGAATATCAGCCGATCACATGGGGGTATTCAAGCGGCAAGCAATAGGGAAGCTTAGATCAACGCGAGGCGGCGTCGAAAAAGTCGAGCATGCGGCGGGCGTACTCGGCTGGAGCAACGGCAGGACCATCACAGTGACGACCGCCGGGGACTTCCCAGAGTTGGGCATTGGAACCGGCGGCCTGCTGGTATTGACGGATGCGCACCACTTCCCCACTGAAGATGGGATCAACGGTGCTGCCCGCGATGAGCAGGATGGGACGCGGGGCGATGGTGTGGATGGTTTCCATTATGGTGGGGGGCGCGGATAGGCCGGTGCGGAGTTCGAGGAAGCGGTCGATGAGCCACTGATGGGGGGTCATGAGGGCGGCAAACCATGTATCGGGTGGTGGGAAATCTGCCGCGGAGACCATGCTGGGGCCGTCGGCTAGAACGGCCTGAATGTCGGGATATTGGGCGGCGGCACGAAGGGCAATTTGACCACCGATGGAACAGCCGGCGATGCCGACCCAACGAACACAGCCGGTGGTGGTGGAAGCATCACAGCGGCGGGAATTGAGAAAATCGAGCGCGCCACGTATATCGGCAACATCCGGCCAACCGAGGGCGCGTTGTGTGCCATCACTTTCGCCTGAGGCACGTTCATCTACCATCAGTAAACCATATCCTGCCGAGGCGAGCACTTCGGCCTGAAAGCGCAACTGTAAGCGGTTGGAAAAGTAGCCGTGCAGGAGGATGATGAGGGCATCGCCGCGTGGTGGGGTGTACCATGCGCGGAGGGTCAGGTCATCACCGCCGATGAATTCAACGTCTTCTACAGGGAAGCCGAGATCAGCGGGGCGGTTGACGATAGAGGGCACGGGCGCGGCATAGACGAAGGCGAGATAGAGCGGCAGCAGGACGAAGGCGCAGGCGGGAAAAGCCACGAGCACAAACACTGTAAAGCGCAGGAGACGAAGCCAATATTTCAGGTCACGCCGAGTCAAGGTGCATGCTCCGCGAACGGATGAGGAAGCGAGCAGGATGGGCGGCGGTGGAACGGCGCGATCCTATCACCACGTGGTTAGCTGAGGCGATGTATCGGGCGGAAGATCGGCTGACCAGAGTACGTGGAGCCAGTCGTGAAGCTGGCCTTTGGCATCGTGAGTGAGCCGAACGCCGGATTCGAACCCTTGAGATGAGAAGGCGTAGAGGGAAACAAACTGGCGGCGGATGGTGCAAATGAGGTAATCTTTTTCCC
>JAFLCH010000169.1 GCA_017303775.1 Anaerolineae bacterium | reverse complement strand
GATGTAGGCCATGTTGGGGGCGGTCTTGGCGAGTCCCTGCGGGTCGATGGTGACATTGAGGCAGGCGGGGAGGCCGCTGGCGAAGGCACGCTGGAGGGCGGGTTGGATGTCGGCGGGGTCGGTGATGTGTTCGCCGTAGCCACCCATGGCTTGCACGATGCGGTCGTAGCGGGTGGGACTGAGCGAAGTGGCGACGGCACGATCCGCCCCGATCATTTGCTGCTGGATGAGGCGGATGTTGCCCCAACCGGCGTCGTTGCCGACGATGCTGACGATGGGGAGGTTGAAGCGGAGAGCGGTGTCGAACTCGAAGCCATTGAGGCCGAAAGCGCCGTCACCGTTGATGATGAGCACTTTTTTGTGGGGGAAGAGGTGTTTGGCGGCGATGGCAAAGGGTGCGCCGACACCGAGGCATCCGAGAGGGCCGGGGTCTAGCCATTGGCCGGGTTGGGTAATTTGGAGGACGCGGGCAACGGCGGTGACAATGTCGCCACCATCACCGATGACGATGGTATCGGAGTCGATGAAACGGCTGACTTCGGCAGCAAAGCGGAAGTGATTGATGGGGGAGTCGTCCAAGTCTTCCCACTGCTGCTGTTCGGCGTTCTTTTTGGATTCGATGGCGCGGATTTGGGCGAGCCAATCATCAAAACGGATGCCTTGCAAGCCTTCGGAGAGGGCTTCGAGGACGAGGCGCGAGTCGGCGGCGAGGGCGACATCGGCCTGACGGTTGCGATTGAGTTCGGCGGGATCGTTTTCGATTTGAATGAGGCGGGCGGCGGGATTCCAACCTTCCTGACCGTATTTGAGGCGGAAGTCGAGCGGTGTGCCGAGCAGGATGACGACATCGGCCTGACGGAGGGCGGCGCTGCGGGCGGATTTGAAGCAGTTGGGATGGTTCATGGGGAGGGTGCCGCGACCCGCGCCATTGGTGAAAACGGGAATGGCGGTTTGTTCGGTGAGATCACGGAGGGCGGGGGCGGCTTGATCCCAATAGACCTGTGTACCGGCGATGATGATGGGGCTGGCGGCGGTACGCAGGATTTCAAACATGCGGGCGACGGCGGTTAGCTCCGGCGGCTGCGGTTCGATGTGGACGCGAGGGGGAATCTCCGGCGGTTCGACGGCGTTGAAGAGCACGTCGAAGGGGATTTCGATGAAGACCGGACCGGGGCGACCTGAGAGGGCGATTCTGAAGGCTTCGTGCAACTGCTGCGGGATGCGTTCGGTTTCGGTGATGGTGAAGGCGGCTTTGGTGATGTCCTGAAACATGCCGAGCTGGGGCATTTCTTGAAGCGCGCCCCTGCCTTTGGTTTTGAGGGGGGCGGCACCACCGATAAGGACGAGCGGGCTGCGGGCTTCGTAGGCGTTGGCGACGGCGGTGACGGCATCGGTGACACCGGGGCCAGCGGTGACAACGGCTACACCGATGTTATGGGTGAGGCGGGCGTGAGCGTCGGCGGCATGGGCGGCGGCCTGTTCGTGGCGGAAGTCGATGATGGCGATGTTGTTGTTGAGGCAGCCGTCATAGATGCCCATGACGTGACCGCCGCAGAGGGTGTAAATGGTTGAGACGCCCTGCGCGGCGAGTGTGCGGGCGACGAGTTCCCCACCGAGTGCATACATGATGAGATGCTCCTATGATTCGGACTGCGGCGCGGCGGATTGTTGGGCAAGGGCGCGCATACCGGCTTGTAGGGTGGCGATGATTTTGTCGGTGTCGTAGATGCAACCCGCCCATGTGCCACCGCTGGCGTCCTGAAGGGCGGCCCAGAGGCGCGTGTCATCGGGCAGGCGAGGGTGAGGGGCGAGGCCGGGATGGGTGGCACGGGTGGCGAGTAGATCGGCGGCCTGTGACGGGGTGAGCTGCTGGTCGGCGGTGGCGATGAGGTTGACTGTGCCTTCGAGGCGGGTGCGATCCAAGATAATTTCGATGCGGTCGCCATCACGGACTTTGCCAAGCGGGCCTCCGGCGAGGGCTTCCGGCCCGATGTGACCGATGCAGGCACCGGTGGAGAAGCCGGAGAAGCGGCCATCGGTGAGGAGGGCGACATGTTTGCCCCAGTCGAGATATTTGAGGGCGGCGGTGATCTGAGCGGTTTCGACCATGCCGGTGCCGAGGGGGCCGGTGCCGATGAGCACCATGATGTCACCGGGTTTGATGGGATTGGGGACATTGCCTTTGACGGCTTGAATGGCGGCGCGTTCGGAGGTGAAGACGCGGGCAGGGCCGACATGCCGGTAGACGCCGTCGGTGTCTACGACCGTGGGGTCGATGGCGGTGGCTTTGATGACGGAACCCTGCGGGGCGAGGTTGCCGACGGGGAAGATGACGGTGCTGGTCAGGCCTTCGCGGCGGGCTGAGTCGGCATCCATGATGACGAGATCGGGGTCTATGCCGTCGTCATTGCGGAGTTTTTCGCGGACGGCGCGGCGACGATCACTGTGTTCCCACCAGTCGAGGACATCGGCAAGCTTTTGACCGGTGACGGTGAGGACATCGGTGTTGAGGAGTCCCATGTTGCGGAGGTGGAGCATGACTTCGGGCACGCCACCGGCCATGAAGATTTGGACGGTGGGGAAGAAGCGCGGGCCGTTGGGCAGCGAATCGACGAGGCGGGATGTGCTTTTGTTGATGCGGTGCCAATCTTCGACGGTGGGCGGTTTGAGACCGGCGGCATGGGCGATGGCGGGAATGTGGAGCAGGAGATTGGTTGAGCCTCCGAAGGCAGCATGTACGAGCATGGTGTTTTCGAGGGCGGCGGGTGTGATGATGTCGGCTAAGGTGAGGCCGGCGGCTTTTTGGGCAAGGAGGGCTAAGGCTGAACGGCGCGCCATATCCAACCAGATGGGTTCACCGGAGGGGCTGAGGGCGCTGTGGGGGAGGGTGAGGCCGAAGCCTTCGGCAACCACCTGCGAGGTGGCGGCTGTGCCGAGGAATTGGCAGCCTCCGCCGCTGGAACCGCAGGCTTTGCAGCCCATTTCGGCGGCGTAGTCGAGGGTGATGAGGCCCTGTGTGAAGCGGGTGCCGATGGTTTGAATTTTGCCAGCGTCTTCTGCGCCTTCGGTGGGCAGGGTGACACCGCCGGGGATGATGATGCCGGGAAGGTCGGTTGTACCGGCGAGGGCGATCATCATGGCGGGCAAGCCTTTGTCGCAGGTTCCGACGCCGATGACGCCATCACGGGTGGGGAGCGAGCGAATCTGACGGCGGATGACTATGGCGGCATCGTTGCGATAGGGGAGGCTGTCCATCATGCCGTCCGTGCCCTGCGAACGGCCATCGCAGGGGTCGGTGCAGTAGGCGGCGAAAGGCACCGCGCCGCGATCCCGCAGGGTTTCGGCGGCGGCTTGCACCAAGAGGTTGACTTCCCAGTGACCGGTGTGATAGCCGAGAGCGATGGGGGTGCCGTCGGGGGCGCGGAGGCCGCCGTGGGTGCTGACGATGACGTACTGGTCGTTATTGACTTCCTGCGGATTCCAGCCCATGGCGGCGTTGAGCACGAGGCCGAAAAGGTTACCGCTGGGTTCGTTGAGGAGCATGTCTTCGGTGAAGGGTAAGCGGCCATCGACTCCATGACCGGAAGTGCGCGTTGATTTTACGAACGAATCATCACCGAGAATTTCGGGTAGGGCGGGTAAAACTTTAGACGTTGACATTACGATTCCATTTTGTTAGACGAGCATTCAACTCAGTATAATAACCATTCCATTCATAAGGGGCAATTTGATTATGGCAGAAGAATTATTTAAGAATAGAGCCGCGATTGTTACGGGAGCGGGGGTTGGCATCGGATTTGAGATCGCACGGCAGCTCGCGCTGCAAGGGGTGTCGATCTTGCTGAATGATGTGAGTATGGGGTTGGCGGAGACGGCGGCTGAGCAGATTCGCAGCGAAGGCGGGGTTTGCAAGGCGTATGCCTGTGATGTGGGGGATGTCGAGGCGGTGCGACAGATGGTTGGGGCGGCTGTGGAGGCGTTCGGGCAGTTAGATATTACGGTGTGCAACGCAGGGCTGACCGTTTGGGGTGATTTCTTTGAGTATACGCCTGAGATGTTAGAGCGGTTGATTTCGGTCAATTTGCGGGGGTCGTACTTTCTGGCACAGGCAGCAGCGCGACAGATGCGGGAACAGGGGTCAGGCGGACGAATCCTGTTTATGTCCTCGGTGACGGGGCACCAATCGATTCAATATCTTTCGGGGTACAGCATGACGAAGGCGGCGCTGGAAATGCTGGCACGGAATCTGGTGGTGGAACTGTCCCCTTATGGCATTACGGTGAACTGTGTGGCACCGGGGGCGACGGTGACGCCGCGCAATCTGGCGGATGACCCGAATTATGAAGCGATTTGGGGGCGGATTACTCCAACGGGACGGGTGGCATTCCCGGCTGATATTGCTAACGCGGCATTGTTCTTCCTGTCTCCGGCGGCGGCACAGGTGACCGGGCAGACGCTGATTGTGGATGGGGGATGGAGCCGGATTAGCCCAACTCCATCACTGGATTTTGTAGAGAAGCCGAAGGGATAAATGATGGGGCGAACCGGTCAGTTCGCCCCGACGATTCGTCAGGCTTTTGACTTGAGGAGGCGGCAGGTGGCTTCGGCAAGGATGGCCGCGCCGATGGGGAAGGAGTCTTCGTCGATGTCGAAGATAGGGCTGTGGTGGGGGCGGTTGAGGTGGTCGAATTTGGCACCGAGGCTGAACATGGCTCCGGGAGCTTTGCGAGTCATGTAGCTGAAGTCTTCGGCTCCCATCCCCGGCTCTTCGGGGAAAAGACCGCTGTCACCGAGCATTTCGTGACTGAGGCCGCGGATGAGTTCGGCGACTTCGGGATCATTGTACTGCGAAGGATAGCTCTTAAAGATCTTGAGCTGATAATCTCCACCGAGCGCACGGGCAACCCCGAAAGCAGCTTCTAGTTCTTTCCATAATTGTTCACGGGTTTCATCATCATAGCTGCGGATTGTGCCGTTGAGTTTGACTTCGGCGGGGATGACGTTGTTGGCATCACCGGCGTGAACGGAACCGATGGAGATGACGGCGGGGTGAACAGGATTGATGCGGCGGGCGCGAATGCCGTTAACCGCATTGATGACCTGCGCGAGGATGAAGATTGGATCGACCCCTTGATGGGGGTAGGCACCGTGACAGCCTTCGCCGATGATGGTGGCCTCGAAGGAGTCGACGGCGGCGGAATTGTAACCGGTGGCGATACGAATCTGGCCGGTGGGAATGTTGCTGTTGATGTGGAGGGCGATGACTGCATCGAGCTGTTCGAGCGCGCCGTCTTCGATCATGCGGACTGCACCGGATTTACCTTCGTCATCCTCGTCTTCTTCGGACGGTTGGAAGAGGAAGCGAACTTCACCAGCGGGGCGATCCGGCATTTCGTTGAGCAGTTTGGCGACGCCGAGCAACATCGACGTGTGGGCATCATGACCGCAGGCGTGCATGACGTTGGGCGTTTGTGATTTGTAGGCGACGTCGTTGAGTTCTTGTAAGGGGAGGGCATCCATGTCGGCGCGGATGCCGATGATGGGGTGACCTTCACCGATGCGGGCGACGACGCCGGTTTTGCCGACACCGGTTTCAACCTCGATGCCCATGTCGCGGAGGGTGTCTGCTACGAGACGGGCGGTGCGGAACTCTTGAAAGCTGAGTTCCGGATGCATATGAATGTCTCGACGCCATTCGATGAGTTGATCTTGTAGGCCGCGAGCGCGATCCAGCATGGTTGAGGCTGTCATGGCTAAGACTCCTATCCGTTTGAATCGGACGATGGGTAGCAATATTTGTCGAACCAACCGACGGTATGCAGCAGGTTGCTCAGGCGATGTTCGGGTTCTCCGGCGCGGGTCATTTCGTGACCATCGCGAGGGAAGCGCACCAACTGGACTGTGCCACCGGTACGGCGGATGTAGGTGAACATCTGCTCGGCTTCAGAAATGGGCACACGGTAATCATTTTCGGCATGGATGAGCAGGATGGGAGTCTTGATTTTGTGGGCATGAGCAAGCGGCGAGTGTTCCCAGAGATAGGTGGGATCTTCCCACGGTTCGATGCCGAATTCGGTAGGAATGAAGCTGGCGATGTCGGTAGTACCACTGAAACCGAGCAGGCTGTAGACACCGCG
This sequence comes from Anaerolineae bacterium, assembly GCA_017303775.1. GTDB lineage: Bacteria > Chloroflexota > Anaerolineae > Aggregatilineales > Phototrophicaceae > CFX2. Next base: position 3,072 of record JAFLCH010000169.1, on the reverse strand, counting down.
ATTGGCAACGGCAGAAATGAAGCGATCACTGTGGGAGGTGATCCAGGCGGTCATATAACCGCCGTATGAGCCGCCGGTGATGGCGAGGCGCTGCGGGTCTATGAAGCCCTTTTGAAGCATGGCATCCACGCCGCTCATGATATCCTGCATGGCGACGGGACCCCATTGAGCATGGAGCGCCATCTGGAATTCTTCACCGTAGCCATCCGCACCGCGCGGATTGCAGTAGAAAACGACGTAACCCCGCGCTGCTTGAAACTGCCATTCGTGCCACTGCGATTTGAACGAAGGCCCCCACATGATATGCGGGCCGCCGTGAATGTTGAGAGCAAGCGGGTACTGCTGGCCTTCCTGATAGTTGGGAGGGAGGATGTACCAGCCCTGTACCTCGCCCGCTGCTGACCGCCAGCGGATTTCGTGGGTGGGTTGAACGATAACGGAGTCGAGGAATTTCTGGTTGACGTGTGTTAGCTGCGCAGGCGTATCGAGACTGGACGCGCGCCAGAATAACTCGTTGGGATTGGTGGGGGTACTGCTGGTGTAGGCAATTCCGGCGGAAGGATGCACGTCGAAGTTTTCGATCTGCAAGGTTCCGGCGATCAGTTTTTCGATTTGACCGGTTTCAAGGGTGACGTGGTAAAGCTCGACGTTGCCTTGAGCGCCAGCGGTGAAGAGAATGCCTTTGCTATCCGGCGACCAGCGAAATTCATTGAGGTTGCGATCCAGCGGCAGGCTGAGATCGATGATTTCGCCACCGGATGCGGGCATGATGGCAAGACGGTTGAAGCGTTCGCTGAGGCGTTCACGCGGGAGGCGACCAAAGGCGATCCACTGACCATCCGGCGAGGGCTGAGGGGCGAAGCTGGTGAAGGATTCTTCGGTCAGTTGTTCTTGCGTGGCATCTGATACACGGATGCGATACAGATTGCTCCAACGCCACGGCTCATCGCCATCGGGATTGCCCATGCGGGCGGTGAGCAGATAGCTGCCATCAGGAGTCCACTGGGGTGGATTGTGATCGGCATTGACGCTGGTCAGGCGGCGCGGTTTGGCTTCCTCACGAGGCAAGCCTTCGGCAACCGGCATCACATAAATCTGGGTGAAGTGGTCTGTTAGGAAGCTGGTACCGGTGCGATAAGGGATGCGGGAGACGACGCGAGGATCCCAGCGTTTGGTTTCCTCGAAGTCTTTGCGTTCCTTGCGATGTTTGCCTTCGAGCTTATCCTGCGGCTTAGGGTCTTCTTCACCACGGTCTTCGCGGGCACGGCCTTCGGCATTGAGGCCGGCGAGGAAGGCGATGACCGTGCCATCGGGTGACCAAGCCGGATTGTTGGCTCCGTTGGGCATGGCGGTGAGGGCGCGGGCTTCGCCGCCGGGGGCGTTGACCGGCAGGATGTAGATTTGCGGTTTTTCGCCACGTGCGGATGTAAAGGCAAGGGCGGTGCCATCGGGACTCCAGCGCGGCTGGGTGTCTTTATCGCCACGCGTGAGCTGGCGCAATGCGCCGTCTTCGGTGGAGGCTAACCAGATGCTACGTTTGTAGCCGTTTTCAAATTTATCGACGGTGACTTGAACATAGGCAATCCAGCGACCATCAGGGCTGATACGCGGGTCTTCGATGTAGATAATTTTGTACAGATCTTCGGCTGTTATGAGCTGCTTTTCGCCAGACAATTTGTACCTCTGTTTGATGTTCCGGTGAATTTATTAGGAGGCATTATACCGCACTCCAAAGCGCGCGTGTGAACGTTTTGGCATTATGGTCGTAACAGGGTGTATGTTCATGCTGATGCAGACGAGCGGACAACGGAACGGATGACGGACGAAGAACTGGCGCGCGGAATTCAACAAGGACGAGGGGAGTGTGTGCGGCAGCTTGTGGAGCGGCATCACAGTCCGTTGATGGGATTCCTGTACCGGATGACGGACGGTGACCGGCTGCTGGCCGAAGATTTGTCGCAAGAAGTGTTCTTGCGGATGATGCGGTCGATCCGGCAATACACGTACCCGCGACCGTTCAAGCCGTGGTTATACATGATTGCGACGAATCTGGTTCGTGACCACTTCAAACGTGTGGAGACGCGGCGGGTGGGCAGTTTAGCGGATGAGCAATGGGATTTGATGGGCGATAACACGGATGGACCGGATGATGCGCTGCAATTGGAGACAGAGACACGGGCGATTGTGGAGGCGCTGCGGCAACTACCAGAGCATCAGCGGGAGGTATTGATCTTGCGATATTACCAATCTCTTTCGGTTCATGAGATTGCGCTTGCGTTGAATATCCCTGAAGGGACTGTTAAGTCGCGGATCAGCATCGGGCTGCGGCGATTGCGAACGTTGGTGATGGAGGCGGAGCGATGAAGAAGGATGATCGGCACGACCCCACGGCAGAGCTAAAACTACGGGCGATGTTTGAAGCGGATATGCGGGCGGAAGAGGATGCGGATGAATTGTTTGATGTTGTGATGCGGATGCAGCGATGGGAGGCTGAACCGGTTTCAGCTGCGATGACTGATGCGCTGGTTGAGCGGTTGATGGGTGAGATGCCAGCGATTGTGGATAAGCCCTCTGTGCGGATGCGTTTGAAATGGGCGCTGTTGATTTTGACTGCACAAGTACGGATTGTTCAGCCGATGTTGTGGTTGGCTTCGGCACTGGTCATCGGGTTAGGGGCGCTGGTGACGCTGTGGTTTTATCAGGTGGATAACAGCAGCCAACTCCCTCTGGTGATTGTCGCGCCACTGGTTGCAGCGTGCGGCGTGGCGTTTTTGTACGGGCAGGAGGCTGATCCTGCACTTGAGTTGCAGTTGGCTTCTCCGGTATCACCCCGATTTATTTTGTTGGCGCGGCTGGTCGTGCTGTTCGGGTTCAATCTGGTGGTTACTTTGGTGTGCAGCGTTGGTTTGGCGGTTATCTGGCCGCAAATTTCTTTGCTACCCCTGATTTACGCATGGTTGGCACCGATGACTTTTCTGACCGGATTGGCTTTCCTGTTGAGTGTTTTGTTTTTTGATGCGTTGATCAGTGTGCTGATTAGTATGCTGCTGTGGGGGCTGACGGTGGCGCGGC
>JAFLCH010000168.1 GCA_017303775.1 Anaerolineae bacterium | reverse complement strand
TCTGTACGCCGAGCACGACGGTTTGTTCGAGGGCGCGGAGCATGCGCTGGATGGCGGCGGCGCGGGTGACATCGTAGACGATGATCTTGGCGATCATGGGGTCATAGTGGCGGCTGATGACATCGCCAGTTCGCACGCCGGAATCGACACGGATGCCCGGCCCCTGCGGCAGGTTGAAGACTTCCAACCGACCGGTTGAGGGCAAGAATTCGTTGGCGGGATCTTCGGCGTATAAGCGACATTCGATGCTATGCCCACGCTGGTAGACATCGGACTGGCGGAAAGGAAGCGGCTCGCCGGCGGCGATGTGGAACTGGAGCTTGACGACATCCAAGCCGGTCACGGCTTCGGTGACGGGATGTTCGACCTGCAAACGGGTATTCATCTCCAAAAAGTAAAATGTGCCGTCAGCGGTGACGATAAATTCCACTGTGCCAGCGTTGACATAACCGACGGCCCGCGCTGCTTCCAAGGCCGCCGCGCCCATGCGCTGGCGGGTGGGTTCGTCGAGCAAGGGAGCGGGCGATTCCTCGATGATCTTCTGGTGACGGCGCTGGACGCTGCACTCGCGCTCGAAGAGATGGACCAGATTGCCGTGATGGTCACCCAAGACCTGAATTTCAATGTGATGCCCCTGCTCGATGTAGCGCTCAAGGAAGAGGCGGTCATCGCCGAAGGCTTTGAGCGCCTCGCGGCGCGCTCCGGCCAGCGCTTCGGGCAGTTCGTCTGGCTGGGATACGATGCGGATGCCTTTGCCACCGCCACCGCCCGCCGCTTTGACCATCACCGGATAACCGATGTCATGGGCGGCCTGTTGATAGGCGGCGTCATCGGCGGCGGCGGCTTGAAAACCGGGGACGACGGGAACGCCCGCCGCTTGCATCAAGGCGCGGGCTTCGGTCTTGACGCCCATGCGGCGGATGGCATCGGCAGATGGCCCGACCCAGACCAGCCCGGCGGCGATCACCTGAGCGGCGAAGTCTTCGTTCTCGGAGAGAAAGCCATAGCCGGGGTGTACACAGTCACAGCCTGAGTCCGCCGCGATGTGGAGCAATTTGGGGATGTTGAGGTAGGTTTCGGCGGCGGATGTGCCAGCGAGGGGATAGGCTTCGGCGGCCAGTCGAACATGGAGCGCGGCGGCGTCGGGTTCGCTGTAAACGGCCACGGGGGCTATCCCCAGTTCGGCGCAGGCGCGGATGATGCGCACCGCAATTTCACCCCGATTGGCAATCAAGCATTTTTTGAGTTTCATGGTCGCTCCATTTTGAACCGCAGCGCGACTATACTCGATCCGACAGGCGGCGCGCAATTCGGCTCTGCGTATCGAACACGAATTCGGATTATAATGCCAGTTGTATATGATCGGGGCATGACTATATTAAGGAAGAATTCCCTTGAAAGAGAATGAAACCATCCGTTTTGGAACGGTCGGCTCGCCGCAAACCACAGCGGCTTCCGGCACACCTGCCGCCATCGCCCACATCCGCCAGTTGGGGTTGGATCATCTGGAAATCGCATGGGTGCAAAGTGTGCGGGTGAGCGATGAGACCTGCGCGGAGATCAAGGCGGCGGGGGAAAAGCATGATGTTTCCATCAGCATCCACGCGCCGTATTACATCAACCTGAACAGCCAGACGGCGGAGTTGATGGCAAAGAGTGATGAGCGTTTGCTGGCGGCGGCGCGCAAGGGGTATCTGGCGGGGGCTAAGGACATCATCTTCCACCCCGGCAGCTACCACAGCCAACCGCCGGAACAGGTGTATGAACGGGCGAAGGAAAAACTGCTGGAAATCACGGGCATCTTGCGGGAAGAGGGCGTGAAGGTCAACTTGCGACCGGAAACGATGGGCAAGTCGGCCATGTTTGGCACACTGGAGGAAGTGGTGCAACTGAGCGCGGATGTCCCCGGCGTGCTGCCGTGCATTGATTGGGCGCACCTGCATGCCCGCACGGGCGACGGCACGTTCAACAGTTATGAGGAATTCAGCGCGGCACTCGAAACGGTGCGGCGGGTGCTGGGGGAAGAGGGGCTGCACAAGCTGCACTTTCATATCAGCGGGATCTCTTATACGCCCAAAGGTGAGAAAGCGCATCTTCCGCTGAACGAAGCTGACCTGAAATACCGCGAGCTGCTGCAAGCGTTCGTTGATTACGGGGTGGCAGCGCAGGCGGCTATCGAAGCGCCGCTGCCGTTCCACACGGCTGACGCGCTGACGTTTCAGGCGACGTACCGGCGGCTGCTGGAACTGAAGGCGGGAGTCGATAGTACCAGCGAAGAATAGGCTGATTGCCCTATTGATCGCACGAAACAATTGACTGACAATAAACAATAGCAATCACTCCACTCCCTCAGCTCTTTTTCATGTTGATGGGGGATGGTGGTGAGACTATTGTTCGCTGTCGAATGTGTTTTGATTCTGAACTGCTCATTTGACACATTACATTGCCGCCGGAGTAGTTACAACTTATGGTCATTTCTGCACGCAGCCTGCCTGCTTCGCTTGCGCTTTCCGCTCACAAACGTAATCCCCATCTCATCCCCCTATTCAGCCTGCTGCTGATCGCAGCGGTTTCGCTGCTGCTGCGGTTGGAAACCTTTCCGAGCATCTGGTTTGACGAGGGGTATAAACTCAACGCGGCTTACACGATGGTGATCACCGGACAATACGCGACGTATACGGTTGACGGCTTCATCCCGTTTGACCCCGGCACTTCCGGCGGGCCGGCGGATATTCTGCCTACGGCGCTGGCGATTAAGGTGCTGGGGGTGGGGGTGACCGCGGCGCGGTTGGTGAGCGTGGTGTATACGCTGGCGGCGTGTGCGGCGGTTTATGCCCTCGCCCTCCGGCTGTGGGATATGCCGACGGCGTTCGTGTCGGTGGTGGTACTGCTGGTGTTTCCGGCGCAGGGGAATATGAGTTTTATCCTGATGGGACGGCAGACGCTGAGCGAGGCGGCTGCGTTCAGCCTGATGGTGATTGGCCTGCTGCTGGTGTTCTGGGGATGGGAACGGCAGGCGTGGAGTCAGGCGGGTTTGGGCGGCGTCGTCATCGGGCTGGGGATGCTGTCGAAGACGCAGTTCGCTATCAGTTTGCTGCCGGCGTTGTTCATGGTCGGCGTGGTGATGGTGTGGAAGCGGCAGGGGTGGCGGCTGTATCTGGCTCCACTGGTGAGCATCATGGCGGTGATGGGGGGGTGGATGCTGCTGGGGAACATCCTCACACCGGCGGCGATACGCGCCCAGAACAGCGCGCTGCTGATGGACGCGATCCGCAGCAATTTGCTGACGCCACTGATGGGCAGCAACCTTGGCAGCACCGGTTATCTGCTGATCGGCATCATGACGCTGGCGGTGATAACGACCGGATGGCGGTTGTTTTTGGCATACCGGCGTGTGGGAGTGAGCGCTGTTTGGGCGGCTGAGGCTGTGCTGACGGTGTTCGTGTGTTTCACGCTGGTGTGGTATGCGCTGCTGTCGGTGGGCTGGCCGCGTTATGCCTTCGCGGGCGTGATGGTCGCGCTGATATTGCTGGGGCGATGGCTGTGGCTGGTGGTGGGCGAGCGGCTGCAACCGGTATCGCGGAATATCAGTTTCACGGCGCTGGCGCTGGCGGCGCTGGTGGTGAACCTGAGCCTGATCTTTTCCGCCACGCCGGCCTACGACGCCCAACATACGGCAGCTTACATCGCGGAGTATATCGACGCGGAGGCGGTGATCGAAACGTGGGAATGGGAGCTGGATATGCTCAGCAAGCATATTCACTTTCATCATCCTGAACAGGCACTGCTGTTTGAGGCGATCCGGCAAGCTTCCCGCGGGGAGGGGTTCGCGCTGGCGTATGATGTGCTGAAGGCTGAGCCGGATTATTTGATCGAAGGGCCGTTCAGCAGGTGGACGGGGATTTATCCACAGGCGGATATTGAGGCTTATTTTGTGGAGGAAAGCCGCTTCGGCAGCTATACGATCTGGAAGCGAGCCGGAGCGGCGGGTTGAGATGGCAAGGGTGGTCAAGTGTTTATGAGTCATTGAAGCGGGCTTATACGTCAATGAAATCTTGACTGCGATTTAAAGATTTCTTAACATTGGAATTCTATGCTATCCTTTGCATGTAATGTTGTGCTCAATAATCCGGCATCGAAAAGGAATAATCTGTATGAAGAAATTGTCTGGTGCTTTGCTGGTTCTGGTACTTATTTCGGTATTGTCGCTGCAAGCGGTTGTCGCACAGGATGACCTCGGCAGCGAAGCCAACCCCATTCAGGTCTATTTTGTGCCTTCAGTGGAAGCGCAGACCATCACCACCGGTGGTGAAATCATGGCGGCTGCCCTTAAAGAAGCGACTGGCTTGAACTTCGAAGTCTTTGTACCCACATCCTACGCCGCGACTGTCGAAGCGATGTGCGCCGCGCCGGACAGCTCGATTGGTTTCATTCCGGCGGCGGGTTATGTGATCGCCAATAACCGCTGCGGTGTGGACGTGGCAGCGGCGGCTGTGCGCCGTGGCTGGAACGTGTACTGGGCCGAATACATCGTTCGGCGTGACAGCGACATCTATACGTTCGGCGATCTGGCGGGCAAGACATGGGCTTACCCGGACGCCGGTTCGACTTCCGGTTTCATCGTGCCTTCGGTTGAACTGCAAGCTGCGGGCATCGAAGTTGGTGACCAGATCGAGGCGGGCGGTCACAATCAGGTCGTGCAGGCTGTGTACAGCGGTGAAGCCGACTTCGGCACCACCTTCTTCAGCCCGGCGGTTGTCCCCGGCGCACCGTGGGCCATTGGTGACAATCCGGAACCGTATGATTTGACGGTTGATGAATCACGCGTGACGGCAGAGGGTCTGTTCGTGGGCGATATTCGAGTTCTGGACGCGCGCGCCAACATCCGCGAAACCGCGCCGGATGTGGTGGAACAGGTTCGCATCCTGCGCTTGAGCGCCCCGATCCCGAATGATACGCTGAGCTTCGGCGCGGACTTCCCGGCGGAACTGCGCGCGAGCATTCTGGACGCACTGTATGCCTTCGCCGAAACGGAAGCATGGAGCCAGTCTATCGGCAGCGAAGATTTCTACGGCTGGAGCGGGTTGGCGCCTATTGATGACGCCACTTACGACGTGGTTCGCCTCCAGTTCCAACTCCTCGGCTTGACCGAACAGGATATCTTCGGCTAATACAAGCAAATTCGGTTCGAATGCGGTAAAGTTTGTACGGACAGGGGAGAGTCTCCTCTGTCCGTATTCTTTATACAGAAGAAGCAGTAACCACCATTTATGTGGAGGAGATACGCGCTCGATGCTCGTTATTGAGAACCTCACCAAAGTATATGACAACGGTTTTCGCGCCCTCAACAACCTCAGTCTCGAAATCCCCGACGGTCAGTTTGTGGCCATCATTGGCCTGAGCGGTTCCGGTAAATCCACACTGCTGCGATGCATCAACCGATTGATCGAACCGACCGAGGGGCGGATCATCTGGAACGGGCTGGACATCACGGCGGCGACGGATGATGAACTGCGGGCGATCCGGCGACGGATCGGGATGATCTTCCAGCAGTTTAACCTTGTGAAGCGCTCGTCTGTGCTCACGAACGTGATGTCGGGGCGGTTGGGCTATGTGAACCCGGTGTACAGCCTGCTCAATTATTTCCCCGGCAAAGAACGAGAACGAGCGATGGCGGCATTGGAGCGCGTGGGGATCGCGGATAAGGCGACTAACCGCGCGAGCGCTTTGAGCGGTGGTCAGCAGCAGCGTGTGGGGATCGCCCGCGCGTTGATGCAAGATCCGGAATTGATGCTGGCGGATGAACCGGTCGCCAGCCTCGACCCGGCTACGTCGCATTCGGTGATGAAGTATCTTCAGCTCCTGAATGAAGAGGACGGCATCACGATTTTGTGCAGCCTGCACTTCCTGAGTCTGGCGCGGGCGTATTCGGATCGTGTGATCGCACTGAAGGACGGTCAGTTGGAGTTCGACGGGCCGCCGCAGGATATTGATGAAGACCGCTTCAAAATGATTTACGGGGAAGACGCCGTTCAGGTCGAAATTCATTAAGCTGCCCGCAGCCTGAACGCGTTATTTGCTCAACCGATTTGTGATGAAAGTGGGTTTTGAAACAGGTTACCCACCGGAAGGATAATTTATGCAGCAGTCACCTCCATCTCCCTCGCGCGCAGCCCTGCGACGGCTCATCATTGTGGTCAGCTTTGCGGTTGGTCTGGTCATCTTCGCTTACGGGTGGTCGGTCACGCAGATTAATCTGGACCGGCCACAAGAACCGCTGCGCCAGCAGAACGTGGGCAACGCACTGCGTGAACTGCTCTCGCCGAATGTGCTGGTGCAGGATTACGAGATTCAAAACTCGATGACGCCGATTTTGATGCAATGTCCGGCAGAGGGAGAGCCGCCAGAAGCGGCTACCGCGCCGGAAGGGGACGGCCCGTATGTCATTGTGACACCGACGTGCGCGAGCAGCGGCGACGTGGTTACGGTGCAGGGGTTTAACTTTTATCCGGATTCGCTGGCGCGCGTCAACTGGATCGCGACGGATGGCGAGCGGCGCATCCGGCAGGTGGACGGACTGGGGCGGGACAATTTCGTCACAGAGGATGACGGTACGTTCTCGGTGAGCATCGAAGTGCCGCGCATCCGGGGTACGGCGGGGGAAACCCACAACGTTGAGGTACAGGGGCGCTTCCCGATTGGCGCGCCGCACCTGAGCGACACGACCGGCCTTGTGCTGGAAAAGATGGTGGAGACGATCTTCCTCGCGCTCATCGCGACGGCGCTTTCGATTTTGCCTTCGGCGATCCTGAGCGTCTTCGCGGCGCACAACCTGATGCGCCCGATCACGATGACGCTGGGCAATTTGCTGGTGATGGTGGCGCTGCTGCCGGTGGGCTGGTTTTTGGGTACGACGCTGCTGGTCGAGCTGGGTAAGCTGGCGCTGAACATCGGGAGCGGGGGCGAGGCTGCCGCGCTGGGTACGGCTTCGATGATTTTTGTGATCGGAGCAGTCGGGTCGCGGCGCTTGCCTACGGCATCCGAGCACGGGCTGAATGACCGGCTGCGGGCGGTGGGGAACGCGATTTTGATCGCGGCGGCTGTCATCGTCGTGATTGGTTTAGTCGGCGGGTTGGGGATTTTGTTCGGGGGGTTGTTCAGAACGGGCATTCCCGGATACCTGAGCAATATGATCGGCGATCTGGGCGAACTGCTGGCGCTGCTGATGACACCGATTGCGGGGATTGTCGGGGCGTTTACGCTGTCGTCCATCGGCACGACGCTGACGATCAACCGGCTCAAGACGATCAGCGCGCCGATCACGAATGTGCTGGGCGGGGCGCTGGGTGCGGTGAGCGGGGCGTTTGTCCTCGCGGTGAGCGCCCAGATCGGCACGCAGGCGGCGTGGTTGGGACTGCTGACGCCGATCATCGCGGCTTCGTTGGGCGGGCAAGTGCTGCCGATGGTGTATGACCGCTTCTTCAAACCCGCTTTCAAAAGCAACCGTTCGCCGTTTGCGCGCAACCTGCTGTTCTGGGTGGGCGGTTTGATCACGTTCGGGTTGACGTTCACCTATTTGAACGTGGGACGGGCGCTGATCGAAGGCACGCTGCCGTCGTCTGCTGCTGTCACGAGCATCATCGGTTTCCCGATCAGCGCTTATATGCTGAAGGGTATCCTGATCGGCGCGGTACTGGGGGCGGTCACGGGCGCGCTGGCGGGAACGAAAGCGACCTTCCCCATCGGCGAAGTGCTGTATACCACGACGCGGACGATTTTGAACGGGCTGCGTTCGATTGAGCCGCTGATTATGGGTCTGGTGTTCGTGATCTGGGTAGGGATCGGGCCGTTCGCGGGGGTGCTGGCGCTGACGCTGCACTCGATTGCGTCGTTGGGTAAGCTGTACTCGGAGCAGGTTGAGAGCATCGATACCGGCCCGATTGAGGCGCTGCAAAGCACGGGGGCGAACCGGCTGCAAACGATCATGTACGCGGTTGTGCCGCAGATCATTCCGCCTTACATCGCGTTCACGATGTATCGATGGGACATCAATGTGCGTATGTCGACGATCATCGGTTTCGTGGGAGGCGGCGGTATCGGTTTCCTGCTGCAACAACAGATCAACCTGCTGCGCTACCGTGACGCGGGGGTGGCTGTGCTGGCGATTGCGATTGTTGTTTCGATCCTCGATTATCTGAGCGCTTCGATCCGCGAGCGCTACGTCTAACCTCCGGCTGAGTTGATGTGGTGAGGCATGCGAGCGGGTGATGCCTCACCACAGGCCGCGAAACTTTTGCGGCGGGCGCACGTAAACCTGTACCAGACAACATTATATGAGAAGCATCTAATCGTTTATAGACACACTGCCTATAATCCTGCATAATGAATATCATTCAAGGCTAAACAAGCAGCGCACGAGAGGTCTATTTTGGGTTTAGTTCTGGTCGCGGCGGGCGCTATTTTCGCCCTGCTGTTCATACTGGTCGCCATCATCAATGTGTTTCGGGCGGAGTCGCGGCTGACGTTCTGGGATACGCTGCTGGCGTTTCTGGTGGCGTGTCTGCCGCTGGCGGGTTTGATGAACAGCGCGATGCAGGGCGTTCCGGATTCGCTGACGGTTTCGGCTGTGCTGATTCTGGCGGTGATCCTCGGCGCGATGAGTTTGTTGATTCTGATCGGTGAACGGACGCGCAAGCGGCTGACGGCGAAGACATCACGCGGGGTGTTCGGGTTGGGCATCGGTGTGCTGCTGGCGGTTTCGACATTCACCGTGCCGCTGACGGCGGAACAGATTTTGCTGCCGGTGCTGGCGACGGTGACACCGATTGATGTGGCGGCGTTACAGCGAATTGAGACTGAAGCGGTTGTAACCGGCACAGCGTTCCCGACTTTTACCCCGACCAGCAGCCCAACGGCCACGATCACACGGACTCCGCGACCGACAGAGACACCCAGCCCGACGCGCATGAGCTTCGCCAGCCGGACGCCCGAACCGACGGCGACGGCGGTTACACCGTGTCTGGCGCTGGCGCTGTATAACCTGAACCAGCGCAGCGAACCGGATACGAACGCCGAACTCCAGCAGACGATCCCGTTTGATAACACGGTGGCGCTGTACGGGCGGACGGCGGATTCGGTCTGGTGGTACGGCGAATACGAGGGCAAGCAGGGCTGGATGATGGGCGAGTATATGACGCTGTCGGCGTCGTGCGAACGGCTGCCGGTGGTCGAGCCGTAACGGGTGCAAA
>JAFLCH010000167.1 GCA_017303775.1 Anaerolineae bacterium | reverse complement strand
CGTTCAGATGAGGGATTTTGGATTTTATGAATCGTCACTTGTCACAAATTCGTGGCTGCTGCTAGACTGTTAAACGGAGCGCAGAAGTCATGCAGTCACCATTTGACGACATCGCCATCATGCGGCAGATTGCCCGGCAGGATCAACAAGCCTTCCATGCCCTGTATCAAGCGTATGGAAAATCGGTTTACAGTCTTGCCTATCATGTGCTGCAAAACACAGGCGCGGCGGAAGAAGTGACGCAGGATACCTTCTTGAAGGTCTGGCAGCACCGCGCCACATGGGACCCGAACCGGGGGCAGCTAAAGAACTGGCTGCTGACGATTGCCCACTTCACCGCCATCGACCGGCTGCGCCGCGAACGCCGCCAGCCGAACCTGATTCCCAACCCGCTGGATGAACTCGAAGAAGAATTGACCTCGGCCTCTGCCGAGTGGCTGCACGATGGCACCATCCTGCGGCTGCTGGTGAAGCAGCTCCCGCCGGAACAGGCCGTCCTCATCCAGATGGCGTTCTTCCACGGCATGAGCCACGGCGAAATCGCCGAGGCGACTCAAATCCCTCTGGGAACAGTCAAGACGCGGCTGCGCAGCGGGCTGCAACGTTTACGTGACATCTGGTTGGACTCAAAAGACTCAGCATCCAACTCGCCCCAACCGGACGTATAATGAATAGTGAAAGAGAGTTCTGGCAAGTTGTATGGGTTCTGAATCACTTCCTCGAACCGAAAACCCCTGTGATGCGATCCTTGATCTCATCCCGGAATATGCCTTCGGCCTGACCACGGCGGACGAAAACCGCATTGTGGAGGCGGGTCTGCCCACCTGCGCCGAGGCTGCCGCGCGGCTGGCGGAGTACCGGCAGATGCAGTCCGAGATGCGCGCCGACGTGCCGCAGCTCGAACCGCCCGCGCACCTCGCCCAAAAACTCATGGCCGCCACCAACGCCAGCCCCCGTCCGCGCCGCTTCAGCGCCGCGTGGCTGACGGCAGCCGCGGCAGTGCTGGCGCTGCTCGTCACCAATGTTTACTGGCTGGGGCGTACCACCGAACTCGAACAGCGGATCGACATCCCGCTCATCCAACCGGACGATACCAACGCCTTCGTCCTCACCAGCACCAGCGGGCTGCGCTGGGTGCGGCTGCCCGGCAAGGAAACCAGCGCCGACGCATCCGCCTTCCTCATGTGGAACGCCGAGAGCAAAATCGGCATCCTCTACGCCCATGGATTCCCCGAATTAGCCGTCGGCAAAACCTATCAACTGTGGCTGACCCGCGACGAAGTCCGCACCGGAGCCGGCACCTTCCGCGTGGATGCCGAAGGCAAGGGCGCGCTGCTCTTCCACAGTGAAGTGCCGATTGATGAGTTCACGTGGGCCGGCGTCACCGATGAACCAGAAAACGGCAGCGAACAGCCCACCGGCACCGTTGTGGTCAACGGCAGCCTGATCTAGGCTGACCGGGCTGGCGAAGTTTACCTTTCCGTCATCGACGGCCTCGGTTATCATGGATGATCGGAGGTAGTAGGCCGTATGATGATTTCCAACGCGCTTGTTCAGCTCGCTGATAATATCTGGATCTTCCCGCACGATCCCAATCCGGGGCGAGTACAGCCCAACGTGGGCATCATCACCACCCCGAACCACACCATACTGGTGGACGCGGGCAACAGCCCCCGTCACGCCCGCCGCATCATGATCGCGCTGGACGAAATCGAAGCGCCGCCGGTCAGCTACGTCATCTATACCCACAGCCATTGGGATCATGTCTTCGGCGGGATGGTGTTCGACAGCACCACCGTCGCCCAAGAACTCTGCCGCAAACAGGTCAGCGAGATGGCTTCTCGCCCGTGGAGCAACGGTTACATTCAGGAAGAAATCATGCGCAACCCTTCCCGCGAGGCCAGTTTGCAGGCCATGTCAACCGTCATCGACGATTGGCGCAACTTCCGCATCGTCCAGCCGCAGTTGGTCTTCTCACGCGTTATGCGCCTTTACCCGGATGATATGCTCATCGAGATCGAGCATGTCGGCGGGCTGCACGCGCCCGACTCGGCGGTGGTACGCATCCCGCAGGCACGCACCCTCTTTCTCGGCGACTGCTTCTACCCCCCGCCCATGCATCTGCGCAAAGAAGGGGATATGCTCAACCAGCCCATGATGCGCATGCTGGTGCGCGATGATCTGGATATATACGTGGATGGACACGGTGATCCGATGACGCGCGATGAATTCTTGAAGCTGGCGAACGGCGAAGGCAATCCCGTCAAAACCACCGAGTGACCTCATCCAGCCGGCGGCACGACCAGCCGGTCAACAATCGTCCGCAGCGGTTCACTCAACCCCAGCCCATCCAACGCCTCTGGAATCACCACAGCGCCATTCACCCATTGGCGGCCGCTCCCGCGTGAGGCATGAAACAGGTACGACAGCCGGTAGAGCCACACAGCCTTCTCCACATCCGCTTCCGAACGGATGTAAAAACTGATCCAGCCAGTATCCGGCAGCAGATGATGCGGTTCGGCGCGCTGCTCTTCGATCAAGCGGTCACGTATCTTGCTGTTAAACGGAATATCCACCATCCCGTTGCTGTGGATATGCCCGACTTCAATCCGCCCCAGATTAAACTCCACCCCGCCGAAACGGTGCGGGTTCGCGCTCACCCCCGGCCACGCCGTCACGGCCTGCCGGACTCGTTCGATCCACTGCTGCATAACCATCCTCCTAACGCCCCTACCTCCGCCTTTTCTGACGCCATGATAGGCGCACGCCGTACCCCCGCGATACCTGTACATTAGTACGAAACCCGATTTTCTTAACTCACTCATAATGCGGACGGATTGCATGTTCATCTGAAAATTGGTTATAGTGATGCAAGATCAACCTTCACTATCTTAATCAACCAGTCGAGTACTACTATGCCGGACGTCGAGGATGTTCATCTCCCGGAATTAAATCCAGAAACTTACCTGAATCGTGAGTTGGCATGGATCGAGTTCAACCGTCGTGTGCTGGCGATGGCGCAGGACGAGAGTTTGCCGCTGCTGGAACGAGTCAAGTTTTTAGCCATTTTCAGCAACAACCTCGACGAGTTCTACATGGTGCGCGTGGCCTCCATCCACGACAAACTGCGCGCGGGTCTGCCCGGCAATCGGCCCGATGGCTACCAACCGCTCCAACTGCTGGAAGAAGTCCGCAGCCGCGTGGTGGATTTGATGCAGCAGCAGCGCAGCACCATGCGCGAGGTGTTCACCCAGCTAGAAGCCTACGGCATCCGCGTGACCACCACCGCCCAATTGGACGACAGCCAGCGCAGCGCCTTACGCGAATACTTCCATGACGAGATTTTCCCCGTGCTCACCCCGCTGGCGGTGGATCACGCCCGTCCCTTCCCCTTCATCTCCAACCTCAGCTTGAATCTGGCTGTGTGGCTGACCCGCAACACCGGGCGCGTGAACGGTGAAATCGAGTTCGTCCGCCTCAAAGTGCCGGAAGCGCTGCCCCGCTTGATCGATCTGGGCAAAATCATGCGCCGATATGGTGGCGACAACACCTACAAAGACACCTTCCTGTGGATGGAAGACATCATCGCGGATAACATGGATTCGCTCTTCCCCGGCATGAAGGTCATCGAGCAGTATCCCTTCCGTGTGACGCGCGACGCCGACGTGGATTTCGAGCAGGAAGAAGAATTGGTGGGCAGCATGAGCGCGCTCATCGAAGAAAGCCTGCGCGAACGGCGCTTCGGCTCGGTCGTGCGCCTCAGCGTGCCGGATAACATCAGCGAGCGCACCCTCAACCAGCTCATCTACCAGTTGAACGTCAAACCGGAACGCGATGTGTACCTCATCGATGGGGCGCTGGGGGCGAGCAGCCTCTTTGAATTGGCCGCCATCGACCATCCCGAACTCAAATTCCCGCCGTATATCCCGCGCATCCCCGACCATCTGGACGAGCAGGACATCTTCAGCGCCATCCGTCGCGGCGACATCCTGCTGCATCACCCCTATGACTCGTTCGCGCCCGTGGAAGCCTTCTTCCGCGCTGCCGCCCGCGACAAAGATGTGCTGGCCATCAAGGCCACGCTCTACCGTGTCGGCAAAAACTCGCCCATCGTCGAGGCGCTGCTGGAAGCCCGCGACAACGACAAGCAGGTCGCCGTCTTGGTGGAACTCAAAGCGCGCTTCGACGAAGAAAATAATCTGGAATGGGCGCGCCAGCTCGAACACAAAGGGGTTCATGTCACCTACGGCGTGGAAGAACTGCCCGTCAAAACACATGCCAAAGTGGCGCTGGTCGTCCGCCGCGAATCAGATGGCGTCCGCCGCTACATCCACCTCGGCACCGGCAACTACAACGCAGGCACGGCGCGCTTGTATACCGACCTCGGCTTGATGACCTGCAACCCGGAAATCGCCGACGATGTCTCGAAGCTCTTCAACCGGCTGACGGGTTATGCCCCTGCCACCACCTACCGCCGCCTGCTGGTCGCGCCGGAACATCTGCACGCTGGCATCGTCGCCCTCATCGACAACGAAATTGCCGCCGCCCGCTTGGGGAAACCGGCTCGCCTGATCTTCAAGATGAACCAGCTTGAAGAAGATGTCATGATCCAGAAGCTGTACGAAGCCTCACGCGCCGGTGTTCAAATCGACCTCATCGTGCGCGGGCTGTCCTGCCTTGTCCCCGGACTGCCGGGTTACAGTGAGAATATCCGCCTTGTTAGTCAGGTCGGGCGCTTCCTCGAACACAGCCGCATCTTCTACTTCCACAACGCCCCACCAGACCAACGCATCTACCTCGGCAGCGCCGATCTCATGCGCCGCAACCTCTATAACCGGGTCGAAGTCGTGTTCCCGGTCATGGAAAGCTACCTGCAAAAGCGCATCCTGCGCATGCTGGCGACCTATCTGAATGACAATACTTTAAGCTGGGTCATGCTGCCGGACGGGCATTACGAGAAAATTGTCGCCGACGAAGGCGCATCACTCATCAACAGTCAAACCGTCTTCATGGAAGACAGCTTCGGGTTGGATATGCTGCCCTGAGCCGTCCCTTGTGGCTCATCGCGCGTCGGCTGAACAAAAAGTAGACAAATCTCCGAAACCATGACAGAATTACGGAAGTATTCTTGTTATAATCCTTTCGTGCCAGCAATACGAACGAATACCCTTTAGAAAATTATTGCCTTTATACATCATCGATATTGTGTTGTTCTGCCCATTCGCCTGAACCCCGTATGAAGGTGCTCTATGAACGCAACGACTCCCAATCCGTTACAATTGTGTGTGATCGAAGGGGATGGCATCGGCCAAGAAGTCATCCCGGCAGCGCTGGATGTCCTTAAACGGGTCGCGCCGGATGTCGTCATCCGCCCCATGCAGGCCGGTTGGGGTTACTTTCAGGAGCATGGCACATCCCTGCCGGAAGAAACAGTCGAGGCGGCCCGCGAATGCAAAGCCGTTTTATTCGGCGCGGTCTCCTCGCCCGCCTATCCCGTCGAGGGTTATTTCTCGCCCATCGTCCGGCTGCGCCGCCGTTTGCAGGCCTATGCCAACCTGCGCCCTGCACAATATTTGCCGGTGCCCACCGCCAAAGAAGGCGTTGATCTGCTCGTCGTGCGTGAAAATACCGAAGACCTCTACATCGGCCACGAGCATACCGAAAATGACGGTCAAACCGGCATCGCCGAAAAGGTCATCACGCGTGAAGCCACCGAACGTGTCTCGCGCTTGGCCTATGAACTGGCGCGGCGGGTGGGGCGTAAGAAAGTGACCATCGTCCACAAAGCCAACGTCCTCAGCCAATCCGATGGCTTGTTCCGTCGTGTCGCGCTGGAAATCGCCGCTCACTATCCGGAGATCACGACGGATGAGCTGTATGTCGATACGGCTGCTTACTGGCTGGTGAAAGAACCCACCCGCTTCGACATCATCCTCACCATGAACCTGTACGGCGACATCCTCTCGGATATGGCGGCGGCGTGGGGCGGCGGCATGGGTCTGGCACCTAGCCTCAGCCTCGGTGAGGAAATCGCGCTGGCCGAACCCGTCCACGGCAGCGCCCCCGACATCGCCGGGAAGGGCATCGCCAACCCCACAGCGGCTATCCTTAGTGTGGCGATGCTGCTGCGCCACTATTGGAACCGCTTGGAAGCAGCCGATCAGGTCGAACGTGCCGTCCGCGAAACCCTCGCGCAGGGTGATCATACCATCGACATTTATGCACAGGACGCCATCTCCACTGCCGACTTCACCGCCCGCGTTTGTGCTCACTTGCCTTAATCCAACCGCGCACCGCGTTTCCACATCTTAAAACGCGGTGTGCTTATGGTTAAAAAACCGTAACCTTTGCGAAATACCTCAATACTTTAATGATTCTTCTAGCAAAACTGATGATAGGATAATTGTAGTGTTATTACAGATACTCAATTAGACTATCAGCAGGCAGTTGAACCAGAGGCAAGAAAGAGGCTACCGGGATTATGCAGACCATATTGATCGTAGATGACGAACCCAGCTTCCTGGATATTTTGCAGATCATCTTGCAGCGCGCGGGCTATAAGACTCTGGTGACGACCAATGGCAAGGAAGGGCTGGACATGATTTACCAGCACCGCCCCAATCTCGTTGTGCTGGATGATATGCTGCCCGGCATGAGCGGGGGCGATATTTGCAAAACAGTCAAGGATGATCCGTCGGTCAGCCATATTCCCGTCATCATGTACAGCGCCGGGCCGCGTGTGCGCGAACGTGAATTTGTGCGTCATATCGGGGCGGATGCCGTCATGAGCAAGCCTTTCAAGCCCACCGACATGGTACAGCTCGTCAACAGCTATTTGCTCGTCCCAGCCGCCGTCTAAACGGCTTTTCCACCACGACAACAAACGAGGGTGACTGTAACAGTCACCCTCGTTTTATTTGATCTCACCCGTCTTTCGGCCTCACAGCCGTAACTCATGTCCCCAGCTTCATAAACGGTAAGCTGCCTTCCAAAAAGTCCACCTCATCCATCTCCAGCGTAATCGTGGGTTTGTGCGGCAGCGCCCGCACCGCATCCAGCACCTTATGCATATCCATCACGCCGTACTGGAACCCCATATGAATATCAATCTTGCCGTCATTATTGTTCATGTGCGTATGGACGATCAAATCCTTAAGGGAGGTGAACCATTCCTCGAACGGGACTTCGCCGAACAGGTGCGCGTGTCCCACGTCCAAGCAGGCGCGCAGGTTGGGGTGGTTGATCTGCTTCAGCAGGTCGCCGATGATGTCCGGGTCGAACTCCCACATATTTTCGACGGCGACCATAACCCCCTGCTCTTTGGCATACTCGGCTATCGGCCCCCAGAACTCGACATTCCGTTGATGCCAGCCCTGCCGGTATTCAATGTTATGGATGGAGGCGATGAAGTTGGCATGAAAGACCACCAGATGCACCTCCAGCTCGGCGGCAATCCGCAGCGCATGCTGGTAACGCTCCACGCATACTTGATTAATGCGCGCGTCCGGGCTGCCCGGTGCCATATCCATGAACGGCCCATGCATGGCAATCGGCCCCGGCACAGGTTTCAACTGGCTTTGATAGCGCCGGACAATGTTCTGCCAATCGCCGTCCAACACATTCGGCATCGCGAATGTCATCAGCTCGATGCCCAGCCCATGCTGCACCGCTAATTTGATGCACGCTTCCAGATTCCGCTCCCCCGTACTGAGGAGTACCTGATCCGCCACGTAGATAGCCCTCGCTGCCTGCTTATATATTCCAAGTCTACACCGAAACCGGCGTACTTGCCCATAAAGCTTGAATTTCATGCTTGCCGGAATAAGTGCGAAATGGCCTTCTGAACGCGTCCACGATCTGCCACAGAAGATACGAGAGGAAAACCATGACGAGCGAACCCTCGATTACCCTATCTCCCGCCGCAGGTCGCGCTGTGCTCATCTCGACTATTCTGGCGTCCAGCATGGCCTTCATCGATTCGACTGCGTTAAATGTTGCCCTGCCTCGCCTGCAAGCGGATCTGGGGATGAACGCCTCCGAACTGGTATGGGTGGTCAATGCCTATGCGCTGTTTCTCTCTGCGCTGATTCTGGTCGGCGGTTCGCTCGGTGATCGCTACGGTCGCAAGCGCATCTTCATGACCGGCATCGCCCTGTTTGCGGGAGCATCCCTCGCCTGTGGCCTCGCTCCCACCAGCAGCGTCCTCATCGCGGCGCGCGCCTTGCAGGGCATCGGCGGAGCGCTCATGGTTCCCGGCAGCCTCGCCATCATCTCCGCCAGCTTCAACAACGACCAGCGCGGCAAAGCCATCGGCACATGGTCAACCTTCAGCACGCTCACGACACTCTTGGGGCCAGTGTTGGGTGGTTGGCTGGCGGATCAAGGATTATGGCGCGCCATCTTCTTCATCAATCTCCCCCTCGCGCTGGTCGCCCTGCTCATTCTGGCGCGCAGCGTTCCCGAAAGCCACGACCAACAAAACACCGCCCCGTTGGATATTCCCGGCGCGCTGCTCGTTACCCTCGGTCTGGCCGGGGTCACCTTTGGCTTCACCGAAGCGCCCAATTACAGCTTTGCCGATCCGCTCATCTTCATACCATTAGTCGGCGGCCTGCTGCTGCTCGGCCTGTTCATCCTCGTCGAAGCGCGGCGCGCTCATCCCATGATCCCCCTGAGCTTGTTTCGCTCGCCCACCTTCAGCGGCACGAATCTGCTCACCTTTTTTCTGTATGCCGCCCTCGCCGCGCTGCCTTTCTTCCTCGCCCTGAATCTGGTGCAGGTGCAGGGCTATCCGTCACAGCAGGCCGGTCTAGCCCTGCTGCCCCTCGGCATCATCCTCACCCTCATCTCCCGTTGGGCCGGTGCGCAGGCCGACAAACTTGGCCCGCGCGCATTATTGACCGTCGGCCCCGCCTTGGCAGGGGTGGGCTTTTTCCTGTTCGCCCTACCGGAGTTGACAGCCGGCCCGTCCGAATATTGGACAACCTACTTTCCCGGCGCGCTCATGCTCGGCCTTGGCATGGGCATCACCGTCGCCCCCCTCACCACCGCCGTCATGGGTTCAGCCCCCGCCCACAGCAGCGGAACCGCTTCAGGCATCAACAACGCGGTAGCGCGCACGGCGGGTGTGCTGGCGATTGCCATCCTCAGCGCCCTAGCCATCACCACCTTCAGCCGCGACATGACTGCCGGAGCCGCCGCCCTAGATTTCACCCCCGCCCAGATCGACCAGATCACGACCAGCGCCGT
>JAFLCH010000166.1 GCA_017303775.1 Anaerolineae bacterium | reverse complement strand
ACCCTCCCCCTCTACCTCAACGCGCTTACCGGCAAAGGTGTTCACCTCGTCACCCCCAACGATTATCTCAGCAAATATGGCGTCCAGCAGATGGGGCCGGTTTACCACATGCTCGGCATGTCCGTTGCTGTCATCCAGAGCAAGGGCGATAGTCCCGACCCGGATGCCGGTTCATTCCTCTACGATCCCAACTATCAGTCAGGGGATGCCCGCTATCAGCACCTCCGTCCCTGTAAGCGCGCCGATTGTTATGCCGCCGACATCACCTACGGCACGAACAATGAGTATGGTTTCGACTATCTGCGCGACAACATGGTCATCGAACTCAGCCAGATGGTACAGCGGCAGGAACTCTACTATGCCATCGTCGACGAAGTCGATAACATCCTCATCGACGAAGCTCGTACCCCCCTCATCATCTCCGGCCCGTCCGATGAACCATCCGACTACTACAAAACCTTCGCCCAACTCGTCAAAACCCTGAAACCCAGCAGCCCTGAAAGCATCGACGCCGAAGAGCCGGATGGTGACTATGTCGTCGATATTAAAGATCGCGTCTCCTATCTGACGGAACAGGGTGTCGAGAAAATCGAACGCCGCCTCGGCATCGACCAACTCTATCATCCCAACAACTCCGAGATGATCCCCTATCTCGACAATTCACTCCGTGCTCATACCCTCTACCACCGCGACAAAGAATATGTTGTCCAGCAGGGGCGCGATGGCATGGAAGTCGTCATTATCGACGAATTCACCGGTCGTATGATGCACGGGCGTCGTTTCTCCGAAGGCCTCCATCAAGCCATCGAAGCCAAAGAAGGGGTCAAAGTCCGGCGCGAAAACCTCACCCTCGCCACCATCACCTTCCAGAACTTCTTCCGCATGTACGATAAGCTGGCCGGTATGACCGGTACCGCCCTCACCGAAGCCGAAGAATTCGAGAAAATTTACGAGCTTGAAGTCGTCGCCATTCCCACCAACCTCCCCATCATCCGGCGCGACTACGAAGACCTGATCTTCATGAACGAAGCCGCCAAATTCCGCGCGGTCATTGATGAAATCAAAGAGCGTAACCAGCAAGGGCAGCCGGTTCTCGTCGGTACAGTCGCCATCGAAACATCCGAACGCCTCAGCAAAATGTTGGATCGCGCCGGCATCAAACACGAAGTCCTCAACGCCAAGCAGCACGAAAAAGAAGCCACCATCATCTCGCAGGCCGGTCGCCTTGGCGCCGTCACCATCGCCACCAATATGGCCGGTCGTGGTGTCGATATTCTCCTCGGTGGTTATCCCGAAGGCATCGCCCGCGAAAAACTGCGTAAACAGGGCATCGAATTCACCGAAGCAACCCCCGAACAGATGAAGGCCGCCCTCGCCGAAGCCAAAACCCAGTGCGAAGAAGAACATCAAAAAGTCGTCGCGCTCGGTGGTCTCTTCGTCCTCGGTACCGAACGTCACGAAGCCCGCCGTATCGACAACCAGCTTCGAGGCCGCTGCGGTCGTCAAGGTGATCCCGGTGAATCGCGCTTCTTCCTCAGCCTTGAAGATGATCTCGTCAAGCGCTTTGGTGGTGATCGTGTTAAAGGCTTCATGTCGTGGGCCAATATACCCGAAGATGAACCCATCGAACATCGCATGATCAGCAACTCCATCGGTCAGGCACAGGTACGCGTCGAAGGCTACAACTTCGACATCCGTAAACGCGTCCTCGAATACGATGATGTCGTCAACAAACAGCGCGAAGTCATCTACGCCCAGCGCCGTGACCTCCTCAAAAAGGAAAACCTGCGCGAAGACTACATCAAGATTCTTGAAGAAGCCGTCGTCAACACCCTCGATGAATACGTTCCCGAAGACGGTGATATGGCCGAGGGCGACCTCGAAAATCTCTACCGTAAGCTGCTCACCATCTTCCCCGTGCCCGAAGCAATCAATCCCGACACCATGGAGGATAAGGATGTCGATGAGTTGGAAGACATGCTCATCGACGCCATCAATCAGGTATACGACCGCAAAGCCACCGAACTCGGCACTGAAATGATGCACCGTGTCGAAAAATGGGCTATGCTTCGTGCCGTTGACCAGCATTGGCAGCGTCATCTCACCGACTTGGATGTTCTCCGTGAAGGCATCGGCCTCATGTCCGTCGCCCAGCGTGATCCCTTGGTCGAATACAAACGGCAGTCCTTTGCCATGTGGCAGGGTATGATGGATGAAATCCGCACACAGGCTGCCTACCAGCTCTTGACCGTTCAGGTCAGTGCGCCGCGCGCCGTCCAGCAGGTCATCCAGCGCCCGCAGATGCAGTTAGCCGGCGCAGGTGGAGCAGCCGAATCCCGTTCCGAACCTGTTCGCGTCCAAAATAAAATTGGTCGCAACGATCCCTGTTGGTGCGGCAGTGGTAAGAAATATAAAAACTGCCACTTAAGGGACGATCAGGCCAAAACCAGATAAAATAGAATCAGGAATACAGCGGGGCGGTGTCCAACACTGCCCCGTTGGTCAACCACCACATAACATATATCTTCACAGCATGCAAAGTTATTTGGGGTTTCGAAGTATGAACCAGACCAACGCAGCACCAGCAGTTACCGATGACATCAGCCCGGAACTGCTCAAATTCATTCAGGAGAAAGTTAACAATTTCGTGAAGTGGGATCTGGTGCGTTTCTTTCACGATAACCCGTATGCTGCCAACACCGCCCAAGACATTGCTCGCTATACCGGGCGCGACGAATTCGCGATCATCGACGAACTCGCCCAATTAGCCGCAGCAGGGGTACTCTCTCTCAAAATCGTCTCTGACCAGAAGATCTATTCACTCGCTCTCGACGCCGATATGCGCGAACTGATCAACAACTTCGTTCGAGCCTGTGATGATCGTATCTTCCGTGTCAGAGTCATCTATCATGTCATTCGTAGTATGCGCTAGCCGGATACAAGGTCTAGTGTGGGTGCCGCATCGCTCAGTCAGTTCTTAACGCTCTACAACTGGTTTCCGCTAGCCTTTCTGCTGGTATTCCTGTTGCTTATCGCGCGCTTTTATCAGAAGTCGGTCGCCGAAAAAACCTACTACTTCTGGTTCGCGCTCCCCATCCTCCTTTTTGGTGCGGCTGCCATGCGCTACGCCAGCATCGACCAGCTTACCGGTGATCCATGGGGCGATCTCTTGTTAGGCATCGGCGGTGTAGCCCTCCTCACCCTTGCTCTCTTCCTCTACTTTCGCATGACGCGTAATCATGGGGAGTCGCGATGAATATTACCGATTTCTTGCCGGTCGTCAGCACCGGCTCAGTTGCCGTCGCTCTCCTGATTCTCGCCCGTCTCAGCCGGCGGCTCGGCCTTGTCACTCGTACGCCGCGCTACTATCGCCTCTTCTATCTCGCCGCTGCGCTCCTCATCATCAGCGCCATCGCGCGCTTCATAAACGAGATTCAGCAAGTCTCAATCACCATCAATGACCCTATCTGGGTTACAATTTATCTTGGCTTCCCTGCCATCGGTCTGACCTTGGGTGTCATAATCGCATGGCGTTATTGGAGTTGGTTGTTAGCAGAACGTGGTTGACTATAATCAAGATAGGTTATATTCATTATTCTTTTTTGAAATGGGGTTTCGCGCGTGGATCTTGCGAACGGCGCATTGCGACAGATTGTAACCCGGTTACCTAAGATCGAGCTTCACCGTCATCTGGAAGCTTCGTTCCGCTTGTCTACCCTCATCGAAATTGCCATCGAACACAACATCGAAATGCCGGAATACACCATCGAAATGCTGCGCCCCTTCGTCCAAATGATGCCCGGCGAAGAACGCTCCCCCCAACATTTCCTCGCCAAGTTCCTCACCCTCCGTCAATTCTTCTGCTCGCCGGAAATCATCCGTCGTGTCACCCGTGAAGCCATCGAAGATGCTGCTGCCGACAACATCAAATATATGGAACTGCGCCTCACCCCTCGCGCCCTCTCCAACATCCTCAACTGCTCCTTCCAATCCGTCATGGAATGGATCTGCGCCGAAGTCGAAGCTGCGCAGGCCCTTCACGATATTCAAGTACGCCTCATCCTATCGATGAACCGTCATGAAAGCGTCGAAATCGGTCAGCAGGTTTTGGAGGTCGCCCTCGCCTTCCGTGATCGTGGCGTAGTTGCTGTCGATCTTGCCGGAAATGAACAGGAATATTCCGCCAAACCTTTTCAAGACATCTTCCATCGTGCCAGAGTCGAAGGTCTCGGCATCACCATCCATGCCGGCGAATGGGCCGGTGCCCAGAACATCCGTGACGCCGTCGAAACACTCTACGCCGACCGCATCGGTCACGGTGTGCGCGTCATTGATGATCCCCGCTTGATTCACTGGCTCGCCGAACACGGGACAGCCCTCGAAATCTGTCCCACCAGCAATGTCGACAGTGGCGTCGTAGCCAATTGGCACGAACACCCGCTCCCGCACCTCTATCGGGAAGGCGTAACCACCACCATCAACACCGACGACCCTCTCATCTGCAACATCACCCTCACCGATGAAATTATTCGCGCCATTGATGAGATGGATTTCACACTGGACGACATCAAGCGTAACATCCTCAACGCCGCGCAATCGGCCTTCTTGCCGCCTGCCGAACGCGCAGCCCTTGTCAGTCGCTTCCGGCAAATGCTTGAGTTCGACACCTGATGCCTTCTACTTCACCATTCAACAACAGGTAGCCTCATGTTCCAAATCGGCGATATGCGCATCCACATGATCAACGACTCGATCAATTGGGTAGACCCCGGTGGCCCTTTCGGCTTGGTGCCACGCACCTTATGGTCGCCCCATATGCCGCCCAATGACGAACTGCTCATTCCCATGATTTACAACTGTTTGCTAGTACAATCCGGCGGTCAGAACATCATTGTCGATACCGGCAACGGCGACAAACTCAGCGAAAAACAGCGTAAATTCATCCACATGGAACGTCCCACCGGCAGCCTCATCGATGGTCTTGCCCGCCTCGGCCTCACACCGCAGGACATCCACCTCGTCATCGACACCCACCTCCACGGAGATCATGCCGGCGGCAACACCCGCCTCGATGAAAACGGCAGCATCGTACCCACCTTTCCCAATGCCGAGTATGTCGTTCAGCGCCGCGAGTACGAAGATGCCATGCATCCCAACGAGCGTACCCGCGCCACCTATATCCTCGACAACTACCACCCCCTCTACCAGACCGGCCAGTTACGCCTCCTTGAAGGCGACACCGAAATCCGCCCCGGCATCACCGGCCATATCACGCGCGGTCACACCCCTGCCCACATGAGCATCCGCTTTGAAAGTAACGGTCACCATGCCCTCTTTGTCTGCGACATGGCCAGCTACGCCATCCACTTTGAACGCCTCGGTTGGATGACCAGCTACGATGTCGAACCGCTCGAAACGCTGGAAAGTAAACGTCGCTGGCAAAAGTGGGCGCTGGAAACCAATGCCCTGCTCATCTTCTGCCACGACATGCACCGCCCTGCCGGTTACTATCGCCTCGGCGAAGACGGCAAGGCCGCCGTACATCCGGTCTCCGAACCCTTCGCCTAAACCCGGCCACGAATAAAAAAGGGCTGCCCTGATGATAGGACAGCCCTTTTGCATCAATCAGTTGTGACCGCTGGCTTATTGGGTTCCCACATGCATCACCACAACATAATCGCCAAAACTCTCCCGTGACGAACTGGTCATCACGAAGTCAAACACGTACTCATCTTCCACGCGTACCTCGTCTAACCCGCTGATCGGCAGCACCAGCATCGCGTCCAATCCATATCCGCCCACCGCAGCGCCTTGCTTCAGCGAAACATAACTATTGCTCAAATCTTCCGAATCGCCCCAGCACAAACTGAAAAACCCTGCGTCATCACATGACACCTCTTCGCTGCCAAATCGTACCGGTTCCCAATCAAAATCTGCCAGATACATCAGCGGATCAAGATCGCCTGTCAGCGAAATCATATACAACGTCAGCGGTCTTCCCCATCCCACCATGCCCGGTGTCAATCGCACCGAAAACGGATCGCCATTCCCGTCCGCCTCGGTCACCACCATACCTTCCAGTATCAGCACGAATTCCCCCGCTTGGTTATCGATACCGCCCACCACGATCCGCACATCATTCAGCCCGCGTCCACTGTTCTGCGAAAATGCCAGTTGCGCCGTCAGGCTGGAAGGGGTTACCAGACCGCTTGTCGGTAAATCCGCCTCATAATAATCCGCCGCCGGAGCATCATCATTACACCGTGCTGTATTGCTGTTGTTCTCAAAAACTGCCAGTGCCGGATCAAATCCATCAATCCCGACCGCCGTTGCCGTATAGGTAAACCCGGCTCGCATCTGTCGGATCACGAACTCTACACCATTAGTGATCGTCATATTGCCACACGTCACGCTCACGCCTCCCACCAGTTGTGGGTTGCGTTCCACGTTGTTCACAATACTGTTCACCTCATCCAACGACACCAAACCCTCACCGTCGAGTACGGCCTGAATCGCCGGAAACGGTGTGATGCCGCCCAATCGTCCCAGCGTCTCCCCCTCCGTTTCAACAGCAGTTGGAATCCCGATGAACTCTCCGCTCAAATTCACAGCCAACCCACCGCTGTTCCCCGGCGAGACTTCCGCATCCGTCTGATACCAGTTCGGCAGTCGCGCATTGCCGAAGTCGCCATTCTCAATCGTCGTAATCGTCCCTTGCGTCACGACCAAATATCCGTTCCCCAAATCAGGGAAGCCAAAAATATAAATCCCCTCACCGTGCCCCACATCATCGTTAACCGCGTCGACAAACGACAAATCCAACCGCGAAGCATTCACGCGGTTCCCATCTTCATCCCGGTCTATTTGCAGCGCCGCCAGATCAATATTCGCCGCCACCCCGGTCAATGTTGCGTAATACCGCAGCACCGGTCGCTCGCGTAAATCCTCCAGCACATAAATCGCGTAATCACTGCCTGCATCAACAACATGCCGGTTGGTCAGGATAGTCCCATCACGGTCAACCACCGTGCCCGAACCAGCCGAAATCTCTCGCCCGTCTTCATCAAGCGCCACAATCTGCACCACCGACAGCGCGATAGTCTCGATCTGCTGTCGGCTTAACCCACCCTGTGCCTCAATCACCCATACCGGCGTCACCACCACAACCAGCATCAAACCCAACCACAATAAACGTCGCATCAGTTCATTTCCCGTAGCTCGTTCACAAGTTCTACGCTTATTATACCGCCAACAAAAGTGCCCTAAATGAAACAAATCCGAATAATAGGTTCGGATTTGCTTAAAGAATCACGATTATTTGAGCCAAAAGCGGATTTAATGTCGTTCCTGCCACTCTTGGATCGTCTGCGCGAGGAATTCCCGCACCTTCACATCCTGCACATCCCCCACCGCCTCATAATACTTCCCGTCCACCTCAATGCTCACACCGCCGTCCGGCGCGGGATAGATGTGAATACTCCGTCCCGAAAATTCTGCCGTATAACTCAGCTTATGCTGCAAGTAAGCCTCAATCGCCGCCGCAATATTGATCTCCGGCACAGGCTGAAAGTCCATCTTCTGCCCGCGCCGCTTCTTCGGCATCGGGTTATCCTCCAGCCGGAAGCTTGGCAAATCCCCCGGCATCTTCCCATCAAACGCCGGAGGCGGAGGCGCTGCGCCGCTCGTTGTCGGCGGTGTCACAGCCGGCATCTCAGCCGAGTCCAACAAGCTCGACAACGAAATCGGCGCGTCGATACTCGTCTCCAGCAGTTCGTCCGCTGGCTCCGCTTCGCTCAACGGCGGCGTCTCTGTCGCAGCCGTTCCCTGCCCCAGTTCCCGCAGCACCTTCTGCAGCCGTGTGCGGAATTCCGCGTTCGCGTTCACATTCTGGTACGCCTTATCCCCCATCTGCACAATCAACTTCCCGTCCACCACATCCCGCAGCACCGTCAGCACCTCAACCGCTTCCGTGCTCGTCCCATCATTCGGCGTGATCGTGAACGTCCCCTTCCGCGCCGCCCGTGCCGGAGCAGGAGCCGCCGCTGGTGCAGCCGGAGTCGGCTTTGGCGCAGCCGCCGGAGTCGCCGGCCTCTGAATCAACAGGTCAAGGTCAGGCATATCCGCCTCAGCCGCTGGCGTCCGCCGCATCTCAAAACTGCTCGTCCCCGCCGCCGCTTGATTCTGCGCCCGTCGCCGTCGCACATAAACCATCGCTGCGATAGTCCCCACCAGCAGCAGGAAGAAAAAGCACATCATCCCCAGTGCGGAGGTCACGAATGGCTGTTGGAGAAATCCTGCGAAATCGCTGCTCATAAATTACCTCTTCGGTTGACACTGCGGGCAGTAGTGCGTACCGCGTTGGGCAACCCGCGTTTTGATGATCGGCTGGCCGCAGTTCAGGCAGGGTTCCCCCTCCCGATCATAAACATAAAAATGATCCTGCGACTCGCCCTTGCTCCCATCCGGCTTACGATACCAGTTCACGCTCGCGCCTTGATAATCAATACCAGCCTGTAACACCTTACGGATCGTCCCGTGCAGCCGTTCCGCCTCTGCGCTGTCGAGGCTGTCTGCCGCTCGCTCCGGGTGGATTCCCGCGTGGTGCAGCGCCTCATCCGCGTAAATATTCCCGACCCCCGCCACGAAGGACTGATCCAGCAGCAGCGCCTTAATCGCCTTATGCCGCCCCGCCAGCCGTTCCCGCAGCACCGCCGCCGTGAACGCATCCTCCAGCGGCTCAGGCCCTAACCCCGGTGCAATCGCCTCCACCGTACTCGCCAGATACACCCGCCCGAATCGCCGCGCGTCCGAAAAACACAACTGCTGTCCGTTATCCAGTTGCAGCCGCAGCCGCACCCAGCGGTCACCGGCCTCCGGTCCATCGCTCACATAAAGCCGTCCGGTCATCTTCAAATGCACCGCCAGAATATCATGATCCAGCACACACAGGATGTATTTCGCCCGCCGCGTGATGGCCTGCACCGTCTGCCCCATCAACCGCGCGCTGAATTGCTCGGCGCTCGGTGTATGAATGACCTTCGCCCGTTCATACCACACCCCGTCAATTCGCCGTCCCACCAATGGCTCACGCAGCCCGCGCACAACAGTTTCGACTTCTGGTAATTCTGGCATAGTGTTATTGTATTCCAATTCTCAACGCACGCACCTTGAGGGGCTAACATCCCCCGGCGTGCTAGGACTTTATTCCCGCTCCAGCAGCCACAGCACCACCGATGCCGTCTCCGCCGTTTCATCCGGTCGCGCATACACCGCGATC
>JAFLCH010000165.1 GCA_017303775.1 Anaerolineae bacterium | reverse complement strand
ATCACCTGATCGCCCAGCGCGAAGTAATCGCCCAACTCAGGATGCGCCTCCAGCAGTTCGAAGTACGCATCACTCAGGAATACCACCTTCTCCGTCTGCATCGTATCCGGCTGGAAGATCGTATCCGTCCACACCCCGTTCTGGAGCAAGAAGGTCTTATCATTAACCGTCTGAATTGGGTTCGTCGGGTTATAGAACACCGAGCCATCCGTTTCCATCGCATCGCCCGGAGCAGCCATCGTACCGGCTGGACTCATCGTCGGCATCATCACCGGTGCCGGTGCGTTCGCTGCGGCCATCTCCGCGTTCATATCCGCTGCCGCTACCGCGCCCGAGCCGGAAGTGGTCGAAGAAAGGGTTTGTGCTTGCTGCGCGAACGCTTCCTGCGCCCGATCCAAACCACCCGCTGTCAGGATGTCATCTTCAGTGATCAGGAAGCTGGTATACGGCGTGATAATCCCGTAGCGAACGCTCAACCGCACAATGCTGTCCACCAGTTCGGGGTTCTCCCCGTTCAGGCGCACCGTGTTCAACAGATCACCAATCCGCCGCGTCGCCCACAACCGTGCGATGAACGGTTCACCGCCGGCCCGCGCCGGGAAGTTCAACCCGCTGTAAACAAACGTCTGCTCCTGCCCGTTCACCTGTCCTCGCAGCGTGAAGCTGATATTCTCCGCCTCACCACGATACCGCCCCACCAGCGTGAGCTGTGTCCCCGCGAACAGGTCAGGCATCGGCAGCGCCGGGTACAGGTCAGCGAGGTTCAGATCACCGGTTTCGAGCCTCACGTTAGTCAGCACCGGCGCGCTGATCTTGTTATACAGGCTGGCAACCTCTTCATCAATCCGTTCGCTGGGGCGGACGTATGAACCCGTACCCCGCTGCTCACGAACAATCGAGTCCAGCAGCAGCGTATCAACATCATCGCCAACCCCGAAGGTGAAGATGCGTACATTGGGGCGGGCTGCGGCTTTCAGGTTTTCCAGAATGGATTTCGAGTCGGTTTCGCCTTCGGTCGCTAGGCCGTCCGTCAGGAAGAGGATCGTGGTCGGGCGTTCCGCGTCCGCCATCCCCATCGCGGTTGTCAGCGCACCGTTGATGTCCGTGCCGCCTACCGCTTCCTGAGCGCGCACCCAGTCGATAGCACCCTGCGCTTGGGAGGTCGCCTCCATCTGGTTGCTGTACACGCGCCAGCCGGTGCTGAACAGTACCACATTAAACCGGTCAGACGGGTTCAACTGTTTGAGCACATATTCCGCGGCTAAACGCGCTTGATCCCACTTCTCCCCGAACATGCTGCCCGACTGGTCGAGCACGATGATCACATCCTTGGCGATGATCTGATTCGCGGGCAGTGTGAGCGGCGGTTGGACGAGCAGCATGAAGAAACCATCTTCCGTCGCGCTTTCGCGGTAGGTCAGCAGGTTGGCGTTGATCGTCTGCGAAGCGATACCGTAATACAGGCTGAAGTCATCGGTCGGAATGCTGCCGACGGATTCATAACCAGCGACGAAGTTACGGTCTCCCTCGCGCCTCAGCGCGATGGGATGGCTGGGCGAATAGATATTACTGATGGCGTCATTTCCGCTCACCTCAACCCGTACACTCAGCTCATCTACCGGACGGTTCGAGAGCAGGTCGGTCACTTTGAGCGGGTAGACATAATGAATGAGGCTGTTTTCAACTTCCAGAATCTGGCTGTAACGGATTTCAATTTTGCGTGATTCACCGGGTGGGATCGGGAAAACATTAGCCTGAATCGCGCTGCTTCCCACATATTCCAGCAGCGCCGGGTCACGATACTGGCGCACGATTTCATTATAAATACCGCGCGCTTCAGCCGCCGGTAGAATGCGGGCGTCAATCGCCTGCCCGTTGATATACATCGTGAGCTGATCAACCGCTGCGCCGCCGGGGAGCGGGAAGATAAATGTGCCTTCCGCCAGCGCGTTCCCCTCGTTGACGAATTCCATATCCACGCTGGTCGTCGCGATCTGGTTATCGATAGTTACGTTAACGCGGTGATGGTCGATACGTAACCAGTCCGGGTTGGTGAATACACCCGGTTGGGTCGGCTCAATTGGTGGGCAGGGAACCGTTTGGCAGATGGCATCCGGCCGGCAGGGAGGCGGTGTTGGGCAAAATGGTTCTTGTGCAGCCACCGGCACGACGATTAAACAGAACAGAACGAACAAAAGTAAGCGTTTCATTTTAGGTACCTCCAGAGCATCTCGAACGGTGTGTTCTGGAGGTTAAGACGCTATCGCTGTTGGTTTAGTTCCAAAAGAAGCGAGTACAAGTGGAAAGTGGGCTTTCTAAAGAGGAATCAGCAGGCAGTCAGGCGGTCAAACAGGAACAGAATATCCTCGGCGGCCCCGGCAATATCAGGAAGTTGATGCTTGTGCGCCAGATCCCGCGCCGCGATCAGCCCGCTGCGGTGCAGTGCGTTGAAGTCCCCGATGGGCCACTGGTAACGCGCCGGATCGTCTTCCGGCAGCGAGGGATCAACCGCCAGAAACCACGCACTGTAAGCTTCGGTTCCATTGGCAATCAGATATTTTTGCGCGGCATTCGGGGTAGGCTGAATCCGCTGCCACGGGGTGCTGATGCGGAATAGGCCGTGGTCAATTAACTGGTGAGCTTTCTGAACAGCGAGTGGATTAAGCTGCATGAATGATCTTCCTTCTATTGATGCGTGTACGGATGCTCCTTCTTAATTGGATGATTGTGTATTCCCAATCCTTACGCAATAGATGGGTGTTGTGCAGATTGACGGATAAGGAATCGTAACCAAAGGCTGAAAAGTGTGTTAAAGAAACTTTTCGCCTATAGCCAAAAAAACAAAAAGGCTGTATGCTCTTTAGTATTGACATCAGCCTATGAAGGGGCTACAATGCCTCCCTACTACGGGCCTATAGCTCAGTTGGGAGAGCGCTTCAATGGCATTGAAGAGGTCAAGGGTTCGAGTCCCTTTAGGTCCACAGTGCCGATTGATGTAATTGATAACGTTGGCTGCTAATCCCCTTCACCTGCATGATGCTGCGTTGAAGGGGATTTTTATTTGTAAGTCACAGCCACCGGCTTATCACCGGCGGTGTAACACGAGAAAGGGAAGCGTTGTGGCCAAGCAAAAGCGAACTATACTGGACAACCTCAGCACCCGTTTACGGGAACTGCTGGACGAACTCGGACGCTTGCTGAACCCGCAACAGCCTAAACGCGCCCGCGTTCCGGTTCCGGTGCGTGCGCCCCGTTCCAACCATCGTAACCCTTACGGTCAATAACCCACCACCTTTCAACCCGATGCAAATCAAGTAAAACGCGGCAGCCTTTGATGGGGTGCCGCGTTTTGATTCTCTGCTAGCAGCTTGCTCTCTGAGATGCTTGATTCGGCGCCTCGTTCATGGTGGTTCGTACTTTGAAATAGGTCTAGGATGCCAAACGCCTCCAGGGGATGGAGGCGTTTGGAATTCGGGGCAGCCTGTTCAGTGGCTGGTGGGGGTATCCGCCACCGAACACGACACAATATAGCAGCAAAAGATGAGAGCGAGGCTACGCGCTCCCTACGCGCCCCCTACGCTGAGCTTAATAGTTGATGAATTGCGAAAAAACATAATCGGGCTATGATTAAAGGAAAGTGTTCATTATCGAGATAAGCACAACAAGCGGGGGCAAGACGATGAGGCAGCGTTCATTCCTGATCTTGATGTTGGTCGTTCTGGCGCTGATGATGGTGAGTGTTCCAGTAAGCGCAGGAACAACCGGAGGTGTTGGGTTTTCTATCGGCTGCGAGGGATTCAGTGGAAATGGTTCGATCACATTGAACCGGGATAACACCGGCCTCGTGCGGGAAGCTTTCGTGGTGCTGGCAACAGACGGCGTGGGGAATATCATTTACGAACCGGTCATCGACAGCTTTTTTGTAGGCGGAAGTGTTTCGTGGGAAGAAGGCGACGTGATCGTGTGGGACGAAGCGCCGAGCTTCAACCCGATTTCGCTGCGGGTGGTGAGCCTCGCGGGGAATGATCTGCCGGAGCAGACGGTAGTGGTGGCGACGGGAAGTTGTGTGGGGCTGCCGACTTACGGCGCGCTGCCCACGGCTACGGACGCGTCTGTTTCGCCATCGGTAGGGACGAACGAAGTCCCGCCGCGCCCGAATAACGCGGATGTTGACCCCCAAACCGTACCCGGCTTCCTGCTGGTGAACACGGATAACTTGTCACTGCGCAGCGGTGATGGGCCGCAATATACGCGCGTGGGGATTGTCGATGGCGGTACGATCCTGCTGCCGCTGGGACGCAACCGCGCGTTCACATGGTGGCTGGTGCAGGCCGGCGACCTCGTGGGTTGGGCGAAGGCCGAGTTCCTCGTGGCGCGCGGCGACCTGACGGGTGTGAGCGTGGTAGACGCAGAAGGCGAAGTGACGCCACCGGTGTTCTTCGTGTTCAGCAACACGCAACTGCTGGCTGCCCCGGCGGAGAACGCGCTGCCGGTTTGCGGGATTGCCGGTAACGTTGAGTATCTGGCGGTGGGACGCACCCAGAACACGGCATGGTACGAAGTGCAGACGACCTGCGACAACGCGATTGTGAAGGGGTGGCTGCCGGCTTCGGTGGGGGCGTATCGCGGGCCAAGCGGGACGATCCTGCCGGTGACTTTCCCGTAAGTCGCGGGCGGTTTCAAGCGGTTTCAAATTGATGTAAGGTGGGGGCGGCGGAAGTCGCCCCTATTGTTTTTATGGTTGTGGTTATGCGCGTGTTGATGGTGATTGCCTGTGTGTTGATGAGCGCGCTGTGCGTGCTGCCGTTGGCGGCGCAGAGCGCGGGGGACGAGCTGGTTGGGCCGCTGATCGCGGTGAACACGGCGGCGCAGGATGAGATTATCCTGTACGACGTGGGGAGCGGCGGGCAGCGGCATTTGAAGCCGGGGACAGGCTGGTTGATGCCGTGGGGCTTCACGGCGGACGGCTGCCGGTTGATTTACACGGAGAGCGCGGCGGGGGCGATGAACCGGCTGTACAGCGTGAGGCTGGACGGGCGGGACGCGCGGGCGTTGATTCAATACAACGAACTGCCGGACAGCGAGTGGAGTGTGTGGGAGCCGCAGCCTTCAGCGGACGGCAGCCGGATCGCCTTCACGATGATTCGGGGCAAGCTGAACCCGGACGGTACGGATGGGCGAACGTGGCACGTCGGGTGGGTGGCGACGGAGGGGGGAACGCCGGAATTTTACAGCCGGACGGGCGATGAGCATGAGCCGGAATGGTCGCCGGACGGGCAGTGGTTGGCGTATATCTCGTACACGCAGCGGGTGCCGGGGGCGGACGTGAACGCGACGGCTGTACCAACACCGGAGGGGCAGACCGCCGCGCCGGGGACGCTGCTGCGGGAGGCTGATTTGTGGGTGGTGAGCGCGGACGGGGCGGTGAAGTACCCGCTCACGGACTTCCCGACGGGGAGCGTCCGCCGCCCGCGATGGTCACCGGACGGATTCTTGCTGAGCTTCATTTACGCGCCCAGCCCGAACAACGACACATTCTGGATGATCGGGAATTCGCAGGGGGCGATCCCGACGCAGTTGAGTTTGCAATGGGCGCAGGTGCTGGACACGACATGGATGCCGGACAGCAGCGCGATTGTGGGGGCGGCGCGGGATGTGCAGCAGGTGACGGAGAATGTGCTGTGGCGAGTGCCGCTGGTGGGGTACGCGGACACGGACGCGACGCGCTTTCTGCCGGATGCGGCGGTGTCTTACGCGGATTATCCCCGCTTCAGCGCGGATGGACGCTGGTTGGCGCTGCGGAGTGAGTACGGGGTGGCGCTGTTGGACGCGGCGAGCGGGAGCGGTGGACGGCTGAACACAATTCCGCCGGGGAACACCGCACCGGTGTGGAGTCCGGCAGGGTTCACGGGTGAGGCAAGTTGTCAAACATGAGGTGGGTACGATGATTCGGTGCGGGATTGATCTGGTGGAAAACCGGCGGGTCGAGGAAGGGATTGCCCGATTGGGCGAACGCTTCTTGAACCGCTTTTTTACGGCGGGCGAGCGGGCGGACTGTGACGATAAACCGCAGCGGTTGGCGGCACGGTTGGCCGGCAAAGAGGCGGTGAGCAAGGCGTTCGGAACCGGCATCGGGGTGGTGAGCTGGGTGGAGATTGAGATCCGATGCGGGGAGCGCGGACGCCCGATTTTGCACCTGCACGGGGCGGCGAAGGCGCTGGCGGAAGAACTGGGGCTGCGGGAGTGGGACATCAGCCTGACGCACACGGCGGAATATGCTTCGGCGGTGGTGGTGGCGAGCAGCGGATCGTAAAGGCGAGCCGTTGGATTGGCGGCGGCAGCGGCGGCGTGATGGTCAAAGAAGGCGGGAAGAAGCCGATGCTACCGCCGAGGGGGCGTTTGTCGTCGTCGTCGTCGTCGTCGCCGACAAAGAATCAGGCGGCACCCCCTCCTAACCTCCCCCAAAGCATTAGGGGAGGCAAAAGACAGGCGAGACTGGCGCAGACAAGCCCGGAACCTCACCCCTTCAAGGTCGCTGCTGCCGTTTGGTGAGGGGGAAGTGGCAGGGTTGGCGGCATTGGCGGCAGTGACATTGGCAGTAGAGTGACAAGTTACCCGTTATCCGTTACCAGTGGGAAATGCCTACTGAGGCCAAGACCAGACCCTTGCCGGAGGGGTTGGCGGCGGCAGCGGCGGCGGCGTGGCGGTGAAATGCGGCGGGAATGAGGGAGACTGGCGCAGACAAGGATTTTCCCCGTCGGCTGATATGCAGTTGTTAAGGTGCGCAGCGTCACGCTGATGGAACGGACGCTATGACTATCATAGCACAAATGATCTGGTTTAGGGTTACCAAATGGTCACTATTTGGGGACGAGTTTTCTAACCTTTTGAGGGAAGGGAATTGTTAAGACGGTTGAGGAATGGTTAGAAAATGGTTTGTGGGCAAAAATGGGGTGCTGATGGAACGTGTGCCGAATTGGGTGGTTCGGATTGAGTCATGTGGGCGATGCAAGAATGTTCGCTGCCGTGAGCGCGATAGGAAACCCAACCCTCACAAAGCCGACGCGCTTTGCCCTTGCTGCACCTCTCGCCTGTTGCGCTTCAAAAATGACCTGAGTTGAGGTCGAAAATGAAAAGACTGCTCATTGCAATCAAGGATGCGAATCCTGCTATAATGAAAATATCATAATTGAGGGTGAAACCAATGTTTGTCCAAAAACAAATGACACCTGAAGAGTTCCTAGTATTTGCCGATCAGCACCCGGATAAACGGTTTGATTTCATTGATGGGGAGATTGTTGAAGTGTCGCCAAAGCCCATTCATGGACGCAAACAAACCTTATTTGCGGTTGCTCTTGAAGCCTATACTGCCCAAAATCCTATTGGATTGGTTTACACCGAAGTGCTTCATGTCCTAGATGGCGAAAAATTTATGCCCGATGTCTGCATCAACGTAGAAAGTGAGGCGGATTATCTCACCACACCCCCCGTTTTTGCCGTTGAAGTCCGTTCAGACAGCCAGAGCAGGGAGTCCCAACGCCGCAAAATGCGTGCTTATATCCAACATGGGGTCAAGATGGGCGTTCTCGTCTTGCCGGGTGAAGCTGTTGAGGTCTACGAACCCGGTAAGGAAACACAGGTTTTGACTGTTCATGACACGCTAGACGGCGGAGATGTGCTGCCCGGTTTCATATTACCGCTGAACCGCATTTTGCCTTAGCCCCACCCTCATCTTACAGGCTCTTTCCCGCCCCACAACCCACCTTTTTGAGCGTTTCCATCGCACTGACGCATTTCCGCTCCAATCCTCACCCTACCCGCAAAAATCCGCCCACCTCTCGCCTTCTAGTCGCGCTTCATGCACGAACGACTTGACCTGAAGCCGAAAATGAAAGATCCTACGATGTACAGGCTCTTCAAGGTTGGTTAGGCTGATGTAAGGGTCAGGTCAGTTACGGTACTAGCGCTAGGAGGGAGGATTAAGCAGGAGTTAGCACAAATACCTATCCACCACTACAGGATTCAACTGATGGATCACCATAATAAATTCCAATCTCGTAGCAAGCATTAGGTTCACTACATTCACTTATACTTGGTGCAGTAAGAGGACTTAAAAGAATTTCGCTTTGTGCAGTGATAGCTATTTTATACCACGCTTCGTTATTGACTTTGCTAGACACAAATTGGGTCTTAAAAAAATTCGCATACTTTGTGGCTACAGCTTCAAGAGCATTACCGGATTTATATATCAGTTGCGTATTACCTCTTATGCAACCAGCATGAGGTTGTCCGGTCAAAAGTCGAATAGGATTCGAATAACCTGTTTCTAAAAATGTATCGGAATTATTTGTCTTAATTTTATCAACCAAGTCACTCATTTTAGCTTCGGCTGTGCGTATATCTACTTTACGGGATTCATTATCTATATTTGTGGATAAATTATTTCCTAACAGCCTAGAAGAGATAAAAAGTACGCAGACGATAATCCCTAAGATTACAACTGTAATCAGTAAATATCTGGTTGATCTGCTAATTGGGATGCTCATGGCTTGACCTCAATATGATATTGTCTTGACCAGTTATCATAAAATCATTAACCCCTCTTCAATTAATTTGAAAAGGGGTCGTGATATTGATCTAAGACTAAACTTGCATCAATGTGCAAAACCTAATAGCGATGTATCACTCCTATTATAGGTTACATGATAGTTTCAGAGTCATGGGAATAGGCTACTCATGTATTTCATAACTGGAAGGGATATTTGTCCATTACATGGAAAATCCCCGAAATCAGATACTTCACTCTGCCACTGTTGCACACTTCGAAAGCCCAAATGCTCTCCAATAGGCGGATAAGGTGATAATCCTTCAACTCCCGCCCTATATCCGGCCCAAATGACAGCCATTTCCTCAGGCGTTAAGGGTAATGCTGATTGATATATAGCATTGGCATAATCAGTATGAGGATCAGCACTGCTGTAGGAAAGATCAACCAAGCCTTTGAAGGGATCAACCAACCATCTTGCAATAACTGCAGCGGCAGCAATAGCTCCCTCTGAGATACAGTTGGTGACGGTGGGGGATGCGCCGTTGAGAGCGATGGAGGTTTGATTGTTAGGGAGCGACGAGGTGGCAGTGCTATAATGAAGATTGAATGTTTAATAGGCGATAGGGGCTGACCGATGATTGGACAGACTCGAACGCGCATGACAAGCGCGGAATTCCTGACGCTGCCGGAGTCGAATGAACCGCGTGAATTGATTGAGGGAGAAGTGATTTTGAGTCCTGCGCC
>JAFLCH010000164.1 GCA_017303775.1 Anaerolineae bacterium | reverse complement strand
GAAGCTGTCGCAGCGGGTTATACAGCGCTCGTGCAATCGGGGCGATCTCGCCGCGTGTCATGAAGTCGCCGGTGATCGCCACCAGATCAGGCTGCTGCGCGTTCACCTGCTCGACGATGCGCGTCAGTCGTTCCTCATTCATTCCGGCGGAACCCATGTGAATATCGCTGATTTGCACCAAGCGGTAATCGTTGAAAGCCGGTGACAGCCGTTTGAGCGTGAGCGTGAGCGGCACAACTTCGGCTTCGATTGGATTAATCAAGGTGCGGATGAAGGACAGGGATGCCCACTTGGGTGCAGGGCGGCGTATGATGCTGTCGGTCATGGATGTGCCTCGGTCAATTCGCTTCTCTCGTAGTATATCTTCTCTTATACCGCCCAAACCCCACGATTCATCACCGCGTGCTCGCCGCCGCGGGTAAAGTCTTGCGCAGCGGTTCATCTTGCCCGCTCATCACCCGCCACGCCAAAAATCCCCATGAGAGCAGCAGGATCGTTGTAGCGTAATAAGCACCCCATTGGAACAGGAAATCACGACTGAGAAAAAACTGCGTATTAATCAGCAAGATGAGGAGCAGTCCGGAATATCGTCGCGCTTGGAACAGCGGGATAATACCAATTGCCAGCACCGTCACCATGCTGTTACCGGCTGCATAAGGGGCGATGAGCAGCGACGCCCCGATCAACATCCCCACTTTTTCGCGGGATAAGCGGGGCCGGCTCACCCAGACGATATAAAGATTGGCGCAGGTAAACAGCAACCAGATCACCAGCACAAGCGGCGGCGGAATAAATCCCGTCCGATTCAGGGCTGCCATCAGGCTCATATCCATGATGCTCCCGCGTTCTGAAATCGCGAGCATCGTGGTGATCCAGTCTTTGCCCCATACCAGCAGAAAGGGAAGACTGACGGCCAGAACAACCAGTGCGGAGTACAGCCAGAAGCGGCGTTTTTGTGACACGAGTGCATAAATGCCTAATGCTGCGATGACGAAGCTGCTTTCTTGGGGCTTGGAAACAATCAGGAGTATGCCAATAGCGAACGGGAGTACTTTTTCCTTCTGGTAGCCATAAATTGTGAGAAGTGCACCACTGATGATAATCGCTTCAAAGTTGCCGTCAGCAGTATGCCGGAGCGAAGGGTAAGATAAAATCAACAGAAAAATGCTGACTAGATACAGCCCCTTGCTGCGCACGCGGGGTACACTGATAAGCAGCACCATAATGGTGATGAACGCCATCAAACCCCAACTGGCCTGCATTGAAAGAAATCCCAACGGCGCAACTAGTAGAGCTGTCCATGGCGGAATCCGAAAGCCTAGTTCATTTTGATAGGTGATGATCCCACCCCGCATAGCCTGCCACAAACCCTTCCAATCAAGTGCTAAACTGGTTCCTTCAATCGGGATGCGATCAAAAAAACTGACCAACATCACCGCGCTGGCAGTCACCGCCAATAACAGCAGCCCCGCCTGAATCATCTGCCACCGGTTAATTCCCATATTCGACATAGAGACGGACTCTTTCCTTAGTACCAGCTTATCCTTACGTATCCTATCACGGACTCCGGCGCTGGAAATAAAAAGAGAGGCGCGCTGGCCTCTCTCGTTATCGCTGATCTTACCTTTAGTCCCCGGCAGCAACCGCTTCCGTGTCCAGCGGCTGAAGCGACTCTTCACGTTCCGCCAGCCACTTGATGGCCGACAGCGCCGCCTTGCAGCCATCCCCGGCGGCGGTGATCGCCTGCCGGAACACGCTGTCATGAATTTCACCCGCCGCGAACACGCCCTCAGCGCTGGTCTGCATCAGATGGTCGATCTTCATATAATCGCTCTCATCCAGCGCCAACTGCCCCTTGAACAACCAGCTGTTCGGATCATAACCGATGAAGATGAACACCCCGTCCGTCGGTTTCTCATAAGTCTGGCCGGTCTTCACATCTCGCAGCACCACCGCCTTCACGATAGCCGGGCCGCCGTTGCTGGCCTCGCCTTTCACTTCTTCAACCGTTGTGCTGTAGGTGAAGGTGATCTTGGGGTTGGCCTTCGCCCGCACTTGCAGCGCAGTGCTGGCGCGCAGATCATCCCGCCGGTGAATGACGTTGACCGACTTGCCGAACTTGGTCAGGAAGATCGCCTCTTGCAGCGCCGAGTCACCGCCGCCCACCACGGTAATGTCCTTCCCACGGAAGAAGAAACCGTCGCAGGTGGCGCAGTAGCTCACCCCGCGTCCCACGAATTCGCGTTCGCCGGGGATGCCCAATTCACGCGGGTTCGCCCCAATCGTCACGATCACGCTGTCCGCGCTGTAGGTATCGCCGCTGTCCGTCTTCAGCAGGAACGGTGACCCTTTGCTGAAGTCCACCTCGGTCACGCTTTCAAAGACGAACTTCGCGCCGAATTTCTCGGCCTGCTGCTTCATATTCTCCACCAGTTCCGGGCCGGTGGTGCCATTCGGGAAGCCGGGGAAATTTTCAACTTCGTGCGTCGTCGAAATCTGCCCTCCCAGCAGCTTGCCCACAAATACCACGGTGCTCAGTTGGGCGCGCGCCGTATACAGCGCCGCCGTCAAACCTGCCGGGCCAGAACCAATAATAGCTACACGTTCGCGCTTCATACCTGTACTCACCTTATTTCGAGTTGTGCTGACATCATTATGTTTATTAGATGGAGAGAGTGCCGGAAATTTTACATCCCTACGCGGCAATCACACAGAACGCTCATTTTTCCGGCGTGGAAAGCTGCCCGTTGGATTCAGCCCGCAAGATGCACAGCAGCGCCTGCCATTCTTCCCGGCAGTCCCGGCAGCACATCAGATGCGCCTCGACTTCCGGCCACATCTCGCGCAGGCTTGCCCCCCCGGCTACCTTCTCCGCCAGACATTCCAACTGACAGCCGCACGAGTCGCAGTCCAGCACGTCGTCCTGATGGCTGTCGAAAATGTGGTCAATTAATTTCCGTAATTGCTCGTCTTGGATTCCCATAACCACGCATCCGGTTCTCATTCACTCCACAATTTCGGACGATGCTGCAAGTGATGTTCTTACATGCCGATACTTTGCTTAATCCTGAAATAGATTCATCATGTATTGCGTCGAAAGCCCCTGCGTTTCCATATAAGTACGCAGCTTTCGGCGCGCATCATGCAGCAGTTTATACAGCGCGTTGCGGTTGGTGCCCATCCGTTCCGCCACAATTTCCAGCGGCACATCCTGCACCGCCACCGCCACCAACGCCTGATACTGGCGCTCCGTCAGCGCGTCTTTGAGCGCGGCGGTAATCCGCTGCATCACATCATCGCGTTCGGTTGCGTCTTCCGGGCCGAGTTCCGGCGTGCCGGTCACGCCCGTAGCGTTGGCCGGCAGCAGATCACCATCCGCTGTCAGGTTGTCCAAACTGAAGTCTTTATAACGCGCTCGCCGCAAATCACTGATCGCCACCCGCACCGCGATTTTCGTCGCCCATGTGGTGAAGCGGCTGTCACCGCGGAAGCTGTCGAGGTTTTCCATCACCCGCAGCGTAGCGTCCTGCGCCAGATCTTCGGCCATCTGTGTAATTTCAGAACTGGAAAGATCTGCCAGATCGCTGCGCTCACGGCTCAGATAATAAAAAATCCCCCGCTGAAGTCGCCCACGCAGTTCTTCCAGCGCGAGCGCTTGCACATCAGGGGGGCCGGTGAGTTCTGCCAGCCACTGCTCATTGGTACGATCAATCATAGCTTACCGGACGGATATTCCGGGTGTGTTGCCGCCGGGGCGTTCCTGTGTCTTCACAAACTTCACGCGCAGCACCAGAAAGCCTAACCGTATATCATCCCCGTCGCGCAGGATGCGTGGTTGATGTGCGATCAACCGCTGCCCGTTTAGGTAGGTTCCGTTATGGCTGCCCGCGTCCACAATATTCAGTGACCCATCCTTGCGGATAATCGTCGCGTGACGGCGCGAAACGCCTTTTTCAGTCCCGTTGAACTGGTCAAGGTCAACATCCGGCGCTTCACCGGTGGCCGGGTTGCGCCGCCCGATCACCAACTCATCAACATTCGATGCATCGAACAGAAACGGTTCCGGTGCCCCGCGCACGAACAACATCAACGTCGTGCGTTCAT
The DNA here is from genome assembly GCA_017303775.1 of Anaerolineae bacterium. Classification (GTDB taxonomy): domain Bacteria; phylum Chloroflexota; class Anaerolineae; order Aggregatilineales; family Phototrophicaceae; genus CFX2. The sequence continues at coordinate 5,192 of JAFLCH010000164.1, read as the reverse complement.
TAAAGCGCGCGGTTCCCCATCGCGGTTCACTTTCCTCGAAGTCCGTATTCGTCAGCCCGCGCGTTGCTGTTCGCCGCAGATACTCGGCGCTGAAATCAATCTCATCCTTAGCCACTTCCCCCTTGGGTTCTTCCGGGCTAGGCACCACCTGATCTTGGTTGGTTTCGGGATTTTCGTTCACGGCGTTTTCCCGGTCTTTGACCTGTAACACAAATCCGTTTCTAATTGTACCATCAATTTAGGTAACGAAAGCGTTATGACGTAAGGAGTTTGCTTGTTTGAATTATAACCTTATATTTTTTGGCCGCTAATTAAGGAATCGCAATATTGGCTTGTCATCAGTTTTTCTAACGTAGGATTTATGCCGTTCATATTGACCGGAGCGCGTTTGATGATTATCATCTATAGTTGAAAATAACCGATACGGTGAACTTCTGACCTCGAAAACACATCTTTTAAGTATGGTGTAGACCTCACTCGCTTACCGGTAATCGCAAGTTAGCCTAGAAAGGAGAGAGGCGCTCACAGTGCCCATTCGGGTCGCTTCTGCGCCGTCCTCGTGAATAATCGACCGAACGATCCCCAAAACGACAAAGATAACTCCCCTTTTGCGAATCGTAACGCCCAGCGCTTCTGGCTTATTATAGCCGGCGTCGTCATTCTGCTCTTCATCTTCGCTTTCGCTGCGCCCAACAATCTCTCCAACCGCAACAGCATTACGCTGGATCGGTTTGCCGAGTACATCAAGGACAATCAGGTCAGCGAAGTGACGGTGCGCGGTGGCAATGATGTCATCATCGACCTCAAGAACGGCGATACCGTCACCTATTATAAGGAACGTGAAACCGATCTCTTCTCAGCCTTGATGACCTATGGTGTGACCGAAGCGCAGTTCAACCGTTTCACCTTTGCTGAACAACCCGGCGATAACACTTCCAACGTCCTCTTCCAGCTCATCATCGCCGTCGTGCCCACCCTGCTCATCATCTGGTTGTTGTGGCGCATGATGCGTTCAGTACGCACCGGTCAGGATCAAGCGCTGAGCTTTGGCCGCAGCCGTGCCCGTGTCACCCGTGACATGGAACGCCCGCAGGTCACCTTTGCCGATGTCGCCGGTTGCGAAGAAGCCAAAGAAGAACTCAAAGAAGTGGTCGAGTTCCTCAAAGAGCCGGAGAAGTTTATCCGCCTCGGCGCGCGCATTCCCAAGGGTGTGCTCATGGTTGGCCCGCCCGGTACCGGTAAAACCCTCATGGCGCGTGCCGTTGCGGGCGAAGCCGGCGTCCCCTTCTTTAGCATTTCCGGTTCGGAATTCGTCGAAATGTTCGTCGGCGTCGGTGCCAGCCGCGTTCGTGACCTCTTTGAACGTGCCAAGTCCGAAGCGCCTGCCATCATCTTCGTCGACGAAATTGATGCCGTCGGGCGTCATCGTGGCGCGGGTCTTGGCGGTGGTCACGACGAACGTGAACAAACCCTGAACCAGATTCTCGTCGAGATGGACGGTTTCGAAACCGGCACCAACGTCATCGTTTGTGCCGCCACCAACCGCCCCGACATTCTCGATCCGGCGCTCCTCCGCCCCGGTCGTTTTGACCGCAAGGTCATCATGGACAATCCCGACATCAAGGGACGGCAGGAAATCCTCAAGGTACACACCAAGGGCAAGCCGCTCGCTCCCGATGCCGACATCGAACAGGTCGCCAAGATGACCGTCGGTTTCTCCGGCGCGGATCTCGAAAACCTCGTCAACGAAGCCGCCATCCTCACCGCTCGCCGCAACAAGAAAGCCATCGGCATGAGCGAGATGAGCGAAAGTATGGATCGCGTCACCATGGGGCCAGAGCGCAAGTCGCGTGTCCTCTCGCATCAAAAGAAGCTCACCACCGCCTACCATGAAGCCGGTCACGCCATCCTCTTCCACCTGCTCGAACACAACGATCCGGTGCACAAAGTCACCATCGTTCCTCGTGGTCGTGCGGGCGGTTACGTCCTTCCGCTGCCGGATGAAGACGTGAGCGTGCAAACCAAGGAATGGTTCGAAGACACCATCACCGCCGCCCTCGGTGGCCGCGCGGCAGAAGAAATCGTCTTCAACCAGTTCACCACCGGCGCGAGCAGTGACCTCGAAAAAGTCACCTATTGGGCGCGCGCCATGGTCACCCGCTACGGTATGAGCGAAGCCCTCGGCCCGCGCACCTTCGGCACCAACAACGGAGCCGTCTTCTTGGGGCGCGAGATTGGTGAACAGCGCGACTACAGCGAACAGGCCGCCGAGGAAATCGACAACGAAGTTCGTCGCATCCTCCAGACTGCCTACAACCGCGCCAAGACCATCCTCAGCGAGAATCGCGACAAGCTCGATCAGTTGGTGACGGTGCTCATGGAGCAGGAAACGCTCGACCGCGGAGCCTTTGAAGACCTGATGAACGGCAAGCAGCCGCCTTCATCTCCAACGCCTCCCGCGCAGCCACCCGCTGCGCCCAACCCCTCAGCGCCGGCTTCATCTCCCGGCGTTCGCCCGGACTTGCCGCCCTCCCCGCAGCCCGCTACCTGATGCGGCTGCCCATCTGAATGTAAAAGAGCCTGCAATCATAAGCAGGCTCTTTTTATGTCGATGTTGTAGATACAGTTGAAGCGCTCCGGCTCAGTTCGCCTCAGTTTCGGGCGGTATATTCAGCGCCGCCAGCGTCACCTGCAACCCCTTCACCCCCACACCGGGGCCGAAATCCCGCCGCGAATCCAGATGCCAGCGCCCTGTCGCCATATTCGTGATGATGCACAGCGACGCATACGGAATCCCCAACTCGGCGGCCAGCCACACCTCCGGCGACAGCGTCATGCCCACCACCGCCGCGCCGCCCCACCCGTACATCGCGATCTCCGCCGCGCTTTCCAGCCGCGGCCCCTCCGTACACACATACGTCCCGTGTGAGGCGCACACAAACCCCATCGCAGCGCAGGCCGCGTTCAGTCGTGCCCGCAGCCCGCTGTCGAACGGCGAACCGGCGGGCATATCCACAACTTCAACCGGGGAGGGGGAGCCGTTTTCCACGAAGCTCCCCACCCGCGCCCGCGTCATATCCAGCAGATCATCCGGCACGACCATCTGCCCCACACTCAACCCTGCCGCAATCGCCCCCACGCCGTTCCACGAATAAATCGCGCTCGCCCCCAGCGCCCGCGCCGCCCACAAATTCGCCCGATGGTTCACGAAGGCCGCCGTCCGTTGCAGCCCATCCTCCCCATGCCGCGAACTGAACCACGCGCTCCCGCCGCTGAAGGCCGTCAGATGGACGAACGGGGCGGAATCGCCGTATGGCGTGTCCATCACCCGCCGTTCCCCCACGATGGCATGATCCGCCAGCTTCAAATGGTAGGCGGCAGTCCCGCCGAAGATCACCGTTGTCATACGCCTTATGAACCCGTTGGCCGCACAGTCAGCGTATAGCCGCCCGTCGTATACCCGTTCTGCTCACCATCGCGGAACACCACAATCCGGTACTCGGCGTTCCCCGGTAGCGTATACCGGCTGATCTCCGCCGTATCCAGCCCCGGCCCATAATACCCGTTCGTCAGCAGTTGATTGTTGCTGTCGAGGATGGCGATTCGTGGGATGAACGTGCCTTCCGTCCGCTCCACCACAATATCGATCACCTCTTGCGCCGTCCCCGTGAACGTCCACCTATTCGACCACGCCGCGTTGCTAATCTCACCGCTCACCGTTTGACCCTTTTCAATCGTCCCCACGATGGCGCTCAGCGAGGCGCTGCCCGTGCCCGCCCCGTCCAACTGAACCGTCAGCGCATAATCGCCGCTTGTGCTGCCCGTCTTGCCGCTCGCCCGCGTCACCCGCACCGTGTACGTGCCGGGGCCGCTCAGTTGCAGCCGCTCGATGACCGCGCTGTCCCCGTCCGCCTCGGTATATCCGCGCCGCAGTTCCTGCCCGCTTCCGCCCAGCACCGCCACTTCCGGTTGCAGGTTGCCGCTCGCCCGGTTCACCATCAGCGTCAGCGTATCCCCCGCCGTGGTCGTCAGCGTCCAATCCTCGTACCACTTCGCGTTGATCGCCCCGCTCAACGGCGTATCATACGCCACCGTGCCAGCCGTCCCTTGCAGCAGCGGATTGCTCTCGCCCGCCCCCAACAGCCGCACATTCAACTCGTACCCGCCCGTTGTCTCGCCGTTGAAGCCGCTCGCCCGTGTCACCGCGATGGTATACGTCCCCGCACCCGGCAGCTCCAGCCGGTCAATCTCCGCCAGCTCATTCGCGCGGTTGTAATCGTTATACCCGCGCATCAGGGCAATCCCGTTCGCGTCCAGCACTTCCACTTCCGGGAACAACGTGCCGCTCGTCCGCCGCACATCCAGCGCGATCACATCCTCGCCGCCGGCCTCGAACGTGTACCGCTGGTACCACTGCGCCCCCGTGATCTCCCCCCGCACCGGTGCATCCAGTGTCGCCGCGCCAAGGTTGACGATGTTGTTCGGGTTTTCCGCCGCCGTCGCAATCGGTGTCACCAGAATGCTGTACGTCCCGCTCGTCACCCCGGCCTCGCCATCATCCCGCTGCACCACAATCTTAAACGTCCCACCCGTCGGCAGGTTGAACCGTTCGATCTCCGCCCGTGCCGCCGTTTGCGTCGCGCCATAACTGGTCTGAATCTGCTGCTCACTCCCGTCCAGCACCAGCACATCCGGGATCAAATTCCCGCTCGTCCGCTCCACCACAATGCTGATCCGGTCAGCCGACGCCGTCGTCAGTGTCCATGTCTGCGCAAATGCGTCGCCTGTAATCTCGCCCGCCGCAGTTACGCTGTATGTCAGGTTGAAGTCGGTTGTCGCCGCAGCAGGCGCTTCTTCCGTCGTCTCCTGTGCCCCAACCCACAAGGTTGTCAGCATCAAAACCATCATGACCACGACCGGCATCAGCCGCTGTAACTTGTGCTTCAACACAGTAACCTCCACTTTGCTCGATGACCCTCTCATGACTCTAATGCGAATTTTGGAGAAAAGCCACCACCATCCCATAATCAAATCAATGCTTGACTCTCAAGCCGCTTGAGAGCGCACAATAACAGTTGAAGGCCTTCATCTTTCACCTTTGCATCTGCGGGAGGACGCATGTTCAAAATCGGGGACTTTTCCAAAATCTGCCGCGTACCGGTCTCGGCGCTCCGTTACTATGCCGATCTTGG
>JAFLCH010000163.1:2816-9322 GCA_017303775.1 Anaerolineae bacterium | reverse complement strand
GCCGGTCAGCAGGTGCGTGTCCTCTCGCTGGACGATACCCCCGGCTACTACAATATTGCGGATATGGAAGGCCACTTGGTGATCGTCTCGCAAGATCAACTGGCGCTGCCCGCCGACCCTTTACCCGATGAGCTTCACCCGCCTGCAGGCCCCTTTGCTGACGCGCTCGGTCAAACGCAAAAGCGCCTCCGAACCGTCGAATCCAACAGCGATCTCCCTGCCGGAACCGAGGTCTACACGATGGGCTTGCGCGTTGAAGATGGGATGTGGATTTATGAGGTCAGTCCGGATCGGCAGCGAGTTTACTTCCTACCGTCCATCCATTTGGAGTGGATTACCCCGCCCGAAGCCTAGGCAGGAGCCAGCCGCAGCTCGCCCCTGCCTTACTGCGGTTACTTGCGTCCGGAAAACGGAATGATGGTGTACTCGTCGGTATACAGGTGGAAGCGCATTTCGCAGAACTCATCTGCGTCCTTACCGGCTTTCACCCCGATGTCGCTGGTGAATGCCGCTTCCATTTCTTCGACGCTGTTCCACCACAACTCGGCAGACCCATCGTAGTTGGGTTCGCGGTTGTCGGGCTGGTGCGGCTGGTTGATGTTGACGTAATACCCCAGCAGCCCCGGCATCTGGCTGGAAATCTTGCAATGTTCGTCCACCCAGCGCACCTTAAACTGTTCCATCGTCATACCCGGTTTACGCTTCAACAAAGCGATTAGCTTAACCATTTTCGACCTCCCAAAAGGAATAATTCCCAATACTTTGCGCTGTATTGTAACGCTCTCTCGCCCGAACCGCTGACGATCGGTTACGGCAGTTCGCACAATCATCTTTGTTCAAGCTGCCCATTGCAACTTGGTTGAGCCTGCGTTAAATTTATTCCCTGTATCTCACTGAGGGAAATCATGTCAAATCTCAACCTCTTCAAGAAAGCCAAGAAGCGCAGCCCGATCTAAGTCCGGGATTTTTGGTTTCTGAAGAGCGTCAACACGCGAACGAACCCGCCCGGACAGGCGGGTTTTTTGTTGAGAAGCGCACTGGAACAGGTAGTAAAATGAACCGTGTAACCGTATTTGACAGCAAGAAGAAGCAGAGCAAGAAGCCAACCGAAAGGTCTGGATAGCTGCGCTGCGCCGATAGAGTGAGTGAGCCGCCGTCCAGACCTGAGCTGGATGGCGGTTTTTGTTTCGTTGCTCGTTAGGAATTATTCGATCATATACAAAGAGGAGTCTTCAATGTCTGCACCAAGCTGTCCTGAATGTGGAGCCGAAATTTTGATCCCCGCCAACGCGATGGCACATGAACTACTGCCCTGCCCCGACTGCGGCACAGAACTGGAAATCATCAGCCTGAATCCGGTGACACTGGATCGTGCGCCTGAAGTTGAAGAGGATTGGGGCGAATAATAATGCGCGTTGGCATCATCATTTCGCACATCAGACCCGAAGAAAAACTGCTCATCAGCGCGTTCCAAGCGCGCGGAGTCGAACCGGATGTCATTTCCGACCGGGAGATTAATCTGGAAATCACGGCAGGGCCGGAACAAACCACGCCTTCCGGAATCCCATGGAATCAGTATGACCTGATCATGGAACGGAGCGTCAGCACCTCGCGCGGGTTGTACATGCTGGCGATCCTCGGCAGTTGGGGGGTGAACGCGCTCAACCGCTACGAAACCGCCTCAACCTGCGCCGATAAGTTCTTAACCACCATTGCCCTCACCCGCGCGGGCATCCCCCAACCCACAGCCCGCACCGCCTTTGACCCCGATACAACCTTACAAGCTATCGAACAACTGGGATACCCCGCCGTCCTCAAGCCGGTCACGGGGTCGTGGGGGCGTTTGCTGGCGCGCGTGAACGACGCGACGGCAGCCGAAGCGGTCATCGAACACCGGCAGGTTCTGGGCGATTACCAGCACCACATTTACTACGTGCAGCAGTATGTCAACAAACCGGGGCGCGATATTCGTGCCTTTGTGGTCGGTGATCGCTGCATCTGCGCCATTTACCGCGACTCGGCGCACTGGATCACCAACACGGCGCGCGGGGGCAAGGCTTCCAACTGTCCGGTGACGCCGGAATTGAACGATTTGTGCGTCCGTGCGGCACAGGCCGTCGGCGGCGGAATCGTGGCGATTGATGTGTTTGAAGACCCTGAACGCGGCCTGAGCGTGAACGAAATCAACCACACGATGGAATTCCGCAACAGCAGCGCCCCGACCGGCGTGGATATTGCTGCTGAGGTCGTGAGCTATGCCTTGAGCACGATAGGAGTCCAAGCATGATCCGTGTGGGTATTGTGGGTGGGAGCGGTTATACGGGCGGTGAACTGCTGCGCCTGCTGTTAGGGCATCCGGAAGTCGAAGTCACACAGGCCACTTCCGAAAGCAACATCGGCAAGTTCTATTATCAGGTGCATCCTCACCTGCGGGGGCGCACACAAGGGCGTTTCATCGGGCGTGATGCGCTTCAGGAATGCGATGTGCTGATCCTTGCGCAGCCGCACGGGGAAGCCCAGAAGAACATTCATCGTTACGCAGCGCTGGCGCAAAAAATCGTCGACCTCAGCGCCGACTTCCGCTTACAGGATGCCGCGACCTACCGCGAAGCCTACGGGCATGATCACGCCGCGCCCGAATGGTTGGGGAAGTTTGTATACGGGCTGCCGGAGCTGTACCGTGAACAACTGCGCGGGGCGAATTACGCCAGCGGAGTGGGCTGCAACGCCACCGCTTCCAATCTGGCGCTGTGGGCACTGGTCAAAGCGGGGATGGTCACCCCAAACCAACCGATCATCGTGGATGCGAAGGTCGGGAGCAGCGAAGCCGGACGCGAACCCACCGACAGCAGCCATCATCCGGCACGATCCGGTATTGTGCGACCCTTCGCGCTGACCGGACACCGGCACGAATATGAAGTGCGGCAAACACTGGCAAACTGCGGCGATTTTGATGTGCGTTTGAGCATCACCAGCGTGGAATTGATACGCGGGGTGTCGGCTGCGGTACACCTGACGCTGCAACCGGGGATGGCTGATAAGGATTTTTGGGGGCCGTACCGCGCAGCATGGAACGGGCAGCCGTTTGTGCGCGTGGTGCATGAGAAGAGCGGCCTGCACCGGCATCCGGAACCCAAGCTGCTGGCCGGGACGAATTATGCCGACGTGGGCTGGGAATATGACCCGCACAGCGGACGAACGGTGCTGCTGTGCGCTATCGACAACCTCGGCAAAGGGGCTGCCGGTTCAGCGGTGCAGAGCATGAATTTGATGTGCGGGTTTGAGGAAACAGCAGGTCTGACGTTCGGCGGAATCTATCCGTAAGCGATTGAGTACAAAGACGAGGGAGTAAAGCGCGATGATACACGTCCTGAAATTGGGTGGGGGCGCAGGGAATGACCACACCGCCACGCTGAACAATCTGGCCGCACGCATTCGGGGCGGCGAACGCTGGGTGCTGGTACACGGGGCGAGCGACGCGGCAAACCGGTTGGGTGAACAGGTCGGCTATCCGGCGCAGACGCTGACGACCCCCGGCGGGCACAGCAGCCGTTACACCGACGCACGCACAATTGAAATTTTCGGGCAGGCGGTAGGCGGGTTGAACCAGTTGATGAGCGCACAGCTCGCCAGCCAAGGTGTGAACGCGGTGGGGCTGGCCGGCCCGAACGTAATCCGCGCACACCGCAAGACGGCGATCCGCGCGATCGTGAACGGGCGACAGATTATCGTGCGGGATGATTATACGGGCACGATCAGCGAGGTGAACGCGACGCTCTTGAATACGCTGCTGGAAGCGGGGATGACGCCGGTGGTAGCGCCGATTGCGATGGGTGACGAGTACGAACGGCTGAACGTGGACGGCGATCTGGTGGCGGCGAACATCGCGCACGCGATCGGGGCGGACGCGCTGGTGATTTTGAGCAATGTTCCGGGCTTGATGCGCGATTTGAACGATCCGACTTCGCTGGTGACGGGCTTCGCGCTGAGCGAGTACGAACGCTATGAGGCGCTGGCCGGCGGGCGAATGAAGAAGAAGATGATGGCGGCGCAGGTCGCGCAGGTGGCGCGAACGATCCTCGCGGACTCGCGGGTGGAAAACCCACTGGACACGGCGCTGGCCGGAGGCGGTACCCAAATCACCCGTGACGCAATCGGGGTGATTTAAGCATGGTGGTTAGGTGGTGGAGTCTGTGGTAGGGAAGGCATTCAAGATGATTGACACAGTAACGAACTGGAATGAAATCGAAGACCGGCACAGCAGCGGGGTGTACCTGAAGCGTGAACTCCAAGTTGTGCGAGGGGAAGGCGCATACCTGTTTGACGAGACCGGACGACGTTACATTGATCTGGTGGGCGGGCAAGGGTCGGCGAACCTCGGACACGCGCACCCGGCGATTGTGCAGGCGATAACGGAACAGGCCCAGACTCTGATCTCGTGCCCGGAGTTGTTTCATAACCCGGTGCGCGCGCAGTATCAGGCCGCGCTGAGCGAGGTGAGCGGCTTCCCACGAGTATTTCTGGCGAACAGCGGCACCGAAGCGAACGAAGGCGCGCTGAAGATCGCCCGTTTGAAAACGGGGCGACGCGGGGTGATCGCGGCGATGCGCGGGTTTCATGGGCGGACGATGGGAGCTTTGAGCGCGACGTGGGAAAAGGCGTACCGAGAGCCATTCCTACCGCTGATTGATGGGGTGATGCATGTTCCCTACAACAATATTGATAAGCTGCGCGAGGCGCTGAACGACCAGATCGGGGCGGTGCTGCTGGAAGTGGTGCAGGGTGAAGGCGGGGTGCATCCCGCGCAGGCCGGATATTTGCAGGCGGCGCAGGAACTAGCACACGCGAACGGATCGCTGCTGATTATTGATGAGGTACAAACCGGATGGGGACGGACGGGCAGCCTGTTCGCCCACTGGCAAGATGGGATCAGCCCGGACATCGTGACGATTGCGAAGAGCATGGCCGGTGGGGTGCCGATGGGGGCGATTTTGTTGAGCGAACGGATCGGGGCACTCGACCCGGCTACCCACGGGAGCACTTTCGGGGGCAATCCGCTGGCCTGCGCTGCTGGATTGGCTGCGATCAAGGTTTATACGGAACAGGCCGACTCCCCTGCCCTAAGCGACCAGCACCGACCCGCGGACGGTGACTTGATCCGACGGGCGCGGACGCTAGGTGAGGCAGTGCGGGAACATCTGCGGGCGAACGTCCCTGAGAAGGCGGCGCGCGAGGTGCGCGGGCGGGGATTCATGTTCGGGATTGAGCTGCGGGGTAAGGTCGCGCCGGTGTTGAAGACACTACAGGAACGCGGTGTAGTCGCGCTGCCAGCAGGCCCCAGCGTACTCCGGCTGCTGCCCCCGCTGGTGATTCGTGAAGATGCGTTGTGGGAAGCTGTCCACATCATTGAGGAGACTTTAGAAAATGCCTTTTGATCATTACAGCATTATTGAGAGCACCCTGCGCGAAGGGGAACAATTTAGCACGGCGACGTTCGACACGGGGCGGAAGTTAGAAATCGCGCATCTGCTGAACGACTTCGGGGTGGAGTTCATCGAGATGACTTCACCGAGCGCCAGCCCGCAGAGCGAGGCGGATATTCGGGCGATTACACGGGAGGGGTTGAAGACGCGCATCCTGACGCACATCCGGTGCAATATTGAGGACGCGAAACGGGCGCTGGACACGGGTGTGGACGGGCTGGATGTGGTGATCGGGACATCGCCCCAGTTGATGCAGCACAGCCACGGGAAGAACATCCGGCAGATTATTGATCTGGCGGGCGAGGTGATGCGATACATCCGCGAGCAGAAGCCGGACATCATTTTGCGCTTCAGCACGGAGGACACGTTCCGGTCTCGCGAGGCGGATTTGCTGCGGGTGTACCTCGCGGTGGCGGAGTTGGGGATGGTGAACCGGCTGGGGGTGGCGGATACGGTGGGGGTGGCGACGCCGACGCAGGTTTACAACATGGTACACCAGTTGGTGCGGCTGACGCATCTGGATATCGAGTTTCACGGGCACAACGACAGCGGGTGCGCGATCGCGAACGCGACGGCAGCGCTGGAGGCGGGGGCGACGCACATTGATACAACGGTGCTGGGGATCGGTGAGCGCAACGGGATCACCCCGCTGGGGGGATTGGTGGCGCGGCTGTACACGCTGAACCGGAGCTATGTGGCGAAGTACAACCTGACGCTGCTGCCGAAGATTGATTTGATGATCGCGGAGATGTGCGGGCTGGACATCCCGTTCAACAATTACATTACGGGGTCGAGCGCGTTCATTCATAAGGCAGGGATTCACGCGAAGGCGGTGCTGGCTGACCCGAACACGTATGAGATCCTCAAGCCGGAGGACTTCGGGTTGAGCCGCGAGATCGCGATTGGACACCGGCTGACGGGCTGGAACGCGATCCGCGACCGGTCGCGGGCGCTGGGGCTGCGGTTGAGCGATGATACGGTGCGGGAGGTGACGCGGACGATCAAGCAACTGGCGGATACGAA
>JAFLCH010000163.1:0-2716 GCA_017303775.1 Anaerolineae bacterium | reverse complement strand
CTGTCAAGTTAGAAAGTGGTTTGAAATCGGGTTAGAATACAACCCAAATATGAGGAGTGTGTATGCTGCTATCAAGCTCTAAAACAAGCGATTTTAACAAGATTGATCAAGACATCCAGTTTTTGATTCGGTGCTTTCGTGAAGTGCTGGAGGAAAATGGTGAAGCCGCGCTGGCGAAAGCTTTACCGTGGCAAAGCCATGTTGATACAAGCGAACTGGATGGCGTTAAGCTGACGCAGGCGTATTCGATTGCTTTCCAACTGCTCAACATTGTGGAAGAAAATGCAGTGGTGCAATACAGACGTCATCTGGAGAAGCAGGACGCGGTGAACCGCTTTTCGGGTTTGTGGGGGCAAAACCTGCAAGCTTTGCAGGAAGCGGGACTGACGGACGAGCAAGTGGCGGCAGAACTGGCGCGTTTGCACGTTGAACCGGTGCTGACAGCGCACCCTACCGAAGCAAAACGCTACACAGTGCTGGAACAGCATCGAAACGTCTACCTGCTGATGGTACAACTGGAAAACCAGATGTGGACACCGCAGGAACAGCGGGCGATTCGGGACTCGATCAAGATTGCGCTGGATCGCTTGTGGCGGACGGGCGAGGTGTACCTCAAGAAGCCTGATGTTGAGTCGGAAGTGCGGAATATCGTCTACTATTTGCGGCGCGTTTTTCCGCAACTGCTGGATTCACTGGATCAGCGCTTGTCTCAGGCGTGGATTAAGGCGGGTTTTGATCCGGCACTGCTGGGAGACCCCAACCAGCTTCCGCGACTCACGTTTGGAACGTGGGTGGGGGGTGATCGCGATGGGCATCCACTGGTGACGGCAGAAACAACGCGCCAAACACTGCTGGAACTGCGCTCGAATGCTCTCAGCTTACTGCGCGAACAACTCACGGAACTGGGACAGAAGCTCAGTCTTTCCCGATTCACCCACCGAATCCCCAGCGCATTCGATGAATACATCACGCAAATCGCGGAGTCGCTCAAAGCGGTGGGGGAACAAGCGCTCAGCCGAAACCCAGATGAACCGTGGCGGCAGTTCGTCTCCTTGATGCTGGCACGACTGCCCGATAACCACCGCAGCGCTGCCGTATACGCCAACGCTGCCGAACTTGAAGCCGATTTACACCGTCTGTACAGCAACATGATTGAAATTGGGGCGCGCCGTTTGGCTGACTCGGATGTGCTGCCGCTCATCCGGATCGTACAGTCATTCGGCTTTCATCTCGCGGTACTGGATATTCGCCAGAACAGCCGCTTCCATGATCTTGCCGTAGCGCAACTCCTCGAAGCGGGGGGATTGAGTGACACCCATTTCGCGGATTGGGACGAAAGCCAACGACGCGCTTTCTTAGAGGCTGAACTGCAAAGTCTGCGCCCGTTTACGCTGCCGGGGATGAAAGTGGGCGGGGAGGCGACGGCTGTGCTCGAATGCTATCGCGCGCTGGCCGAACACATCGGTCACTTCGGGGCGGATGGGCTTGGGGCGTTGATCGTGAGTATGACGCGGAATGTATCCGATCTGCTGGCGGTGTACCTGCTGGCACGTGAGGCGGGTTTGATGCGGATGACTGAAGCAGGCATGGTGTGCCAACTGCCGGTTGTGCCTCTCTTCGAGACGATTGATGATCTGGAACGCAGTCCCGACATCCTGCGGGAGTTTGTGGCACATCCGCTCACACAACGCAGTCTGGCGCATCAACAACAAGCGCGCGGGACTGATGCCCTCGTTCAGCAGGTCATGATTGGCTACAGCGACAGCAATAAAGATGGCGGCATTTTGGCCAGCGTCTGGAATCTTTATCAATCGCAGCGGGTGCTGGCAGAAGTGGGCGCGGAACAGGGCGTGAGGATTCGTTTCTTCCATGGTCGTGGCGGCTCGATCAGTCGTGGGGGTGGGCCGACGCACCGCTTCATCCGTGGTTTGCCGCATACCGCCCTAAGCGGTGATTTGCGGCTGACGGAACAGGGAGAAGTGATCGCACGGAAGTACGCTAACCGGCAAACGGCGCTGCATAATTTAGAGCTTTTGCTCTCGGACACGCTGCGTGTGTCGACGCTCGAACGCCAGCGCAACAGCGGTTCACATCCGCTCGAACCCTTTATTAGCCAGCTTGCCGACGTGAGCCGCGAAAAATATCAGTCGCTGCTTCATGAGCCTGATTTCATCACGTTTTACCGGCAAGCTACGCCCATTGATGTGATTGAATCCAGCCGAATCGGGTCACGCCCCAGCCGGCGCACAGGTCAGCATACGCTGGCGGATTTGCGGGCGATCCCGTGGGTATTCAGTTGGAGTCAATCGCGCTTTTTGCTCTCCGGTTGGTACGGATTGGGAACAGCGCTCTCCGAATTGATGACCCAAAAACCAGAGATATTCGAGGCGATTCGGGAGCATGCCTTTAGCTGGCCGGTTCTGCATAACATCATCAGCAACAGCGCCAATAATGTCATGCTGGCGAACAGCGATTTGATGCAGTCCTACGCCGGTCTCGTGGAGAATGATGCACTGCGTAAGCGGATTATGGGGCAAATTCTGGACGAGTTGGAGCGGACGACCCATGTTCTGACACAGATTTACGGCGGGTCGCTGTTTGAGAAGCGGACGAATGTCGCGCAAGTGATCCTGCTACGACAAGCACCGCTCGAACGTCTGCACCAGCAACAGATCGAACTTTTGCGGACATGGCGCAGGACTCCATCGGCGGATTT
>JAFLCH010000162.1 GCA_017303775.1 Anaerolineae bacterium | reverse complement strand
CAAACGCATATTCCAGTTCAAACAGCAGTTGGCGGATTTCAACCGCCCGTTCCAATAGATCTTCATATTCAGGCTGGCGAACCAACCCCCGCATATAAAAGGCCGTCAATTGCAGCTTAAACCCGTTCGCGGCGGCCTTCGCCAACCCCAACATCTCGATGGCGTAAAAAGTGCCGCGCGTTTCGTAGGCCGCCGCGATCTTGGATGCCATCGTGATGGGCAGGGCGCGCAGTTCATTCAGCAGCAGTGATTCCTGCTGCGCCAAGCGGGTGATGAAATACACCCGTTTGGTCAGTTCACGGGCGCGCTGCCACACCACCAAGTCCTGAAATCCGTCAATCCGCGTCATGTACCCTGCGTGACTCCGTTCACAATGCAGGAACACGCTTCCCCCTTCAACACCTTCAACAGATTCTCGGAAGCCATCAACGCCATGCGCCGGACCGACTCTTTCGTGGTGGCACCGATGTGCGGCGTGGCGATGAAGTTCTCCAGCGTCAGCAGCGGGCTTCCGGCTGGCGGTTCATGAAGGAAAGCGTCAGCAGCCGCCCCGCCCAACTTGCCGGACTTCAACCCATCATACAGCGCCGCCTCATCCACCAGTTCGCCGCGCGCCGTGTTGATGATGAACGCGCCGTCTTTCATCTGGGCGATGCGAGCAGCGTTGACGAGATTGGCGGTTTCCGGCGTCAGCGCGGCATGCAGCGTGATGATGTCCGACCGCTGAATCACCGCCTCCAAGCCAACCAGTTCCACGCCTTCCATCTGCCCTTGCCAGAAGGGATCATAAGCCAGCACCTTCATGCCCAGCGCCACCGCTTTGCGCCCCACATCCCGCCCGATGGCACCAAAACCCACAACCCCCAGCGTCTTGCCGCTGAGTTCCCAGCCGGTCGGGCGCTTCCATTCTTCCTGTTTGGCGGCGCTGGCGACCTGCGGGATCTGCCGTGCCAGCGCGAACAATAACCCCAGCGTCAGTTCCGCCACGCCCAGCATATTCGCCCCCGGCGTATTGGTGACGGCGATGCCTCTGGCAGCCGCTGCCTGCAAATCCACCGCGTCCACCCCCACCCCGTAACGCGAAATCACCTTCAGCCGGTCAGCCGCCGCGATCACGCTGGCATCACAGGCATCCAGCCCTAAAATCACCCCGTCGATCCCGCCCATCAACTCGCGCAGTTGGTCGGCGCTGTAGGGATGCGACGGAGCGCGCAGTTCCAGTTCGCAGCCGTTCTCGCGCAGCATATCCTGATGCGCGCCGGGGGTGTTGGCGAAGGAACGCGCCGTAACCAGTACTCGATAACTCATGAGTGATCCTCATTCCGTCCTGTGGGTGCGGATGCGCCGCGCGAAGGCTTGATGGTGATCGGCGGGGCGACGATTTCACTGCTCAGCACATCATAAATGCCGGCCTCGTCCCGCACCCGTACCAATTCCACTTCAAACTGCGAACGGTCGCCGCGATGCAGCGCCCGATAATACTCGACCGGATTCCCCTGCGGGTCATAACTGACGCTGTCCAGCAGGATGAGCGGCGCGCCTTTACGAATCTTCAGCAGCCCCGCCTCATACTTACTGGCCGGCACCGCTTCCAGCAGCCGCCTGCCGAACGCGATGATCACGCCGTATTGCTTTTCCAGCAGCATGTAAAGAGATTGCTGCGTCAGATCATCGTGCAGCAGTTGGGGGCATAATTGATAGGGGATATAAGTGGTCACGAGCACCATCGGCTCATTTTCGATGAAACGCAGCCGTTCGATCTTGATGAGCGGTGTCCCCTGCGGCAAGCTCAGGAAATTAGCGATCGTCGCGTCCGCCTCAACCCGTTCCTGTACCAGAATCTTGTTGAGTGGCGTGAGGCCCTGCGCGCTCATATCCTGATAAAAACCCGTCAGCCGCTGCACCAGCGCTTCTTTAATCTTGCGTTCGGCGACGAAAGTCCCTTTCCCTTTCTCGCGCCGGATGAACCCTTCTGTTGTGAGTTCCGTCAGCGCCTGCCGCACGACCGTCCGGCTCACGTGGAAAGTCTCGCACAGTTCATATTCACCGGGCAGTTGATCCCCCGGCTTCCACTTCCCCTGCCGAATCCAATCCCGTAGCACATCCTTCACTTGTGCGTAATACGGGGTGGGATTCAGACGATCAATGCTGATCTTATTCAACTTGTTATCCTGTCATTACAAGCAGACAGGTTGATTATATTGCGCCATGATTCGGGTGTCAAATTTCAAAGATGCGGCTGTTTGAAATCGATCTCAAAGGCGTTGAACGTAATCTCCTGCTTAATTTGACAGTGTTTACGCATCGCAATATAATCGCTTTCAAACTTGTAATGACAAGAAAACAAGCTGTGCCGTGTTAAAAATTACATTACGGCCTGAGCGGTTACAGATCTTGGCTTACAGGTTTGGGCAGCAACAAGTTCAATAAATGTTTTAGGAGATTTCACATGAAAAAACGTTTGATGTTATTGGTCATAGCGGCCTTGGTGCTGGGTCTTGTCCCGGTCGCCGCGCAGGATCAGCCCTTTGCAGGACAAAAAGTCGTTGTTGTCACTCAGGAAGGGTCAGCCATCGGTGGCCCCGCTGAAAAATATGGTGCGGAATGGGCCGCGATGACCGGCGCGACGGTAGAAGTGCAGCGCTTCGCCTTCTCCGATCTGTACCCCAAGATCATCACCGCCCTCCAAACAGGCACCGGTGAATTCGATGTGATGATTTACGCTTCCGACTGGATGGGCGACATCGCCGGCGGCGGTTATGTCCTCCCGATTTCGGATGAATTCAAAGCATCCATCGATTGGGAAGACATCCTCCCACTGTACCGCGAACGTATCGCCAACTGGGGCGGCGTCACCTATGCCGTGCCCTTCGATGGCGACAGCCACATGATGTACTACCGCAAGGATCTGGTGAACCCCAACAGCCCCTACAACGAAGAATTCAAGGCTGCTTATGGCTTCGATCTGGATGAACCCAAGACGTGGAGCCAGTACAAGGCCATCGCCGAATTCTTCCAAGGTAAGGAAGTGGACACCGCCGGTATGCCCGGTGTCATCTACGGAACCGCCGAAGCGCTGCGTAAGAAGGCTCAGAGCTTCTGGTTCCTCATGAGCCGCGCCGGTGGCTATGCCAAGGTTCCGGGCGACCCGTACTTCTTCTTTGATGAAAACATGACCCCGCTGGTCAATACCCCCGGCTGGGTGCAGGGTCTGCAGGACTGGATCGACATCTATAACTGCTGCGCTTCGCCTGACATGATCAACTTCGACGTGGTCAACGTCCGCGCCGTCTTCCCCGCTGGCCAATCGGTCTTCGGTCTGGACTGGGGCGATGTCGGCCCGATCACCGTTGATCCGAACGCCTCTGTCGTTCAGGGTCTGGCTGGCTTCGGCGTCCTCCCCGGTGCAGAACGCTACTGGGATCGCGCCAGCGGCGAATGGGTTGACGCCGAAGGTGGCGCCAACAGTGCTCCGTTCATCGCTTTCGGTGGTTGGGTGATCTCGGTCGCCGCCGACACCGATGTGGCTGATGCCGCTTTCGACTACGTCAAGTACCTGTCTGACAAGGAATTGGCAGGCGTTCTGGCGACCACCGGCGGCACGGGTGTCAACCCGCTGCGCCAGAGCCAGTTCGACAGCCTCGACCTGTGGGTCAACGCGGGCTTCGACGAAGAATCGGCTAAGGACTATCTGGACGCCGTTCTGAGCACCATCAATGACCCGAACGCGATTGTTGACCTGCGTATCCCCGGTGCCTTTGAGTACTTCGACGCGCTGGACAACGGTATCGCCAAGGCCATCACCGGCGAACTCGACGCGCAGGCCGCGCTCGATGAAGTCGCAGTTACATGGGACGCCATCACCGAACGCCTCGGACGCGAAAATCAGCTCATGCTGTACAAGCAGTCCCTCGGCATCGAATAATGGCAGCCGGCTGACCGTTGTGTTATAACAGCGGTCAGCACACCACATGATTGCAGATCAGGGGCGTGCGGCGGCAAAGCTGTACGCCCCTCTTGGCACCCACAAAAGTTCGAAAAGTACAAAATTTTGTCTGTTATTTTTGAGGATCGATCTTTTGACAACCCTATCGGATATCAAGCCGCTCCCGCCGGATAAATCGATGCGGAACGAAACGCGCGAAGACAGCATCTTCAAGCGTCTCTTCCTGTCGCCTGCGGTTGCCATCCTGCTTCTGTTTTCGATCTTCCCATTGGTCTGGTCACTGGGTGTCAGCCTCACCACCTGCCAGCGCACCACCTCCGACCAGCATACCGTCGTTGGGGATATTTTCTGCCTCGGCAATGGCGCGGAGTTTTCGCTGGCGAACTTCACCCGCGTCCCCTCCGATACCCGCCTGCTGACGGCTGCCCGCAACACCCTGTTTTATGTGGTCGTGGGTGTCACGGTGCAGTACTTCATCGGCTTCGGCCTCGCCCTCTTGCTCAACCAAGAAATCCGGGGGCGCGCCATCTTCCGCCTGATCTTCCTGTTACCCATGATGGTCACGCCGGTGGCGGTAGGTTACGCCGGTCGTATGATGTTCGATTCAGGTATCTCGCCGCTGGCACAATTCCAGCGCACCTTAAGCACCTTCCTTACGAATCTCACCGGTCAGCCCATTAGCGTTGCTATCCCGTGGCTCACCGATATCACCACTGCCCCCTACACCATTGTCCTGCTGGACTCGTGGCAGTGGATACCCTTCATGACCCTGCTGCTCCTCGCGGGTATGCAGGCTATTCCCGAAGAAATCTACGAGGCGGCTCGTGTGGATGGTGCTTCGCGCTGGCGCATCCTCGCCAGCATCACCTTCCCCATCCTGCTGCCCATTTCCCTCACCGCCATCCTCATCCGCAGCCTCGAAATGTTCAAAATTGTGGATGTCATCAATGTGGTGACCGGTGGTGGCCCCGGCACAGCCACCGAATCGCTCGTCATGTATGTGTTCGATACGGCGCTCAGTTACGGCAACTACGGTTACGCGGCGGCCATCGGCATTGTGCTGCTCGTCCTCGTCATCATTTTTGCCACCGGCTTCCTCGCCATCTCACGCCGCATCACCCGTAACCAACTGGGAGGCACATCATGAAAAAGCGTTCCCGCCGTTCGTCTATCTTCCTATATTCCATGCTCATCCTGTGGGCGTTCATCTGCCTCTTTCCCTTCTACTGGATGATCACCACCTCCTTCAAGATGCCGCTTGCTGTCAATCGCGGTCCGGTCTACATTCCCTTCATCGGGCCAATCGACGACAAAACACCGCCGGTTGTGAACGGCATCTACTTCAAGCCGACCATCGACCACTGGAAGTTCCTGCTGGTAGATGAGCAGGCCAAGACCGTTCGTTACTTCCGCAACAGCCTGATCGCGGCTGGTGTCTCCTGCTTCTTCGCCGTCCTCATCGGCTCAATGGCCGGATACGGCCTTTCCCGCTTCCGTTATTACTGGGCACGGCTCGGCTGGCGCAACGACAACATTGCTTTCTGGATCATCTCGCAGCGCTTCTTGCCGCCTGCCGCCGTCGTCATTCCCTTCCTGCTCTTCTTCAACACCCTGCGCCTCATCGACACCCACACCGGTTTGATTCTGGCCTACACCGTCTTTAACCTGCCCTTCGCGGTGTGGATCATGCGCGACTTCTTCGACAGTCTGCCCATCGATCTGGAAGAGAGCGCGCGCGTCGATGGCGCGACCCGCTGGCAAACCTTCCTCCGCATCGTCATCCCGCTCAGCACCCCCGGCTTGGTGACCGTGGCCCTGTTCTCGTTCATCTTCGCATGGAACGAGTACCTCTTCGCCCTCATGCTCACCAACTTCGAAGCCATCACCATGCCCGTCTATCTGGCCGGTATGAAGAGCACCAAGGGTATCGAGTGGTGGTATATGTCCGCCCTCACCCTCATCATGGTCACGCCGGTTATGCTCATCGGCCTCTTCCTCCAGCGCTACATCGTTCGCGGGCTTGCGGCGGGTGCGCTCAAAGGTTAACATCCCACACGCTTCAACGGTATCAGGGGCGCGTCATCAGCGCCTCTGTTATTTCTACCCGACTCGACTGGAGGACTCGCACCCATGACCACACCCATTCGCTGGGGCATTCTTGGCACCGGCGGCATCGCCCACAAATTCGCCACCGGCCTCTCCATCATTCCCGACGCGCAGCTCGTGGCCGTCGGTTCGCGCACACAGGCCGCCGCCGATGCCTTCGCCGGCACCTACAACATCCCCACCCGCCATCCCACCTACGAAGCCCTCGCCCACGACCCGCAGGTGGACGCCATCTACATCGCCACCCCCCACCCCTTCCACAAACCCAACACCATCCTCTGCCTCGAAGCAGGCAAAGCCGTGCTCTGCGAAAAACCCTTCACCATCAACGCGGCGGAAGCCGAAGTGGTCATCGCCCTCGCCCGCCAGAAAAAAATATTCCTCATGGAAGCCATGTGGAGCCGCTACCTGCCCGCCATCATCCGCGCCCGTGAACTGGTCGCGCAGGGTGTCATCGGCGAAGTCCGCATGTTGACCGCCGATTTTGGCTTCCGCACCTCGGTGAATGCCGAAGGGCGGCTCTTCAATCCGGCCTACGGCGGCGGTGCGCTCCTCGATGTGGGCATCTACCCGCTCTCACTCGCCTCAGCCCTCTTCGGCCAGCCCAAACACATCCATACCGCCGCCGACATCGGCAGCACCGGCGTCGATGAGCAGGCCGCCATCATCCTCCACTACGACTCCGGCCAGCTCGCCCTGCTCTCCACCGCCATCCGCACCAACACCCTGCACGAAGCCGTCATCTTCGGCACCAAAGGCCACATCCGCATCTCCGATTGGTGGCATGCCAACGGCTTCACCCTCGCGCTGGACGGTCAAGCGCCGCAGGTCTTTGATGTCCCGCACGACGGCAACGGCTACAGCCACGAAGCGCAGGAAGTCATGCGCTGTCTGCGCGCCGGACTCTTGGAAAGTGACATCATGCCGCTCGACGAAACCCTCGCCCTCATGCGCACCATGGATACCATTCGCGCCCAATGGGGACTGCGCTACCCGATGGAGTAAACACACCTCATGTCAACCATACAGTACGGATCACTGCCCGGAATCAGCAAACCGGTCTCCCGCCTCGTGCAGGGGACGATCATGATCAACTCACAAAACCTTGAGGCCAGCTTCAAACTGCTGGACGACATCTTCGCCCTCGGCTGCACCACCTTCGACACCGCCCACGTCTACGGCAGCGGCGACAACGAACGCACCGTCGGACGCTGGGTGCGCGAGCGCGGCCTGCGCGATCAAGTCGTCATCATCGGCAAAGGCGCGCACCACAACGCCGACCGCCAGCGCGTCACCCCTTTCGACATCACTGCCGACATTCACGACTCGCTCGCCCGCTTCCAGTTCGACTACATCGACTTCTACCTCCTCCACCGTGATAATCCGTCCGTTCCCGTCGGGCCGATCATCGAAACCCTCAACGAACATCGAGCCGCAGGCCGCATCCACGCCTTCGGTGGCTCCAACTGGTCGCACAGCCGCATCACCGAAGCCAACGCCTATGCCGCCGCCCACGGCCTGCACGGCTTCGTCGCCAGCAGCCCCAACTTCAGCCTCGCCGAACAACTGCGCGAGCCATGGCCCAACTGCGTCACCATCAGCGGGCCGCAAAATCAGGCCGCCCGTGACTATTACCAGCAGCAGCGCTTCCCCCTCTTAACATGGTCGAGCCTTGCCGGAGGCTTCTTCTCTGGCCGCTTCACCCGCGACAACCTCGACACCTTCACCGACTACTTCGACAAAGTCTGCATCGACGCCTACTGCTACGAAACCAACTTCCAGCGCTTGGATCGTGTGCGCCAGCTCGCCGCCCAAACCGGCCTCTCCATCGCCCAGATCGCGCTGGCCTATGTCCTCAGCCAGCCGCTCGACATCTACGCCCTCGTCGGCTGCCAGAACGCCGCCGAATTTCAGTCCAACATCGACGCCGCCGCCACCCGCCTGCCGGAACAAACGCTGGCGTGGCTCGATCTGCGCGCCGACTCGCCGGCATAGGACGATGGTCATGTTCCCAGCCGGCTGCAAAAACCGTTATGCTGTCTGTAATAATCAACACGGGGGTCACAGTTGTTGATTTTACTTTCCTCACACAGGAGACAGTTGCATGCGTATTCAAAAATCGACTCGCTTTAGCCTGCTTCTCGGCCTCGTCCTTGCCATCCTCCTCGCAGCCTGCGGGGGTGGCCCTGCCGCGCCCGCCGACTCACCCAACGCCCAGACCGGAGGCACGCCGGAAGATGCAGCCCGTTCCTTCTTCACCAACGCCATGCAGGGCAACGATGTCAGCGCCCTCATTTGCAGCAGCAACGCCGCCGGTGCTGCCTCCATCCAGCAGGGCATGGACGCCCTCAAGACCAGCCTCGCCGCCAGCGGTGCCACCATCGACACCAGCGGCCTGACCTTCACCAGGACCAGCGAATCCGGTGATACTGCCGAAGTCGAAGTCGGCGGAGTCATCAAGCTCACCATCGGTGAAACCGCCACCGAACAGCCCTATCCGGCGGCCACCATCACCCTCAAGAATGAAAGCGGTTGGAAGGTCTGCGGTTGATCGCGGCCTGAACCTCACACGAAAACGAGCGAGTCTGGTGACTCGCTCGTTTTGATTCCCATCCATCCAATCGGGTTATTCGAGGTTGGCGTGGCGGCTGAACATCTGCTCCCCGTCCACCCCGATCTCCGCCATCATCAACAGCGTCGTGATATCCAGCAGCAGCGTCAGCGACTGCTCGAACAAATTCGCCATCGGTTGTGCCGAAACCACCCCGCTCACCCCATCCCCCTTCACGCTCGGCGCAGGCACATGAATCACCAGATCAGCCTGCTGCGCGGTCGCTGAATCCGGGAAGGCCGTGAACAGCGCCACCTGCGCCCCGCACTGCTTCGCTTTCGTCGCGTACTGCACCACCGACGGCGTCTTGCCCGACCCCGACGCCAGAATCAGCAGATCACCGGCCTGAATCGCCGGCGTCGTCACCTCGTCCACCACCGACACCGTGAACCCTTGGTGCATCAGCCGCATCGCGAACCCGCGCATGAACAATCCGGAGCGCCCTTTGCCCGCCACGAACACCCGCTTCGCCCCGCGTATCGCCTCGCGCAGCCGTGCCAGTTCCCCCGCCGGCACACGCTCCAGCGTCCGCCGGACTTCCCCCGTCACAATCTCAACCCACTCTCCATAATCCGTCATGACTCAACCGCCAACCTTTCCCGTAACGCCTGCGCCGCCGCCCCCGGATTCGCCGCGCGGGTGATCGCCCCGCCCGCGATGACAATCTGCGGCCTCAGCGCCAAAATCGCGTCCACATTCGCCAGCTTGATTCCGCCCGCAGCCGC
>JAFLCH010000161.1 GCA_017303775.1 Anaerolineae bacterium | reverse complement strand
CAGGTTGGTTGGATTTACGCCCCATTCGTCAGCATTCGTGGCGATGTCAACGCGGTGCCGGTGCGCTAATCGGACTCTGCTGCGTCTCACCAATAATCTCGCAGGGCGACCTCGGTTATCCGCAGTCGCCCTCTTGTTGAATCAGGAGTATTGATCATGTACTGGTTAAACGAACCGCCCACTTGGGCAGTCGATGGTGAAGCCCTTACCGTCATGAGTGCCCCTCAAACCGACTTCTGGCGCAAAACCCACAATGGGCACATCGCCGACAACGGTCACTTCTACTTCCAATCTGTCGAAGGCGATTTCACCGCCGAAGTCAAAGTTACCGGCCAATACCTCGACCTCTACGATCAAGCCGGCTTGATGGTGCGCCTTAATTCTGAAACATGGATCAAATGTGGCATCGAATTCGTCGATGGGGTGCAGTATGCCAGCACCGTCGTCACCCGCGACTTTTCGGATTGGTCGCTCGTTCCGCTTGACGATCCAACCAGCCTGTGGTTGCGTCTCAAACGCTATGCCAGCACCCTCGAAGTCCACTATAGTCAGGATGGTCACGTCTTCAACATCATGCGCCAAGCCTATTTCCCGCCCACCGCACCCTTACAGGTCGGCATGATGATCTGCGCCCCGCGTGGCAACGGCTTTCCCGCCACCTTTGAAAATTTCACCCTAACCCCCGGAGTCGCCTCCTGACATGGTAACCATCACCGATATTCTCGCCGCTCGCGAACGGTTGCACGGTTATCTACGCCCCACGCCGCTCGAAGCAGTCCCCGCCCTCGGCCCAAACATCTGGCTCAAGCTGGAAAACGCCAACCGCACCCATTCCTTCAAAATACGCGGTGCCTTGAACGCCATGCTCGCCCTCTCGCCCGAAGCCCGCGCCAGAGGCATCGTCACCGCTTCTTCCGGCAACCATGCACAGGGTGTCGCCTACGCCGCTCATCTCGCCGGCCTGCCAGCCCGCATCCTCATGCCCCTCCACACCCCGCGTCGTAAAGTGGATGGGGTGCGCCGTTACGGGGCGGAAGCCGTGCTCTTCGGCGACAACTACGACCAGACCGAAGCCGAAGGCCGCCGCATCGAACAGACCGAAGGCTTAACCTTCATCTCGCCTTATAACGATCCGCTTATCGTCGCCGGAGCAGGTACCGTCGGCCTCGAAATCGTGGACGAACTCCCCGGCCTTGAACGGGTCATCGTTCCCGCCAGCGGTTGCGGCCTCATATCAGGTGTCGGCCTCGCCGTCAAAGCCGCTAACCCCCACATCGAAGTCATCGGCATCAACGCCCTTCACGCCCCGGCTCTTCACAACTGGCTCAACAACGACCAGCTCCCCCAAATCTGGGATACCCTTGCCGAGGCACTGTCCGGTGAAATCGAAGCCGGTTCGATCACTTTCAATCTGGTCAAACAGGTAGTTGACCGCTGCCTGCTCGTCACCGAAGACGCCATCGCTCAAGCCATGCGCTGGCTCGCCTTCCAATCCGGTTGGATTGCCGAGGGGGGCGGAGCAGTCGGAGTCGCCGCAGTGTTAAGTGGCGTACTCCCCCTCGATGATCGCCCCACTGCCATCGTCATCAGCGGTGGTAACGTCGATGAAGCCACCCTGCGTCGTGTGCTCTCGGCCTGATTATCCCTTGCAATACTACTCAATATGCACTTGGAGGATATAAATCGTGTCTCGGAAAACTTTTTTCTGGACTTGTATATTGCTGTTGTGCGGGCTTCTCGTCTATGCTGCCCCCCTCGCGGCACAATCTGACGTCCGTCAAATTCCCGTAGATATGCAAAGCTTCGGCGGGCGGCTCTCACCTGATGGTCGCACCCTCGCCATCTTCGCCCACAGCATCATCCTCGACGACGTCATCGACGAATCGCAACTCCCCATCCGCCTCATCGACATTCAGTCCGGCGAGGAACTGCGCCGCCTCACCGGCTTCACCGACTACGCCAGTGATCTGGCCTTCACATCAGATGGTTCACGCCTCGTCTCCTATCATCAGAATGGACAGATTTTCATCTGGAACACAGCCGATGGCAGCCTCTTGAATCAATGGATAACCCCCTTCTTCGGGCGCTCCATGATCCAGATTCTCGCTGACGATACCACGCTGCTCACCCTCGTCTCCGGCACACCCTTCCAAATCTTGCTCTGGAACTTGGAAACCGGTCACATCATCGCCCACGCCAGACCCTATTTCGACACCTTCAAGGATTTCCGCGATAACTACACCCGTTTTCCCGAAATGGGTGACATTCAATTCTCCGCGGTCACAGCCTTGCCGGATGGACGCCTCGTCTCGGCCACAGCCAACGACGCCGTCCTCGTCTGGACTCTCGGCGAACCACAGCCCGCCATCATTCGCCCCTCGTCCGAAAAAATGGCGCAGTTCAGCATTCGCTCCTTCCTCACCTCACCGGACGGTCAATCCCTCATCTACTTCGACCGCAATGACGGTCAAACCCATATCTGGGACATAACAGCCTTGCAAGAGACGCAGGTCTTGCCGTTCGGTGGGGAAGGGCTGTCCATCTCGCCCGATGGCAGCCGCCTCGCGTGGCTCGCCCGAACCGACGAAAATCCTGCCGGTGATCTCTACCTCGCCCCCATCGACGATCCCGATTCAATCACCAACATCTTGACCATCCTGCCCGAACTCCGCCTCGGTGGCTCACTCGCATGGAGCTACTTCACCCCCGACGGGACTCAACTAGTCGTCGGTGGCCTCTTCTCTGGTGACGCCCAAAACGCCATCTTCATCGTCGATATAGCCGCCTAACAACCGCTTCATGCGGGGCGTCCGATAACCATTGGACGCCCCGTATCACAAATCACCGTTACGACCCGTTCAGCGTCTCATCCAGTGCGCTCAGCAGCGTGTGCTCCGGAGTATCCGCCGAAAGCTCCCAGAACATCACCCCGCCCAACCCCTGCTCATTCACATACGCCGCCTTAATTTGCAGCGACTCCACATCGTCGTAACTAATCATGATGCCCGTGCCTTCGCTGTACAGCCATGGCACTTGTGCCGCCTCGTCCCACTGGCGTGTCATGTAATTCACCCAGAACTTGGAAATGTCCTCGTACTCAAACACCCCCTCACCATACGTCCCACCGGGAATCGAGCCGTATGGCTGGTGCAGCCCATCATTCTCAGCCGCAACCTCTTTCCATCCCCGTCCATAAAATGGCACACCCAGCACCAGTTTATCCGCCGGTATCCCCGCCGCCAGATACGCCTGAATCGCCGTGTCCGCCGATTGTTCACCGTACAGCGGCGCGTTGAACCCCGTCGTCTCGCTCCACGGCCCTGCGAAGTCATACGCCATCACATTAATCCAATCCAACGACTCCTGCGCCGCCACCCAATCGATCTGCTCGACTTGCGCCGCGTTCGCCGAAGTCGCGATCGTCAGCAAATACGAACGCCCATCTGCCGCCCCCGCCTCATCCAACTGCTTCCGCAGTTCTGCCATCAACAGGATGAAGTTCGCCGGATCTTCTGCTCGCTCCACGTTCCCCGGTTCGCCGTTCCCTGTCGGATACTCCCAGTCCACATCCAACCCATCAAACCCATACGTCTTCATGAACGCCACACACGACGACGCGAACTTCTGCCGCGCCTCCGCCGTCAGCGCCACGTCCGAAAACCGGTCAGACCACGTCCATCCGCCAATTGAAATCAACGTTTGCAATTGCGGATGCTGAGCCTTCAATAAATTCAACTGGTTGAAGTTCCCCAGCAAACCATCCCCCTCGGTCTCGCCCGGATACGGGAACTGCACATCCGCCCATGGATCGCCCAACAAACATTCCCCTTCCGGCGAAATATTCGCAAATGCGTAATTGATGTGCGTCAGCTTATCCCCCGCCACGTCCGTCACAAAGTAATTCCGCGCGTAAATTCCCCACGACATAAAATAACCCACGATGCGCTTCGGCGCCGCGCTCTGTCCTGCCGCGCTCCCCACGCTCAGCAGCAGCATCCCCAACAGCGCCCACATAGATAATTTCCGCATATCATGAACCCTTTCCATAAAAACGGCTTTCTTGTTGATTGATGATTGTACGCCGAAATCCAAAAGTGACGATTCCACATAATCAAATCTCGATTCGATTTTTCACCGAAATCCTGTACAATGGATGTCACCCTTAAAAAGAAAATTCGGCGGATGTCGATGCATCCCCGCGAAATTAATTGAGGAGGTTTTTATCTTGCACGTAGTTGTTTTTACCCGCAGCACGCCGGATACGGCAGCCAAAGTCGAAGTCGGCGCGAACGGCGCTGTCACATGGGGTGACGCCGCTACCGTCGTCAATCCGTGGGACGAATATGCCCTCGAAGAAGCCATCCTACAAGCCAAGAATGCCGGCGGCAAAGCCACCGTCATCGCCATCGGCCCGGAATTCCACAACGAAGCGCTCAAGCACAGCCTCGCCATGGGGCTGGACGAAGCCGCCCGTGTCTGGGACTCCGCTTTAGAAGGTTCCGATAGCCTCGGCTATGCCACCGCCGCAGCCGCAGCGGTTCGCAAACTCGCTGATGTTGATCTTGTCATCTTCGGCAAAGAAAGCGTCGATGTCGGCACCGACCAGCACATCTACCAGACCGCCCGCAAGCTCGGCTGGACGACCCTCAGCTATGTCTCCAAAATTCTGGCCGTCGATTATGCCGCGAAGACCATCAAGGTCGAGCGCCTGCTCGAACAGGGCAAACAAATCGTCACCAGCCGCCTCCCTGCCGTCATCAGCGTCATGAAGGACATCAACGAACCCCGTTATCCTTCCTTCATCGGCATCCGTAAAGCCTCCAAGGCTGTCATCCCCGAATGGTCGCTCGCGGATTTGGGTGTCGCGGCTCCCGCGCCCCAATCCCAAGTCGTGCAGTTCCAGAACCTGCCCGTTCGTAACGTTCAGGTCGAAATGATCGCAGGCACGCCCGAAGAACAAGCCGCCAAATTGGTTGACCGTCTGTTGGAAGAGAAGGTGCTGTAAACATGAGCGCAGTTTATGTCTGGATCGAAACCTTTAACGGCAAAGCCCTCAACAGCAGTTGGGAAGCCCTCGGCGCGGGCAAAACCATCGCCGCCGCCGCAGGTGTCCCCCTGACCGCCATCGTATTCGGCGAAAACGCCGCCGCCATCGCTGCCGAATCTGGAGCGCACGGCGCGGACAAAGCCATCGTCAGCGAAGATGCCACCTTCAACGGCTTCCGGCTCGAACCTTACGCCGCCCTCCTCAGCAAACTGGTGAGCGACAACAAACCCAAAGCCGTCCTTGCCATCGGCACAGCCCGCGGGCGCGAATTGCTCTCCGCCTCAGCCGCCGATACCGACAGCAGCCTCATCACCGAAGCCACCAGCCTCGAAGTGCAGGCCGATGGTGCTATCAAGGTTACCCGTCCCGTTTACGCGGGCAAAATCATCAGTGAAGCCGTCGGCAGCAGCGCCGGAACCCAGTTCCTCACCCTGCGTGGCCGCGCCTTCAAACCCAACCCTGAAAATGCGGCTGCCAAAGCCGAAGTGACCACGGTCCCGCCCGTCCTCGCCGAAGCCGACATCGCGACCAAGATCGAATCCTTCGAAGAAGAAGTCGGCACAGTCAACCTCACCGATGCCGCCATCATCGTCAGTGGTGGTCGCGCCATGGCCAACAATCCCAAGGACGCGCCCGCCGGTGCAGCCGATGCCACCGTTTGGAAGGCGCAGGACGGCTTCGACAACACCCTCAAGCCCCTTGCCGATGTCTTGGGTGCAGCCGTCGGAGCCAGCCGTGCTGCCGTTGACGCCGGTTACATCCCCTACGCCCATCAGGTCGGTCAGACCGGTAAGGTTGTCAGCCCCGATCTTTACATCGCGTGCGGCATCTCCGGTGCCATCCAGCATCAAGCCGGTATGCGCACCAGTAAAGTCATCGTCGCCATCAACAAAGATGCCGAAGCGCCCATCTTCAAGCTAGCGCGCTACGGCCTCGTCGGTGATCTCTACCAGATCGTTCCGGCTCTCACTGCCGAACTCAAAAAGCGGCTGGGCAAATAACCCCGTCGTGTCTCATAACATCTGGGCGTAGCCAACTGCTGCGCCCTTTTCTATTCAACCGATCATCTTTACAAACAGGGGTGAACCTTTCGCGCACATCGCCCGAAAATCCCCTATGATAGTATGACAGGTTATAAACCAATCGCTTAAGAATCGGGTACGCATGAATACCATCGACGTGATCTATATCGAAGACGACGAAATCGAAGCAGAACTTTTCACGCTCGGCTTATCAACGCGCGGCGTCAATGTGCTTGTAGTATCGGACGGTGATATTCAAAGCCTTAATGATCCCGCCTATCAGGCCGCCAAAGCCGTCTTTATCGACTTCTGGATCGGTGTCACCAATGGCCTCGATGTCGCCAGAGCCTTGCGGGACAGGGGTGATAATCGTCCTTTTTTCCTGCTCACAGCGGGCGAAAACCCCAACCCCGCCCTCCTGCGTGAACTCAACATCACCTATCTCCAAAAACCCGCCAGCTACGGCAAAATCGCCGAAACCCTCAGCAATCTATAACAAAAAGGGGCAGCCCTCACAAGCTGCCCCCGCCTTCATGTCCGGCACATAACGCAAAACCATCACCACCACTTTCCTCATACACGGACAAACATCCGCATACGATTTTGAAAAACAACCTATGTGTATTACATTACACACAGCATATTCATTTGACCACGAACGAAATAGGGCGAGGGATCATGTCGGACGATCTCATTTTTATCAGCTATTCACGTAGAGAATTTTACTTTACCGAATCCCTCGTCCTATATCTGCAAAAAAACAAAATCAACGCATGGTTTGATGTCCAGCAGCTTGAACCGGGCATCGGCTGGAAAACCGATATTCAAGACGGGCTAGATCAATGCAAGGCACTGGTGCTGGTTGCGTCTCAATCATCGCTAGCCTCACCCTATGTAAAAGTCGAAGTGCAGGCCGCCCAGCAAGCCAACAAACTGGTCTACATCGCCCTATTCGAACCCGTCTCGCTGCCCGAAGAACTCAGCCAACCCTTTGCCTTAATCGACTTCACGCAGGGCTTTGATCGTGGGATAGCCTTGCTGGTCAGCAGCATACAGCAGTCCAATCCCCATCAAGACCCGCTTCCGCCGTCATCGCCGCCCTACTTACCAGCAGGCGTCTTATTGCTCAGCCATCTCATCCGTGAACGCGTCATACTGTGGTGGATACTCTTAGGTGCGGCGCTCATCGTAGCACTCCGTCCACTAGCCTATCTGCTCACACAGGAATACAGCACCGATCCGGGGTTCGCCCCGGCGATCCTGCTGTTCGTGCCCATCCTCACGGTCTGGGTATTGGTAGTATTATTCCGCAATCGCCACTTGGTAGGGGCCGCCTCACGCTTGCGCCGGCGTGAGGACATGCCCTTCAAATATTGGGTCGGTGTGCTCTATTTCCGCATTACGGCCTTTATATATTTCTTTTTCTTGACGATTGCCTATACCTTGGCCTTCAAATCGGCGCTGTTCCTGCTTCTGCTGCTGCCCGCTGGCTATCTCCTTGTCACGACCATTCGCGGCAAACCGTGGCAGCAGTGGATAAAAACCATTATGGAGCCAGATTTACTCCGCTGGTGTCATCTAGGAAATGAGCCGCCTTTCGACTGGCGCATCATCGTCAATCAATCGGTGCTGCCCGATGACTTACAGGTGGACGTTCACTCGAAAATAGTCAAAGGGCTGGAAGATGACAATGGGCCAGCCGCGGAATTCGAAGTCGTTACCGGTGTTTCGGTGTCAGTAAAGGGCGCAAAACCCGCCGTCAAAACCTTTAAACTTTACGACACCCCGCAGATACACGAAGTTGCAGCCAATATACGTGAAATTCTGAAGAAGAACGCCTTTCAGGAAGCAAGAGATCCGGTCGCCCAACCCGATTATCATATCCTCCTGCTCAGCCCATGGATGCCCATCGCGCTTGCTGAACAGGTGATGCAGCAGCACCCACAGAACACGCTGCCGATTTTGGTCGCGCCGGCCAATCTCACCCCATTGCCCCACGTCACCACCCTGCAATTGGTCGACTTTCGCAAACGCTACGAACCCCAGTTGTCCAGTGCCCTACAATATCTCCACAGCCAGAACGCACAGCAGCGCTCAGTCTTCAGCATCAGCGTCCTTCCGGTGCGTCTTAGCGATACATTCCCCTTGCGCGAAATACGCCCCATACAAAACATGCTCATGCTGCTGGCTTCCTTATGCTTCTTCTTAGGCATCATTGGCTTGGTCAGCTTAGTGTTCACCTCAAGAATTGACCTCATCCTTGGCTTAAGAGGGCTGTGCTACGTAGCCTGTCTGGGTTTAGCAGTCCGCCTGCGAAGCGCCGCCCACACGGTCAGCAATCTGGTACCGCAATCACCTCGATCCCTGCTGATCCTGATCTTGCTGACTACGCTGATCGGACTGGGGATGTTCCTCGCCGGCTTACAACCACAATCCAATGTCGCCAACGCCAGCATCGGCGACCAGCTAGCGTGGCGCTTCTTCAGTTCCGCTTTTATCCTCATTCTCGGCGTTGGAATGCTGCTTCAAGTGCGTCACACCTTCCGTCGCAGTCTGATTACGTCAGAACCACAGCCAATGCTTGGCCTGCCAGCACCCGCTAAACAAGCAGCCGGTGCATATATCCAGCTAATCCTGTTCATCATCATAGGAACGGTATTCGCCTATATCAGCGTTGTCATGGCAGTCGGCAATATCAGTAATGATCGACTGCTTGCCAACGGCTCAACCATCGCCATCGTGGTCATTGCCGGTGCGCTCCTCGCGCTCTTGGTGATGGGCTTGGTAAGCGGCGCAGTACGTTCAGATCAGTCGCAGGATGATCCTGTATTTGCCATCAGTGATGCACCATCTCTGCGTTACTATCTCAAGAACTCGCTGCGCAAAGCCCCAATTGCCGAATGACCTGTGTTAATGGATACCGCCCACACGATTTCGAGCCTGAAAGGATGTGCAGCAGCCTGCACACCCTATTGAGCTTCGAGGATGCGTCCTGCCGGTCAGAGCATCAGAGGTGATGGGTATGCTTAACGCACGAGACAAGTGCCCGCATACACCTGTAAGGGTCGCTTCTCAAAGGTAGAGACTTTGCCGCCTCTCCTCGTCCATCACCCCCCTATGACCGGATTCTCCGCCTTCACACACTCAACTGCATCTGATACAAATTCGCGTAATGACCGCCCTGCGCCAGCAGTTCCTCATGTGTGCCCGCCTCCGTGATCCCATTTTCCGTCAGCACCAGAATCCGTCCGGCATGTCGCACAGTCGAAAGCCGGTGTGCGATCACCAGCGTCGTCCGCTGGTAGCTCAACCGCTCCAACGCCGCCTGTACCGCCTGTTCGCTCTCGTTATCCAA
>JAFLCH010000160.1 GCA_017303775.1 Anaerolineae bacterium | reverse complement strand
GCCGGAGGATTGTTC
Organism: Anaerolineae bacterium; assembly: GCA_017303775.1. GTDB lineage: Bacteria > Chloroflexota > Anaerolineae > Aggregatilineales > Phototrophicaceae > CFX2. The sequence goes on along the minus strand of JAFLCH010000160.1, from coordinate 9,445 downwards.
CTTGATTTTCTGGGAGCAAGCCGGACTGTCATGACCTCGTATAGGGAATGAGCGATTTGGTGTCCGCCGAGAGGGCGTGACCTGATGAACTGCACAAGTATAGTAGGTGGGATGCGGGCGTGTCAAAGTAAAGGTTGAGGGAAGGCGTGAACGAGATTGCTGTGTGAGAGTGAAGGGAGAATGTGACAATAGTCATGATATAGGGGTGTTAGAATGTGAGATTTTGTGGGTTTATAACGTAAAATAACGATGAATATCATGGTATAACGTGACTTTTTTCACTGATGAAGCTAATGGTTCCAAATCTACAATGGGATGGTTTATAGGATCATTGAGGTATCAACTATGGATGCATTGACACTGGCACGGTTGCAGTTTGGCATCACCACTGTGTATCACTTCTTTTTCGTCCCTCTGAGCCTTGGGCTTTCGATTATCGTTGCAGTGATGCAGACGATTTATGTAAGGAAGGGCGATGAGAAGTATAAGCAGATGGCCAAGTTTTGGGGAAAGCTCCTGTTGATTAATTTCGCGATGGGAGTTGTCACGGGTATTGTTCAGGAGTTCCAGTTCGGCATGAACTGGTCGGAGTACTCGCGGTTTGTCGGGGATATTTTTGGTGCTCCGCTGGCTGTTGAGGCACTGGTTGCATTTTTCATCGAATCGACGTTTTTGGGTGTGTGGATTTTTGGATGGGATAAGCTATCGAAGCGGGTGCATCTGACGTCGATCTGGTTGGTGGCATTGGCAAGTAATGTATCGGCTTTCTGGATTTTGGTGGCGAACTCATTCATGCAGAATCCGGTGGGCTACCAGATTGCAGAAAGCGGACGCGCCGAGATGACCGATTTCTTCGCGCTCCTTCGGAACCCGAATGTGTGGTTACAGTTCCCGCATGTTGCGCTGGGCGGTTTGACGACCGGGGCATTTTTTGTGCTGGGGATTAGCGCATTTCATTTGCTGCGAAATAAGACGGGCAATCGTGAGGTATTTTATACTTCTGCCCGGCTGGCATTGATTATCGGTACGGTGGCTGTGCTGGCGACGATGGGTTTTGGACATGCTCAAGGGCAGCGGATGGCTGATACTCAACCGATGAAGCTGGCGGCGGCAGAAGGTTTGTGGAATTCGGAAGATCCGGCAGGCTTGTCGATGTTCCAGATTGGTAATGAGGCTGACCGGACATCGGTTGTGAATATTCGTATTCCTTCGCTGCTGAGTTTCCTTTCCTACAATACACCGAACGGGATGGTGCGTGGCTTGAATGATATTCAAGCGGAATATGAAGCTCAGTATGGACCCGGTGACTATATTCCACCGGCGATTTGGCTGACTTATTGGAGCTTCCGTGCGATGGTTGGCTCTGGCATGTTGATGTTCGTGCTGGGGTTAGTGGGATTGTACTTCGCCTTCAGCAGCCGTATGCGCGAGGGCAAGGGTAAGTGGCTGCTGCGGATTTTTATCGCGGCGATTATCCTGCCTTATCTCGCTAACTCGACCGGCTGGATATTAACCGAAGTAGGGCGGCAGCCGTGGATTGTGCAAGGCTTAATGACGATTGATCAGGCTGTGTCCCCGAATGTGACGGTTGAAATGCTGTGGATTTCGTTGATTGGTTTTACGCTGTTGTACGGTGTGTTGATGGTGGCTGATATTTACCTGCTGCAAAAGTATGCCCGTGAGGATATGAGCGGCAGTGGGGATCTTGTTCCGTGGGCTGGCAGCGATGACGCGGAAAAAGGCGCAAAGAAAGCACGATACGAAGGGGCATACTAAGGATAACTCTTATGGACCTACAAACACTGTGGTTTGTTCTGATTGCTGTATTGTTCACCGGTTTTCTCTTCCTTGAAGGATTTGATTACGGGGTGGGTATACTGCTGCCGTTCGTGGCGAAGAAGGATCAGGAACGGCGGATTGTGATCAATAGTATCGGGCCTGTTTGGGACGGCAATGAAGTATGGCTTCTGACGGCTGGCGGGGCAATGTTTGCGGCCTTCCCGAATTGGTATGCGACGTTGTTCAGCGGATTTTACCTCGCATTGTTCCTGATACTTGTGGCGTTGATTGTGCGAGGGGTTGCGTTTGAATTCCGCAGCAAAGATCGCAGCCCGCGGTGGCGCAAGTTGTGGGATGTGGCGATTTTCTTCGGGAGTTTTATTCCGGCTCTGCTGTGGGGTGTGGCTTTTGGGAACATCCTACGCGGCGTGGCGATTGACGCGAGCATGACGTATGTAGGCACGTTTTTCGATCTGCTTAATCCGTATGCGCTAGTTGGCGGGCTGGTGACTCTGACGCTGTTCGTCGTCCATGGCGCGCTGTTCTTGGAACTCAAAACAGCAGGTGCAGTGCAGCGACGTGCCGGATTGATTGCCCGCCGCTTCTGGCTGCCTCTGACGATTGTGGCGGTTCTGTTTGTGGTGTTGAGCGCTTTTGAAACTGATATTCTGGAGCGGCTCAATGTGGTAAATGTGTTAGGGTTGGTACTGGCTGTCGCCGCGCTGCTGGGTACGGGGTACGCGATTTATAAGGCACGCTATGGGCGCGCTTTCCTCGGAACCGGACTCACTGTGGTCGGGGTGGTGGCGTTGATCTTCGGCACGCTGTTCCCACGCGTGATGCCATCCACACTGGGATTTGACCTGACGATCTACAATGCTTCGTCCAGCGCTTACACGCTGCAAGTGATGACCGTGATCGCACTCACACTGGTACCGATTGTACTGGCGTATCAGGGCTGGACATACTGGGTCTTCCGCAAGCGCTTGACTGCTGAGAGTCACCTCGAATACTAAACTACGCTTAACGAAAACATTATCCCTGTTCGATTAACAATTGAGCAGGGATAATGTTTTTATCGTCCAATACGATCTAGAGTTATGACAACTTCTGTGACACGAAAACGCAGCCTTGACCAACGACTGCTCCATGAGGCACGTATTGCACGCGGCACTTTGGTCAGCAGTTTGATTTCAAACGCGCTGACTGGAATAGTGGTGGTCGTGCAGGCACTTCTGCTCAGCCAAGTTATCCATCGAGTTTTCCTCTTACAAGCAGGATTAGAGGATGTGTCGCCGCTGTTGATGGCACTGCTGGTTGTGGTTGGGCTGCGTGCGGTGTTAAGTTATTGGAGCGGTACTGCTTCAGCCCGGTTGGCGACAACGGTGAAACATCGACTGCAAGAGCGATATATCGCACAGTTGTATGAGTTAGGGCCGGCGTTCACGCGGGTGGAGCGAAGTGGCGATCTGGTTTTAAGCGCTACCGAAGGTATCGAAAAGCTAGATGGTTACTATCGAGATTATTTACCGGGATTGTTCACGGCTTTATTTGTGCCTATTTTGATTCTAGTGGTTGTTTTACCGCTGGATGCGCTGACATTTGTTGTGCTGCTGGTGACCGCGCCGCTCATCCCGTTCTTCATGGCGTTGATTGGAATGGCTGCGGGGGCGTTGGCGCGCGGTCAGTTTTTGGAAATGCGGCATCTCGGCGCTCACTTCTTGGATGTGATGCAGGGTCTGATCACGCTCAAACTGTTTAATCGCAGCCAGTATCAAGCGGAAACTATTCAGCGGATTACGGGACAGTTTCGCAAAGCGACGATGCATGTTCTACAAGTCGCGTTTTTATCGGCTTTCACGTTGGAAATGCTGGCAACGCTGAGTGTTGCGATTGTGGCGGTTGAAATTGGTGTGCGGCTGCTGCATGGGGGGATCGGGTTTGAACAGGCATTGTTTTTGCTGGTGATTGCACCGGAGTTTTACCTTCCACTGCGGGCATTAGGGGCTAAGTTCCACAGCGCGACCGAGAGTAAGTCTGCGGCTGAGCGGCTGTTCGAGGTGCTGGATATGACCGCACCCACGCCGCTGCCGACCGAGACACAAGCGGTTCCGAATCATTTGCATATCCGGTTTGACAATGTAATGGCAGCGTATGAGCAAGGGGCACGACCCGCGCTTAACGGGGTATCGTTTGATATTAAACCCGGCGAGCATGTGGCACTGGTGGGGGCAAGCGGAAGCGGAAAAACGACGATTGTTCATTTGTTACTGCGGTTTGTTGAAGCGGATTCGGGACGCATCACACTGGATGATCAGGATTTGAAGCTGATTCCTGTTGAAGTGTGGCGGGAACAAATCGCGTGGGTTTCTCAATCACCCTATCTTTTTAACACCACTATTGCTGAAAATATCTGTTTCGGTCACCCTGATGCTTCGTTCGAAGCGATCACGGCTGCGGCGCGGGCGGCAGGGGCACATGAGTTTATTACGCAATTACCGGATGGGTATCAAACGTTGTGCGGGGAGCGGGGGATGCGGTTAAGCGGCGGACAGGCCCAGCGAATTGCACTGGCACGGGCTTTGCTGAAGGACGCGCGGTTGTTGATTTTAGATGAACCCACTTCGCAACTTGATCCACAAAATGAGGCGGAGATTATGCAGGTGCTGGCATTGCGGAAGCCGGGACGCAGTGTATTGTTGGTCACGCATCGGCTGGATACTGCGGCGCAAGCGGATAAGGTTGTTGTGCTGGCTGATGGGGTAGTTGTTGAGCAGGGGAGTCATACAGATTTGATGGCCGTTGATCGGGCGTATGCGCGTCTGGTAAAGCATGATGGGAATGTGGATGATGCGTCATAAGCCTATGCTGCGAGTATTGGGCTTGATGAGGCCGTTCTGGCGCGGGATGCTGCTGGCGGTTGTGCTGGGGGTGTTGACGATTGGCAGCAGTGTTAGTTTGATGGCGACTTCGGCATGGTTGATTTCGAAGGCGGCACTGCAACCTTCAATTGCTGAATTGAGTGTGGCTGTGGTGGGCGTTCGTTTTTTTGGCATTGCGCGCGGGTTTTTCGTTATCTTGAGCGTATCGTGTCGCATGATACGACCTTCCGTCTGCTGGCACATTTGCGAGTTGAGTTTTATAAGGCGATTGAACCATTGGCTCCGGCACGATTGGTTTCGATGCGGAGTGGTGATTTATTAAGCCGCGTGATTGATGATATTGAGAACTTACAGAACTTATATTTGCGGGCGGTTGCCCCGCCGGTTGTCTCGGTGATCATTGCGCTGCTGCTCACCATATTTCTCGGTTTGTTTGATGGGGTGGTCGCTGTGACGGCTCTGGTTTTCATGCTAGGCGCGGGGATTGGCGTGCCGATGCTGACGTGGTGGGGGAATGAGACAGCGGGCAAAGAACGGATTACGTCCCGCGCTGAATTGAATGCGCATCTCGTAGATCACATTCAAGGGATGGCTGAAACGCTGGTTTATGGTCACACGACGCTACAACTCCAGAAGATCCAAACTTTAAGCCAAAAGCTGATTACGATAGAACAGCACACAGCACGTTTTGATTCCTTGCAAGCAGCGTTTAGTGTGTTCATCAGCAACAGCGCTGCACTCGCTGTTCTGGCGCTGGCAATTCCACGGATCGAAGGCATATACCTCGCAACAGTTACACTGGCGACTATTGCGGCGTTTGAGGCGTTTATGCCACTGGCACAAGCGGCGGTTCATTTGGGGGCTAATGCGGAGGCTGCACGCCGATTGTTTGACATTAGCGATATGTCGCCTGTTGTGCATGATCCAGCAGCGGCGTTGACGATGCCTGATAAGCCTTCTCTGATAATCGAGAATTTATCTTTCCGGTATAACGCTGAGATGCCGCTGATTTTGCATAACCTGTCGTTAACGCTGCAACCGGGAGAGCGGATCGCGATTTTAGGGGAGAGCGGATCGGGTAAATCTACACTGGTAAATGTGCTGCTGCGTTTCTGGGACTATGATGAAGGGCATATTCTGTTGGGGGGGCACGAACTTCACACATACAAGCAGACAAATATTCGTGATGTGTTCGGCGTGATGACACAGCGTACTCACCTATTTAACACAAGCATCCGTGAAAATATTCGAATTGCGCGACGTGATGCCAGCGATGAGGCGATTGAAAAGGCTGCACGCGAGGCTCAAATTCACGATTTTATTTTGTCACTACCAGAAGGGTATGACACTTATGTCGGTGAAGATGGCGCGCAATTGAGCGGCGGACAGCGACAGCGGATTGCGTTGGCGCGTGTGCTGCTCAAGGATTCGCAAATCCTGATTTTAGACGAAGCGACCGCAAATCTTGATGTGATTACAGAACGAGCTGTGTTGGAGACTATCTTGCAGGCTACGGTTGGCCGCAGCCTGCTGATTCTGACGCATCGTTCTGTGTTGTTGGAGCAGATGGACGCGGTTTACGTTGTGCGTGAGAAACGGCTCCAACTTTCGAGTGGTTTTATGACTCGTTCAGCTGAGTAATCCATTGTTCTATAAGACGAATGAATTTGGGGTCGACTTCAGGTAAGCCGCCTTCTAGGGGTGGCATCCGCCGCCTTCTTTCCAGCCCATTGATACGAAGCCAAATTTCACTCTGATTCAGTTCACCGGGGGTGACCAATGGGAAGGCATCTCCTGCCATAAGACCTTTGACACCAAGAAGCTGGATGAGTTCTTGTGTGTTGTAGTGGGCATTGGGGTCGATCTGGAAGGCTGTAAAGTAGGCAGCGGCGCTTGTTGAACTGTTGTGACACGAAGCACAATTATTGCGTAGAACGCCGATGACTTGCTGCGTTAATGCATCTAGGGGCACACTATCTGTGTTTGAAGACTCACCATTCGGATAGCCCAGTGTTAAGAGACTGTCTCCGCCGGTAATCCAGCCACGCTGAACCATTGCTGTAAATGATTCGGGTGTAAGGTTATTGGGGTGCAGGCCAAAGACAAAGATTGGTTCGCTGTCGCCATTCGGATAGGCTACCGCAGCACCATTATGGCAGGCGGCACACTGTGTTTGGCCGGGGAACACATACGGATATTGTATTCCGCGAGTATCTTCGAACCGTACTTCGATATGAGTATTCTCTTGCTGAGTTGGCAACCATTGGTGGGGTTGAAACATGTATGCGGCGGTTTCGTCGCTCACCGATTCGATGATGAGCAGGGCATCACTCCTTATATCCGATGGAAGATGGTGTGAGGCGTAATATACCCAACCCTCCGGATTTCGAGTTGTTTGGGCAACTCTGGCGATAATTCGCCGTTCGATTAAGAATGTGCCTCGATCCGTTTCAATGTAGAATTCTTTCCACCATAATGCCCCTACAGGAATATCAACCTTGGTTGAATTATCGTTTGCTTGTGAAACAACGATTTGCTGACCGGGCGGAATCCATAACCAGCGTTTTTTAACCGGCACACTCGTGCCGTTGGAAAGGGGTTCGCGGACATCATACGGTAGCGCATCCAGCGGTGGTGGCGGTAACCGTATTGAGAATAGGCTCGTGTTTAGTTCAGTGCCTGAAAGAGGGTAGGTTTCAGCCGGTGTGATGACTGGTTCAAGGCCAGTTACCGGGGGCTGGGCTGATATGTTGGCGCTTTTCGCATTTCTTGCCACCGTATCAACAAACGCTAACATCACCAGTAGTAGAATAGGGAGCACTGTGATTGTTTGAAGGAGTTTTTGTTTGTCGATGTGAACAGATATGATGCGATTGTTATTGATAATCATGTCAGTATGCTCTCATTGGATAAAAAGTGTGATTTCTCCTCTGTTACAAAACGAATAGCTATAAGCCACCTCTTCATAAGATGACGCCTTGTTCAGTGATCCCCAAAAAGGCAGCATAATATAAACGCCAAGCGCGAAGTTTTGTCATCAATGGCCTCCTGCGATGTAGGGGTACAAGCCCATATCCTTCAGTGGTTTATCTGAATTTAGCGATTTAGTGGCTGTTTTTATATACGTTAAATTGCCTAGGTGGATGTGTTTGGAGAGATGGATATAATCAGGTCGGAGGGTAGTGATGACACGATTACTGCTGGTTGAGGATCATGTACTAGTCCGGCAAAGTATTCGCGCCTTTTTGGAGGGCGAGGCATTTGAGGTTGTTGGTGAAGCCAGCACCGGCTATGAAGCGGTTCAATTGGCTGTTGAACTTCAACCTGATTTGATCATTATGGATCTTCATTTGCCGGAAATGAGTGGTATCGAGGCGACCCGACGTATTCGTCGTGAATGCCCGGATGTTCGTGTCATTGCATTGACCGCATACAATGAAAAAGCATACCAACGTGCTTTGCACGAAGCCGGTGCTGATGGGTTTGTTTTGAAGACTGCCGAATTTTCGGAACTGGTACAAGTGATCCGACAGGTGATGGAGAACGGCACCACAATGCATGTCGTCCCACGAACTGTGCCGATAGATTCTCACAATTCGCTGACGGACCGTGAAGTTGAGGTATTGGTTTGTGCTGCGCGCGGGTGGCCGAATAAACAAATTGCCCAGCATTTAGAAATTTCAGACCGGACAGTACAGGTGCATTTGCAGTCGATTTATCAAAAGCTTGATGTGACAAATCGTACCGAGGCTGTTTTACGCGCATTGGTGTTAGGAATAGTTCATCCGCTTGAAGGAGCCGCTGAATGAACGAGATTATTGAACACGTGAGCCATTTGTTTCATTTTGACGGTATCCTGCACTGGTGCTTTTTGATTGCCGTGTTTTTTTTCGTGATCGGTCTAGTTTGGGTGGTTGTACGCGTACTGATTCCACTGCGGCAGTTGGCAAAGCAAACCGAAAATGTGATGGAAGGGCATCTTCCTACTTTTGATACGCCTATCAGCGGCATTCGAGAACTCGAACAACTTCGACGTTCGCTGCATTTCATGATTGGGGAAGTCAAATCTGCACAGGAACGCGAGGCGTTTTACCGGAATGCGCTGACGGAAAGCCAAGAAAATGAGCGTAAGCGTGTCGCGCGTGAAATTCATGACGATACGATTCAGTCATTGGTGTTGGTGGCACACAGTATTGAGCGGGCGGCTCAGCCCATAAAAGCACAGGAAAACCCAGCCGGAGAACATCTAGAGAATGCGCGCACTCAATTAGTCAGCATTATTGACAACTTGCGTAAGATGATCGCTAATCTGCGACCGACCATACTTGATGAATTGGGATTGGCAACTGCTATTGAAGTGTTGTGTGAAAAATATCCGTCACTTGAGTTTTCTGTGGTGGGGGATGTTTATGATATTGATGAGATGCAGGAGCTGGCTATTTTCCGAGCGGCACAGGAAGCTATTCATAACGCAGAACAACATGCTCGCGCAAAACGAATCACAGCTATGCTTATTTATTCACAGACAGGGGTTACGCTTGAAGTTCGGGATGATGGGGTTGGGTTTCAGATTCCGCAACAACTTCAAGAACTTTCTAAACGCGGACATTATGGATTAATTGGTATTCGGGAGCGTATTTTGCATCTGGGTGGACAGATAAACTTGATGAGCGAGTTAGCCGTTGGTACCCGGATTACTGTGCAAGTGCCTTGCTCGATGATGTTGGGGTAAATAAAAAACGGCGGAACGCACTCCACCGTTTTTTATTGAATTGTGTGCTGGG
>JAFLCH010000016.1 GCA_017303775.1 Anaerolineae bacterium | reverse complement strand
AGCACATACTCCGTTCGCTCTGTAAAACAGATGAAGAACGAGATGCTATGTATGCTCTTTCTCTAATGCGATACATCGGTCTAGACGAAGATGCATCGACAGAAGGACAAGTTGTAAGTCAGTTTTTAAATTTGGATTTTAAAGCACTGAAGCGTACGGCGCTTCAAATGCAGCGGCGGGGACTAGTGATAAAGTACGGTCGCTTTCGTTATGTAACGCCCCCCCTTCTTGCTACTTGGTTCGCTAAAGAAATATGGGAAGCCCAACAGAGCGAAATTATTTCTGAACTATTCCCTCAATTACCATCAATGAGTGCTCAATATCGTCTACTTGAACGTTTAGGTGACATTGGAGAGGAAAGTTTGGGTGAGCCGATTATTGAGAAGCTCTTTGACTCAAAAAATGCATTGGGAAATATAGATGCTATAGATGATCAAGAAACTGCTCATTTATTCAGGCTCTTGTCAAATGCATCTCCAAATACTTCTTTAAAGATACTAAACCGTATTTTTAAGAAAGTTCCACGAGAACGTCTATTGGAGTTTAAGAGAGGACGGCGTGAAATAATATATACCCTTGAAGGACTACTTAGGCGTAGTGAGACCTTTTATGAAGCTGCTAGACTTCTACTTAGGTTAGCTGATGCTGAAAATGAAACATGGGGTAATAATGCATCAGGGATATGGCGAGACATATTCTTTACCCGTCTTGGAATTGGAACGTTTCCCGCATGGGAACGTCACAAACTAATTAAAGAAGCCATTCATCATTCATCAAGCCAACAAATTAGACTGCTAGGTGTAAAAGCACTAAGCGCAGCATTATCTGGATATGAATCGCGTTCATATGGCAGCGGCCCTGGAGGGTATTTATCTAAAGGTTGGCGTCCAGAATTATGGGAAGATATTTGGAAAACGTATCAATCTGCTCTGGAGTTAATAGATCAACTCTTAAGAGATGAGGATATTGTTGTTGCAAATGAAGCTATTTCAACATTTATCAATTCTATTCGTCTATTGCTAAAAACGCCCTTGAAACTGGATATCTTAAAACGTATTGAAGATCTTCTAGAACATCTCAACCTACCGTCGCAAAAGAAACACCTGATCGACACTTTAGGTCATGCAATTAAATACGAGACAAATTCGTTAACTACTTCAGAAATCACTACATTTCAAAAATGGCGTGAAGAACTTCTAGGTAATTCCTTTCACGATCGTCTTCATAGGTGGGTTGGAGAACTAAATGATAGTGATCGACAGTCTGTTTATGTACGACAGGAAACCCCGATTGACTTAAACGCAATTATTAAGCAATTGGCACTAGAAGGTTACAGTCAACCAGAATTATTACACGCTGAACTTGAGTGGTTATCATCTCTAAACGCTCAATATGCACCGAACTTTGCACTTGAACTAGGACGTTTGGATGTTGAAACAATTTGGCTAACGGAATGGCTCCAGCTCCTCCCAAATGCCACACTTTGCCTTTCTTATTACCTGTATGGAAAAAGTCTAGTCACTGACAATCATGAAACGATAGAAGAACTATTGAATGAGTGGAGGCAGACTAGACCTGAGTTAGCCTTTACTGTATTTACCACAATTCAATTGTTAGGTGGTACTGATAAGCGCGCTAAGTGGATAGTGGAGCTTATTGAACGGAATTGGTTACCTCCAGAATATCTTATAAAACTAAGTCGTGATTGGCTAAAACCACTCTCAGATTCTATGTTTATAGAATTCCTTCGTATCTTGGAGGCCAAGGATAAATCGCAATACACTTCCGTGATGTTAGGGTTAATAAGTGAATGGCTTCAAACACATCATGAATATAACAGAGACACCACACCATTTATTTTATCAATATTGAACCGCCCACCTTACTATGATCGATTGAGTCCACGATACCCTCAAGCAGGATGGTATGAATGGCGTATGATTTGCCTCTTTTACCTAAACACATTTACGGAGGAAATAGTTAAGGCGGCAACTCATTTAATGAAGTATTGGGATGTTACACCGGACGGTCCTGAAGATGATCGACTCTACATATTGATCGAAGCACTTCAAATAGAACCTGAAATAACGTGGTCAATTATTAGTAATGCACTTTTGGATTCTGAATACTATTGGCCTTCGATGCACTTTGATATGACAAATAGTTTGAATACAGGAACATTACTTGAGAGTGTTGAGATAAATGTCTTAATGAATTGGATAGATAACAATAAGCCACTAGCAGCAAGGATCGCTTCCGAAATGATAAGGGTGGAACAAACTCCGCTCCCTACTTTAGCAAGAAATTTAATAATCAATTACAGTGATGATGAAATTGTACGTAATAATCTTCTTCCCCAAAAAAGAGGGATGTCATGGGCAGGTTCACGTTCAAATCGATTACAGAAGATGCTTGATATTGTCCATACTTGGTTAACTGATGAGAACGAAATAGTGCAGGAATGGGCTTCTGAGGTCGCTGAAGATATTGAGCGCGATATCCGTCAGGCGAAACGATACGATGATGAAACTAATCTTCTCTACAATTAGTAGACTAACACTTCCAATCCTTATCAACTCACCCCCGAAAACCCCACAAACCATTTTCTAACCATCCACCAACCGTCTTAACAATCCCGCTCCCTCAAAAAGTTAGAAAACTCGTCGCCAAATAGTGACCATTTGGTAACCCTAAACCAGATCATTTGTGCTACACTGATACCAGCGTCGCATCCTGTTTTTGCCTCCCCTAACGCTTTGGGGGAGGCGCGTGAACGTAGTGAACGGGTGGGGGTGCGCCGCTGCGCACCTTAACAACCACATATCGACCCACCGGGGAAAATCCTTGTCTGCGCCAGTCTCCCTGTCTTTTGCCTCCCCTGATGCTTCGGGGGAGGCGGCACGAAGTGCCGGAGGGGGTGCCGCCTTCTTTGTCGGCGGCGACGACGACGACGACGACAAACGCCCTCCTCGGCGTTCCTGTCGTTGCCCATCGCCCTGAGAGAGAGGCTGCGAGCGACCAGGCCGAGCGTAGGGGTGAGGGTCTTCTGCGCCGCTGCCGCTGCTGCTGCAAAAAGAATTGGCAGCAGAATGCCACTGCCACTGCCGCCAATGCCGCCAACACAGCCACCTCCCCCTCACCAACTGGCAGCAGTGGCCCCCACCCCGCGACACCGACGCCTATTCCCGCCGTCTTTCACCGCCACGCCGCCGCCGCCGCCGCCAATCAAAAAGGGGTTCTGCCCTTGCAAAACCCCTCCACCAACGCCGCGCTGCCGCTTACGCCTTCAACTGCTCCATGAAATACTTGCGGAACTTCGCCACCTTCGGCGCCACCACCACTTGGCAGTACGGCTGCGTCGGGTTGTTCGCGAAGTACTCCTGATGATAATCCTCCGCCACATAAAACCGCTCCAGCGGCTTCACCTCCGTCACAATCGGCTTCGTCCACAACCCCTTCGCCCGTATCTCGGCGATCTTCTCCTCCGCCGCGGCCTTCTGCTCCGGCGTGTGGTAATAAATCCCCGACCGGTACTGCGTCCCCACATCGTTCCCCTGCCGGTTCAGCGTCGTCGGGTCGTGGATCACGAAGAACACATCCAGCAAATCGCTGAACCCGATCACCTGCGGATCAAATGTGATCTGCACCACCTCCGCGTGTCCCGTCTCGCCCGTGCAAACCGCCCGGTACGTCGGGTTCGCCACCTGCCCGTTCGCGTACCCCGACTCCACCGAAATCACGCCCTTCATCTGGTCGTAAACCGCTTCCAAACACCAGAAGCACCCGCCCGCCAGCGTCGCAACTTCACGGTTAGCTGAATTTGTAGCACTCATCTCTTGGCCTTTCATATCATCAAATCTGTGGATTAGTATGTCGGGGAGGAATACCTGTTACAACACCATTCAACCATAATCGGATATTATTCCCGTAAACAACCGCTTAGAATCCTGTGTGAGTTTTCCCTTCATCAAGGAGCGTGTCACCCATGCCCACCCTTACCCTCACCACCCCGCCGGACTTCCGCTTCTGGCCCACCGCCGTCGGGCACGGCTGGTGCGACCTCCCCCCCTTCACCTGCGACGAAGACTCCCGCGTCCTCACCCGCCTCTTTCAGTTCACCGATGGCGCCATCGTCCGCCTCGTCCTGCCTGCCCACGACGCCGCCCCCGGCAGCCTGCTCGTTCATGTCGAAGGTCTTCCCGCCCTCACCCCCGCCCAATCCGACCAGATCACCCGCGCCCTCCGCCGCTGCCTCGAAATTGACCGCGACATGTCCCCCTTTTACGCCCTCGTCCGCCAGCACCCCCGCTACCAGTGGATCGCCCAACTTGGTGCGGGCCGCCTCCTCGCCTCCCCGACCCTGTGGGAAGATTTGGTCAAAACCCTCATGACCACCAACACCACATGGAACATGACCATCCAGATGGTCAGCCGCATCGTCACCCTCGGCGATCCCTACGCCGCCGGTGGTCACGCCTTTCCCACCCCCCAACGCATCGCTGCCCTCTCCCTCGACGATCTCAACACCCACATTCGCGCCGGCTATCGCGGTGCCTACCTCCACGAACTCGCCACCCGCCTCGCCACCGCCGAACTCGAAGTCGAATCATGGCGCGACCTCGCCATCCCCTCCGACGAACTCTACAAACGCATCAAGAGTCTCAAAGGTTTCGGGGACTACGCCGCCGGCAACCTCATGCGCCTCATGGGCCATTTCGACCGCCTCGCCACCGACACCGAATGCCGCGCCGTCTACCGCGACAGCATCAACAACGGGGTTCCCGCCGCCCACGACCGCGAAATCGCCGCCTACTATCAACCCTTTGGGGCGTGGCGCGGCCTCGTCCAATGGATGGACGTCATGGAGCGTTACTTCAAGAGCGAGCGCTTTTCCCAATAAAAAAGGGGGCGGCTGCCCCCTTCTGTTCCCGACAATCGTCGGCTTTATTCCTTCTTACCATTGATGGTGCTGCTCAACTGTTGCGCCAATCCCATCAGTTCGATCGGCAGCACAAACTTGGTCGCGGGGCTGTCCCCCACCTTTTGCAGCGTCTCCAGATATTGCAGCGCCATCGTGTTCGTGTCCACGTCCCGCGCCTGTGCCGAAATCGCTTGCAGCGATGCCGCGTAACCCTGCGCCCGCAGCAGTTGCGCCTGTCGCTCGCCTTCCGCTTCCAGCACCTTCGACTGCTTCAAACCTTCCGACCGCAAAATCGCGGCCTGCTTCTCGCCTTCCGCCACCGCGATCGCCGCTTCACGTTCACCGCTCGCCCGTGTTACCGTCGCGCGCCGTTCACGCTCAGCCGTCATCTGCCGGTTCATCGCTTCCTGCACATCACGCGGCGGCTTGATCTCACGGATTTCAACCGTCGTCACCTTCATGCCCCAGCGCTCCGTGATCTCGTCCAGCTTAATGCGCAGCGTATCGTTGATCTGTTCACGTTTCGCCAGCACATCATCCAAACTAATATCACCCAGCACCGCGCGCAGCGTCGTGGTCGCGATGTTCACCGCCGCGCTCACCACGTTATCAACCTGCAAAACCGCGAGTTTAGGATCAACCACCCGGTAATAAACCAGAAAGTCAATATCAATCGGTGCGTTATCCTTGGTGATCGCCGTCTGCGAAGGAATGTCGAGGAAGCGCTCGCGCACATCCACCTTCCGCGCCTGCTCGATGACCGGAATAATGAACACCAGCCCCGGCCCACGCGTCCCCGCGTACCGCCCCAACGACAGCACCACCAACCGCTCGGTTTCCGGTACCACTCGGATCAAGCGAGACAACACCCAGAATACCAGCAGGATCAGGATAATCAGCAGAACCGCCGACCCCTGATTACCAACCAGATCGTTCAGAATATCCATTTAGCTCTCCTCCATGTTTTCACGTAGCGTTTGCTTGTGCTTAATGCCTTCAACCATCAGTTGCAGCCCGTTGCGCTCCAGCACCACCACTTCCTCGCCAATGCGCAGTGGATAATTGCTGATCGCCGTCCACGGTTCGCCGTCTACATTCACAGTGCCGATGTGCTGGGTGCCTACCCGCTCCGAAGCCTTTGAAACGCGCCCCATTGCCCCGATAAGCTGCCCGTTATCATCCCGCACTGCGTTTTGCGCCAGCGCTCGTTCCAACACCGGTCGCAGTACCAAACGGTGATACAGGATAGAAAGCAGCACCGTCACCGCGATTAATAACCACGATACCTGTATACCATGAAACAGCGTTCCCGCACCAATCACCTGCAAAATCAACCCTGCTTCAGCGATCCGCCCCAACCGCGAGCCGAGGAACGGAATCAACAAGAACACCAGCACGCCGATGATCAGTAGAATCGCGCCTCCCCAGTTCGTCGGCATATTCGCCAGCACCACAACCCCGCCGATCAAACCGGCCAGCGCCGCGCCTTCCAGAATCCCCGTCCCCGGTATATAAGCCGCTGTGACCGTCAGCCACAACCCCAACACCAGTACCAGATACACCACATTGGGATCAATCATGGTGATTTACCTCCACCTCCTTTGGTCACTATATGGGTCACTATACTTTTAATTATAGGTCATTTTAGGGGTAAGCTTCCCCCCGAAAGCTTGGGGGGATGCTGGAACAGGAGGAATGTCACCCAATCAGGGGTTGCGCAGAGGCTAAGAATCCTCTTCAACGACTTCGAACAGCCCCTCAACCCCGCTGTAGCGCACCGGTAGAGGAGAATAATACGCCACGCACTGCACCGCGTAACGGGCAGCATCTAAACTCACATTCGGCAAAATCGCCTCATTCCGCCCGAAATAAATGCCCACATGATAACGGTCTTCGCCGTGTACCACCTTCCGCACCAGCCATCCTGCCGGCCCTTTCGCACGCGGTGAAAGCGCCACCTCCACCTCGTCAATCTCATCCCAGCGCACACTTTCCCCGGCAGCGATCACACCCATCGCCGAGGTATCGAACATCTGCCGCAGGAACTCGGCGTCATCAGCCCCAAGCGCGTCCGGGTTCGGGCGCGTCTTCAACTTCTGCAAAAACACCATACCAGCCTATCCTTACAATAAATCAACCTTATGGTGAAGTCAGCGTCCGTGTCAGCACCGTCACCAGAATCGTCGTTGGTGAACTCGCCGCGCCGTTCATCCGGTACGCCACCACCGTCAGCGAGTGAATGCCCACCCCCTGCGCCAACCAGTTGAAGCGCACGGTAAACGTCGGTACAGCCTCGGAGACCTCCGGCTTTGCCTCGCGCAGCAGCACATCGTCCACGAACAACTCCACTCGCGCCACCCCGTCACCGGGGTCTTCCGCCACAACATCAATCTGCAAATCCGTGCCTTCCAGCACCGTGCTGTTATTCTCCGGGAAGATAAAATCCACCTGCGGAATGTCCGGGGTCGGGTAGGGCGTATTGGTCGCGTTACCCTGCCGCAGATTGCAACCCGTCAACGCCACCAGACTGACCACCGCCAGCAGCCACCAACCAATCATCTGTCGCATCAAGCTTAGCATTCGGCGCATGCTGCCAGCGTCCCCGCTTCTTCAACACCCAGCCATTGGTTGAACACAAATAACCATTCCCGGTCAGTCTCATCATCCCGCACCCGCACATTTTCCACGTACCAGCCCGAATCAGCCGTCGCGTCGTGCCCGATACAGCAGCGCGTCAAATTGCCCAGATCAGGCACTTCGAGGATAAATTTATCCACGCTGCCCTGCTCAAACGCGAAGATGTCTTCCGGCGGCAAATAAATCGACTCCGTCTTTCCCTCGGTGCCGAACAACTGCACAAACACGTTCGAGTCCGTCCCACCCAGCGGTTGGTCGCCGGTGGTCACCCACAAGTAGTAAATGTTGGTCTTGCCCATACGCTCATCCCCATTCATCAGGAAATGTGATGTGATACGCCGCCGCAAAGTACTCGGCGTAATAACTCGCCCAATCATGGTCAGGTGCATCAGCAGCCTGCCGCTTGCTCACGTCCACCAGCCGGTACACCAGTTCGCTCCGTGTCAGCGTCTGGTTTAGCAGGGGGCGCAATTTGGGCAGCAGGAATTCAGTGTACCACAACGGCCAATCCGGGTCTGCGCCGTCAACCGCCGCATACGCCTCGTGATGCGCCTTCCCCGCCGCTCGAAATAAAACCGCCAGTTGCTCAGTTATCGCGTTCATGCCCCCACCTCACCGGAAACGGACGAGAATTTCATCCAGCGGCTTTTTGCTGATCACCGGAACCGTCGCATCCTCCGCCGGATACCCCACCGGAATCAACACAAAAGGTCGTTCATTCGCCGGACGCTGCAAAATCTCGCTCAAGAATCCCATCGGACTGGGGGTATGTGTCAGCGTCGCCAACCCCGCCAGATGTAAACTCGCCAGCAGCATCCCCACCGCAATCCCCACCGACTCTTCGCTGTAGTAATGCTTGATCTTCACCATCTCACCGGTCGCCGGATCATGCTTCAGCCCGTAAGCCTGCCGGAACACCACAATCAGATAGGGCGCGTCTTCCAGATGCGGCTTGTGCCAGTCCGTACCCAGTGGTGCCAGCGCCGCCAACCACTCGGCGCTCATACGCTGTTCATAGCTTTCCTTCTCTTCCGCTTCCGCCGCCTCACGGATTCGCCGCTTCATCTCGGCGTTCTCCACCACCACGAACGTCCACGGCTGCTGGTTCGCTCCGGAAGGCGCGGTCGCAGCCGTCATGATGGCGTTCTCGATCACCTCAAACGGCACCCCCTCGCGGGAAAACATGCGTACCGTCCGGCGCGTTCGCATCTGCGTCAGGAATCGACGGGAGCGTTCAAGCTGCTCTTCAGCGCTCAATCGCTCAAAATTCAAACGTTGTGTTTCATATGTTGTCGTCATATCACAAATTATGCTGGTGATACCAGCCGCACGCAAGCTAGAATAGAAAGTGGAGGCAACCATTCATGCGCGTTGATGTACTCACCTTATTCCCGGCCATCTTTCAAGGCCCGATGACCGAAAGTATGCTCTGGAAGGCGCGAGATCGCGGCCTGCTGGATTTACACCTGCACGACATACGGGACTTCACCACCGACAAACACCGTACCGCCGATGATATTCCCTATGGCGGGGGCGGGGGCATGATTATGAAGCCCGAACCCGTCGTGAGTGCCATCGAACACGCGCTGGCGGGCGCACCACCCAACACCCCCGTCATCCTCATGACGCCACAGGGACGGGTCTTCTCGCACGATATCGCCCGCGAACTCGCCGTTTATCCCCAAATCGTCATGGTATGCGGGCGCTACGAAGGGATTGATGACCGCGTTCGTCAACTGCTCATCACCGATGAACTCAGCATCGGCGATTACGTCCTCACCGGCGGCGAACTTCCGGCCATGGTCATCATTGATGCCGTTGTCCGCCACATTCCCGGCGTCTTGGGGGCGGAGGGCGCAGCCGATTCCGACAGTCATGCCGACGGTATCCTCGAAGGGCCGCATTTCACCCGTCCGCCGGTTTTTCGTGGGCTGTCGGTTCCACAGGTACTGTTGGAGGGCGATCATGCTAAAGTGGCGCGCTGGCGTCGGGAACAGGGCTTACGCCGCACATGGCAGCAGCGCCCGGATTTACTCCTCAAAGCGCACTTGACCGAAGACGAGCAGTATTTACTCGCCACCTTCGCCGATGAGGATGCCCGTTCAGCATCCACCGGATGAGCGCGTCTAAGAACCTTTGTTGAGCCGCTAGCTATTCTAGGCTATACTGTGGAATGTAATACTGTCATAAGATGAAGTCTATACACATAACCGCTTAACAGCGAGGCTCCCGTTAATATGGTTCAGGAAACACGTGAAGTACGTCTGGAACGTGCTCTGAAAGAACTGCATGGTGCAGTGCAGGGCATTAAAGCGGCAGTCGTCGTCAACAATGATGGTTTATTGGTCTCGGCCTATCCCCCCGGTGATGACGAGAACCCGCACCATAACCCGACCAGCAGTCCGCAGGTTGCCGCCATGTCCGCCACATTGATCGGGTTGGCTGAACGCACCTTGGGCCGCTTGCAGCAGGGCGAATTGGAGCGGTTGTTGATGGAAGGCGAAGATGGGGTGATGGTCGTTTACCCTGCCGGGCGTGCCTCGCTGGCCGTCCTGTGTGAAAAAGATGCCCGCCTCGCCTATATCCTCGGCGCAACGCGCAAAGCCTCTAGCGAAGTTTCTCAAATCCTCGGTTATTGATCTCAATCAGTAAACAAAAAAGATGCCTTCTTATGTGAAGGCATCTTTTGTTTGGCATGATTGTTGTTGAAAGGGCTGCTTAATTGCGGCTTTTATTCGACTGGAAGTAGATCTTCAGCACCATCTGTCCCAGACGAATTTCATCCCCATCTCGAACCGGATACGGGCGGTGCGACACCAATCGGGTTCCATTCAGGAATGTGCCGTTACTGCTGCCCAGATCAGATAAGTTCAACTGCTTATCTTGCAGCCGAATCGAGGAATGTCTGCGGCTGACACCCATGCGATACCCGGCGAAAGCCGTCAGATCAACATCCGGCAAAGTCCCCGTATTCGGGTCACGCCGCCCGAAGATGATCTCCTGCTTCGGATACACCAGCATCGGCGTCGCGCCACCCTCAATCTCGATGCGCAGCACCATATCATCTTGGAAAAGGGTGCTCCCCGCGCTCTCGACTGCTTTAGCCTGCTCAGCAGAAACACTCTGCCCCTGCGAAATTTCCTGCTCACGCATCAAATCGCGTGTACCCAGCGTCGCTTTCACACCGCCGACAAGGTTCGTCCCGCAGTTATCACAGATCAACACACCCGGACGGTTACGATGTCCGCAGGTTGGGCAAATCTGTCCGCCCGTGGCAGGTTGGCTGCCACTGCTCGTTTCGGGGAAGCGCTGGGTGACCTTCTGCCCGCCGGACAGCGGCGGAATGGTATCTAACTTATCCCCCACCGGCGCTGTCTTCAATTCAGCAGGAGAAGGTGATGCCGGTTTAGCGTCCGTGCTAACGGGCACTGGAGCTTGAGTCGGCGCTGCTGGTTTCTCGGCGGGTTTATCCCCGCTGACGGTGGCAGCAGGCGGCGCACTGGGAGTCGCGGGCGCTGCCGGTTTCTCGGCAGGCTTATCCCCGCTCGCGGTGGCAGCCGGCGGTGCGCTGGGAGTCACGGGCACTGCCGGTTTCTCGGCAGGCTTATCCCCGCTCGCAGTGACAGCCGGTGGCACGCTGGGAGTCGCAGGCGCTTTGGCGTCCGTGCTAACAGGCGCCGGAGCCGCATCAGACTTTGCCGCCTCATCAACTTTAGGAGCTGCTGGAACACTTCCGACAGCAGTCGGCTTTGCATCATCCGGTTTTGGCGGTTGGGCAGCAGCAGACGGCGCAGGAGCTTTATCCTGCTCAGGTATTTTTTTATCCGCTGATTCGGGTGCGGTTGGCCGCGTATCCGGTTTAGGTTGGTCGGTCATAGAAAGCAGATTTCTCTGATACGTTTCTTCAATAAATGAGTAATGTGTATTCTACTGTCTCATCAACCTTTCTTGCAAGTAGTGCGGCAAGTTTTGACGCACAAATCGGTTGATTTTGAATGAATCCCGTGCTAGTCTTCGAGCATGCGAATGGATAAACGCTCCCTCTGGTTGGTTATTCTCATTCTCTTGTTGGGAACTGCTGTTCGGTTTTACCACATACAAACACGAAGTATTTGGTTTGACGAAGGCTGGTCGGCCTATGCCGCAGCTCAACCCACCCTAATTGATGCATGGAACGCCGACCTGACCAATCCACCGCTTTACTACCTCACCCTGAATGCTGCCGCCCGCTTCATCGGCCAAACTGAATTAGCCCTCCGCTGGGTATCATTGGCCTTCGGGTTGCTCGCTGCCGCGCTGGCCTATCGCCTTGGCCGCCACTTATTCGGCGATCAGGCGGGTATCATGGCGTCACTCCTCTTGATGCTGTCACCGCTGATGTGGTGGGCTTCGCAGGAAGCCCGCATGTATACCCAATTAGCCGCACTTGTCCTACTTTGCGCCCTCGCTTGGCATGGCCTGATGCGCCAACCGCGCCAGTATTGGTGGCTGCTTCTCTGGTTGGCTGAACTGGCGCTCCTGTACGCTCATAATACCGGCCCGGTGATTGTCATCTGGTTAAATACCGCTGCCGTTCTCTTCTGGTTCATCCGTTACTTCGCCCACAAACGACACCATTCACCAGCCATCCCTCCGCGCACCGTTCTCTTGTGGATCGCGGGGCAGTTGGGCGTTGTGCTGCTCTGGTTACCCTACTTTATCACCCGCTTCCTCAACCTCGCCGAAGCCAACAGCGCCGTGAGCAGCACAACACCGCTCACCCCGGATGCACTAGCACGCTTCTGGCAGGTGCTCTGGGCAGGCGCGTGGACGCTGGGCGGGCAAGAACCACTCCTGATCACCCTCTCGCTGCTCATTTTGGCGCTGGTGGCACTGCTCATCCCGTGGCGAAAAACGGCTGTGCGCTGGTTGGTGCTGCATATCACCGTGTTGACCGCTGCGCTCTGGTTCTCGCTCTCGGTGCTGGGGAATGAACTGCACGGGCGCTATCTCGTCATGATTCTCCCGCTGCTGCTCGTGGCCATCGCCGCCGGAATCAGCCAAACACCGCTCCGCCGCTTGTTGTACGGCCTCCTTCTATCCCTGTTAGCCTTTAACCTGTTAGCGGTGGTGCATATCATAACCACCACACCCACCTACCAGCATGACGACGCGCGCGGGATGGCGCGCTATTACGCCGACCAATTGACCGCGCAGGATACGGTGCTCATGTGGTCGTATGCCGATCGCTACGAGTTCGCTTACTACTGGCCGCGTCTGGCGGTACAGGCTAACCGCGTGACATTACCCGAAGGTGCGGATTTGGATGCTGTGCTACCCCTGCTGCCCACCAGCGGCGATGTCGCATTGAACATCTGGTATACCCAGCGCGCCGATTATCGCGGGATGCTGGGTTGTGTGCTGGGCGCAGGCACAGTCGCGCCACCGGAACGTTACGATGTCTACGGGATGACCAATCTGCTGTTCCGTGCGCCCGCGCTCAGGCCGATCGCGTTACAGCCTTTTGCCGCTGTGCTGCCTTTCGCCGCGCTGGATGCGGTTGGAACCGTATCGCCTGCGCCTTCTGATCAAGCCGTTTGCCTGCCGCTTCAACTCACCCTCACACAACCGCTATCCGTTGATCTCAAAGCATCACTGCGCGTGCTGAACAGCCTCGGTTGGGAAGTGGCGCGCACTGATGCCATTTTCGCGGATCGCATCCAGCGTACCAGTTCACAATTGGGCGTTGGCGCAGCGCTGACGGCCTATCCGCTGCTTCGTTTACCCTACGCCGCCCCCGCTGGAACTTATCGCGTGCTGCTCGACATTTACGACGAAACCGCGCAGCCCTCCGGTTATGACTTCACCTTACCGGATTCAGCCCAACCCCGCCGCAGCCTAGAAATCGCCCGCTGGCAGGCGCTTCCGGGCGCGGATTGGTCACCATCTCCTGCGGCCTCAGCGCTGCCCGTTCCGCTCAATCTGCAAGTTGATGACAGCCTGACCCTGCTCGCCCACAACCTCGCCGGCATCACCCTCCGTAATGGTGACCTTTTGCGCATCGAAATGCTCTGGTCAGGGCAGGGTATTTTGCCACCGTTAACGCTCCGCGCGCGCGACGGCGCATGGTCAACCGAAATCGCCCCCCTATCCCTTACCCCCATCAACGGCGTCTCGCTGGATTGGCGTGAGGCGCGCATTCCGCCTGACGTACCTGCCGGAGCGGCAGAGTTACGCCTGCCGGATGGCACATCACTCGCTGCGATCACGATTGACGCCCTTCCGCTTTTGCTATTCCCACCGCCCTACGATGTGCCGGTGGGAATAGAGCTTTCTGGCGTCGGTTCGTTGGAAGGTTATTCGGTAGCAGGCACGATGAGTGACCGCAGCCAGCCCTTCACCGTCACCCTCAACTGGCGCGCCGCACAGCCAACTGCCGCCAGCCTAACCGTTTTCGTCCAGCTTGTCAGCGCAGATGGGCGCGTGCTGGCACAAAGTGACTCGCTGCCAGTACAGGGCAGCCGTCCCACCACCACATGGCGCAGCGGTGAATATATCATTGATGCCCATCAACTCACTTTCCACGCCGATGCGTTCCCCACCACCGCAACGCTGATCGCCGGTTTCTACGATGCCAGCACAGGGGTGCGCCTACCGGTTTCAAGCGGGGGCGATTCAATCGTCATACAAGAGGGAATCGTCGTGCGCTGAGTGCATGAACAATCGGTGAAAATCGGCGCTACTTCGCCCGCACTGCACTATAATGACAATGTCATGTAAGCCTCTCGATGTGTTGCGTTTCGACAAAGGAATTTATGTCCCCCGCGATTTTTCGTCTGGCGCGCCGCTATATCAGCCGCCGCCTGTTACAAAGTGTCCTGTTTGTGTTAGGGGTGGCCCTTGGCGTTGCCATGGTGATCGCCATTGATGTCGCCAACAACTCCGCCAGCCGCGCCTTCGACCTCAGCGCCGAAAGCATCACCGGCAAAGCCACGCATCAAATTTTGGGTGGGAGCAGCGGGCTTCCCACGGAACTCTACCGCCAGCTTCGCTTGGAATTGGATGTACGCGAAGCAGCGCCAGTGGTCGAGCAGTATGTGCGCGGCCTGAATGTGGGCGATCAACCGCTGCGCTTGTTGGGGGTTGATCCCTTCGCCGAACCGCCTTTCCGCAGCTATCTCACCGACGTTTCGGTTCAGAGCGCAGCAGAAACCGCCGCTACAGGAGGGGCTGGCGGCACGGCTGCCGACGCCATCAATGCCTTCATCGCTGAACCCGGCACCGGTCTCATCAGCGCTGCGCTCGCCAATCGCTATGCCATAAGCGTAGGCGATGACCTCGTCCTGCGTACCGGTGACCGCCAGACGCGTGTGCGGGTGATCGGTCTGCTGCAAGCGCCGGATTCAGTCAGTGCGCAGGCCTTGGATGGCCTACTGCTCACCGATATTGCCACCGCACAGGAAATCGTCGGAACGCCGGGGCGCATCAGCCGGATCGATCTCATCCTGCCACCGGATTACGATCTCACGCGCATTGAAGCCATCCTGCCTGCCGGTGCCAGCCTGACCACACCCAACGCCGCCAACAGCGCCCTCAACCAGATGACCGAAGCCTTCAATCTCAATTTGCAGGCGCTCAGTCTGCTGGCGCTGGTCGTCGGGGTCTTCCTCATTTACAACACGGTGACCTTTAGCGTCGTACAGCGCCGCCCGATCATCGGGGTGCTGCGGGCGCTCGGCGCGACTCGCCAGCAAATCTTCCTGCTCATTCTGGGCGAGGCGCTTTTGCTCGGCATCATCGGCACGGTCATCGGCTTGGGCTTGGGCATCATCTTCGGGCGTGGGGCGGTTGGGCTGGTCTCGCAAACCGTCAGTGACCTCTACTTCACGGTCAGCGTTCAAAGCATCACCGTCACCTCGTTCACGCTGCTCAAGGGCGCGGTCATCGGCGTGGCTGCCAGCATTGCTGCGGCCTTCATCCCCTCGCTCGAAGCGACCCGTACCCCGCCTGCCGGAACGCTGCGGCGCTCGGATTACGAACAGCGCACCCTGCGGCTGATTCCGGTGATGACGGGCGGCGCGGTGGTCGCTAATCTACTCGGCCTGCTGCTCCTACAAATCCCGACGACCAGCCTCTACATCAGCTTTGGTGCGCTGTTTTGCATCGTCATCGGCAGCGCCTTATTCACGCCGGTCGTGCTCATCATCATCATGCGCCTTTCCACACCCCTGATGGACAAAATCTTCGGCGTGTTGGGGCGGATGGCACCGCGCGCAGTGGTGCGTTCGCTCAGCCGCACCTCTATCGCGGTCGCCGCGCTGACGATTGCGGTGAGCGTCATCGTCGGCGTCAGCGTGATGATCGCCAGCTTCCGCAACACCGTTTCCGACTGGCTGGATACAACGTTGGGAGCCGATATTTACATCTCCCCGGCGCTGCTCACCGTCATCAGCGCCACGCCAAACACCGATCCGGCCATCGTCGCAAAGCTGGAACAGGTGGAAGGAGTCACCAGCATCTCCACCGTGCGCGAGGTTCATGTCATCGCCCCGGATTATCCGGACTTACCGCCGGTCAATCTGGTGGTTGTAAGCAACGATCCGGCAGAGGGACGGCGGGGATTCGTCTGGAACAACGCTCCGGACGGGGACTACGAAGCGGCGGTTGAAGCAGGAGAAGTTATTGTGAGCGAACCGTTCGCGTTCCGGCGGGGAATCACGCCGGAGAACAACCAGCTCACCCTCCTCACCGACCAAGGCGCGCAAACCTTCACCGTCGCTGGTGTGTACTACGACTACTCAACCGATCAAGGCGTGGTCATCATGGATGATCCGATCTATCGCTCCTTCTACGATGACCGCTTCATCACCAGCGTAGCGCTGTTCATCGCGCCGGAAACCGACACGCAAACGATCATCAACCGGCTGCAAACCGATACCCTGCGCGGCTATGATCTGCGCGTCCAGAGCTACCGTGATCTGCGCTCCGGTGTGTTTGTGATTTTCGAGCAAGCCTTCTCCATCACTATCGCCCTGCAACTGCTGGCGACTGTCGTGGCCTTCATCGGTGTCCTCAGCGCCCTGATGTCGCTGCAATTGGAACAGACCCGTCAGTACGGGGTCATGCGTGCCACCGGAATGACACCGCGCCAATTGTGGCGCTACACCCTCATTCAGACCGGCCTGATGGGTTTTACTGCCGGAACGCTGGCGCTGCCCATCGGTTTGGTGCTGGCGTTGGTGTTGATCTATGTCATTAATGTACGTTCGTTCGGTTGGACGATGCAGCTTTCTCTTCAGCCTGTAGAATTTGCGCAAGCCTTCGCGGTGGCGATCATCGCTTCACTGGCAGCCGGTGTTTATCCGGCTTGGCGGTTGGGGCAGTTGGTCACCAGCCGCGCGCTGCGCAGCGAGTAAAGTGCTGTGGCAATAAAACCGTTATAATGCAGTTATCGTGAGTCAATTGGCGAGCAACACTATGGTCTCAGCAACATTTGATCATTTTCTGGATGTGGTAGTCGACAGAATGACACCAGAGGAGATACTCGCTTTTCAGCTTTCAGAGGCCGAACAACAGCGTCTCGATGATCTGATTGAACGAAATAATGCGGGTTTATTAACAGCCGAGGAAAAAGCGGAGTTACAACACTTCGCTGATATAGAGCGCACCATGTCGCTCCTCAAGGTGAAGGCTGATTATCAACTTCGCAAAAAATGACCCGCGTTTCTCCTCAAATACGACACGCTGTCCTTGACCGCGCCAATGGGCGCTGTGAATACTGCCGCAGGCCATTACGTTACGGTATTTCCCGCTTTCATGTAGATCATATCATCCCGGTAGAGCGACACCTCGGCTCTAACGACATAGGCAACCTAGCCTGCGCATGCATTAATTGCAACTCCAGCAAGAGCAGCGATATTGCCTCTTATGATGCGGATACAAGATTGCTCACGCCTCTCTATCATCCGCGCTTACAGCAGTGGAATGACCATTTTGTGCTGGTCGATGGTTTGATCACGGGTATAACAGCGATTGGTCGGGTAACAATCCGCATCTTGCAGATGAACGCTTCTCAGTATGACATTGAATTACGCCAGTATTTAGTTGAATTGGGTTTATGGTGACACATTCCTACCACAATAATGTAACCCTCATCACCGGCGCATCCAGCGGGATTGGCGAAGCACTGGCTTACGAATTGGCCGGACAGGGCGCATGCCTCGCCCTCGCCGCCCGCCGTGTTGAATCGCTCGAAGCCGTAGCGGCGCGCTGCCGTGAACTCGGTGGTCAAGCGGTTGCCATCCGCGCAGACATCAGCCAGCAAACCGATTGCGAACGGCTGGTACAGGAGACGATTGAGGCTTACGGACGCCTTGATACACTGGTCAATAACGCGGGCATCACCATGTGGGCACGCTTCAGCGACCTCAACGATCCTGCTCTAATCGAGCAGATCATGAAAGTGAACTTTCTGGGGGCGATGTACTGCACCTACTATGCGCTGCCTTACCTCCAGCAGCACGAGGGGCGAATAGCCAACATTTCTAGCATGGCGGACAAATTGATCACCCCCGGCAACACCGGTTATGTTGCCAGCAAACACGCCATGGAAGGCTTTTTCGAGGCGCTGCGCGCGGAGGTGGCTGAGGCAGGGGTGAGCGTTACGATGCTCTACCTCGGCTTTGTCGATACCGGTTTTGCCGGACGGATGTTGGACAAAGAGGGCAAGGTTTCGAGCGGGATCGCCGCACAGCTCTGGCAAACCAAGCAGATGTCACCGGCTGATTCCGCCCGTTTGATCGCCCGCGCTACCTACCAGCGCAAGCGAACAGTTTATACGCATGTGGATGGATGGCCGGGGTGGATCTTCCCGTGGTTCAAACTGCTCATGCCGCGCTACCTCGAAAAAATCGGCAAAGGCTTCATGGACGCGGGCGGAATCTGAGGCGCATCATCCGCCGAGGATCAGCGCCCGCCACAACCACAGCGTACCCATCCCCACCACAATCGTCAGCAGCAGGTTCTTGCGCCACCACGCCACCGCGCCCGCCACGAGTCCGGCGATTAAGAAGCTGTTCTGCGGGGAAAGGTCGAGGACACCATTCACTAAGGCAATATCCGGCACAATGATGGCCGAAAGCACCGCAACCGGCACAAACCGCAGTGCTTGAAACAGAGGCCTCGGCATTTCGACCCGCCCCAGCAGTGCCAGTACGCCGTAGCGCGGCAAGATCGTCACCAGAGTCATACCGGCAATCATCAACCATTCGTTCGGCATGTGGGTTATTCCTTTTGGCCTTCGGGGGGGGCGGTTGTCGTTGTGGGCTTGGTTGTCGCCAGCCAAGTCTCGGCAGCAAACCCGGCGCTGATGCCACAGAGCGCCGCGACGATCAGCCCCAGCTTATTGGGCAGCCCGTAAAACAACAATGCGCTCATGCCCGCGACCACCGCCGTCAGCAGCATGGGACGGGTGCGCAGTTGGGGCATAATCATGCCCAAAAAGGTCACATCCATCGCAAAGTTTAGCCCCCACGCGCTCAGATCAGGGATGGTTTGCCCTGCCACAACGCCAACCAAGGTGCATAAGCTCCAGTTGACGTACATGATGACGGACGAACCGAGATGATACCAATGCTTATAGCGAGAACCGTCTGCTCTGGCGTAGCGCCCGACCACCACCGCGAAGGTTTCATCCGTCAGCCAGAAGCCGAGGGGGAACAACCAACGCTGCGACAGATGCTTCATATGCGGGGCGAGGGTCGCGCTGTAAAGGGCGTGGCGCACATTGACGATGAAGGTGGTGAAAATGATGAGCAGCACACCTGTCCCCTGTGCCACCAGCCCTGCCGCGATGAACTGCGACGAACCGGCGAACACAAACAGCGACAGCCCCAGTGTACCCGGCGCGGAAATACCATTGTTGACCGCCAGCGCCCCAAAAATAAACCCGAAAGGGATCGCGCCAATCACCAGCGGCATCGTATCGCGAATCCCGTTCAGGAATTCGCTGCGGCGTGAAAACTCGGTGGACATCATGAACACATCACACAATCAATAAGCGACTTATTCGAGAGCAGTCGTTAGGTTATCAGCTAGAGGTCGGGGTTGTCTTGTCGAATCTTGCGGTATTGGCCGGGGGCGACCCCGACGACCCGTTTGAAAGCATGGTTGAGGTGACTCTGGTCGGCAAATCCGGTAGCCAGCGCGACATCCGGAATCGCCCAACCTTGATGGAGGAGCTTCTTGGCTCGCTGGATGCGAATCTGGATGAGGTAGGTGTGAGGCGGGAGACCGAAATATGCGGTGAACAAGCGGCTGAGGTGAAACGGGCTGAGGTGCACAACCTGCGCCAGCGTTTGCAGCGAAAGGGGTTCGCTGTAGTGCATGTGCAGGTAATCGCGCGCCTGTTGCAGCGCCTGATGAGACACCCCTTGATGAGAAACCGCTGGACGGTCATCCGCATGATGCCGGATGAGGTGCGCCATCGCCCAGAGCAGGCGTGTCTCGCGTTCGAGGGGCGAGTGTGAGCTTTCGAGGGCACGGTGCGCATCACGAATGGCTTGATAGAGGACGGGATCGTAGAGAATCGGGCTGCCAAAATAGGGGATGTGAGGACGGACGCCGATTTCGCTGGCGACCCGCAGCATGAAGTCGGCTGTGGGGTACAACATGCGGTAGCTCCAGCCCTGCGCCGTGACCGCCTGCCCGGTATGAATTTCATCGGGGTTGATGACCACGATGTGCCCCACCGGAGCGATGTGCGTTCCCCCGCGATAGTAAAAGGTTTCTGCGCCGCGCTCGATGATGCCAATGGCGAAGCCTTCGTGGGTATGCCGCGCAAAGGTATGCGTGAAGTAGGTCGCGGTCAGGGCTTCGACCGTCGAGCCGAGTTCATGAGTGTGCCAGAAGTTGGTGTGTTCGCGCCGCATGATGGGAGATATTCAAAGACACGGGGACGATTCGCACCGTCCCCGCTGCCAATCACCTATTCAATACCCAGCAGTTCGACTTGAAAGATGAGGGTGGCGAAGGGCGGGATCACACCACCTGCGCCGTTCTCGCCATAGGCCAGTTGGTAGGGAATATAGAACTCGTAGGTCGAGCCAACCGGCATGAGCTGCACGCCTTCTGTCCAGCCCCGGATCACGCGGTTCAAGGGGAAGGAAATGGGCTGCCCCCGATCATAGGAGCTGTCGAAGGTTTTACCGTCGATGAACGTGCCACGATAATGCACGCTGACCGTATCGGAGGCTGTCGGGCGAGGGCCGCTGCCCGCTACCAGTACCTTGTACTGGAGGCCGCTCGCAGTGGTTTGCACGCCTTCTTTGGATGCGTTGGCTTCCAAAAATTTTTGCCCGGCTTCTTTCATGCGACTTATCCTTATATTCAGGCGAACCTGTACCTGATTACGGTCAGTTCACCACGGCTTATCGGTGTATTATACTGGATGTGCTGCGGAGAAGATAAATCCACCACAGCAGCATGTGTGCCCGCAGGGCGAAATGGAGCTTACGAAGATGAGCGAGACAAGCGGTACACTCGTCCTTGTGCGGCACGGGCAGTCCCAGTGGAATCTGGAAAACCGGTTCACGGGTTGGGTGGATATTCCGCTGACGGCTGAAGGGGAGCGGGAAGCCCGACGCGCCGGTGAACTGCTGCGGGATTACCACTTTGATCAGGCTTTTACCTCGGCGCTGAGCCGCGCGCAGGAGACGCTGCGCATCATTCTGGAGGTCATCGGGCAGCCGGATCTTCACACCGAACGGGATGCGGCGCTGAACGAACGGCATTACGGGGATTTGCAGGGGTTGAATAAGGATGAGACGGCGGCGCGCTTCGGTAAGGAGCAGGTGCATATCTGGCGGCGCAGTTATGATGTTCCACCTCCCGGCGGGGAAAGTTTGAAGGATACCGCTGCCCGCACTATCCCCTACTACCAGACGCATATCGCACCGCGTGTGCAGGCCGGTGAGACGATCCTCGTGGTGGCACACGGGAACAGCCTGCGCTCACTGGTGATGACGCTGGAACAGATTTCGGAGCAGGCGATCCCTGAGTTGAATATCCCGACAGGGGTGCCGCTGCGCTACCGCCTGAACAGCGCGGGCGCGGTGCTGGAGCACGGGTATTTGGGCTGAAGCGGACGCCCCAGCCCTGCCTGACGAAGGAATTAGGATCGCGGCCAGATGTCTTCGATTTCTTCGTATTGGATGGTGACGGTTTCTTCGACCAATTCACCGGAGCCGGTGTTGAAATCCGAATAGCTGATCTCGCTAATCCACGCGCGCTTAACCGACCAGCGGCGGGTTTCGGTACCGCCATCATTCGCGACCACATCTACGGTACGGGTCGGGCGGACAATATCGGCTTTAGCGAGCGTGCTTTCGCGCAGCCAGCGGTTGAAGGGGTCGTTGGGGTCGCGCCGCACCATGCGGGTGATTTTGAAGGGTTCCTTGAGGGCTTTGAGGGCGGATTGAGCGCGGACATCCAGCTTAAACGCAACCAATCCGGTCACGCGGAAGATGCCGTCGATCTTTTCGCCGTCCACTTCCACAAAGAATTCATTGGCCGTGAGGCTGTCGATCCTCGCTACGGTACTGATCGCCAGATCATTGGTTTGGGTGGTCATGGTCACTCCTCGTCATGAATGGTTGTTATTAGTATATAGGCGACGGTGGCTGTGCGACAAACCGCCCGGTGTGAGGGGGGCACGACCGGGCGGTTTGCAGAGGGAGGGGCTTGCCTAAGATTGGTGACGCCAATCTCCAAATCTAGACTTGCCCATGAACTTGGTTTACACAACTCGCACCACTTCGGAGGAATGAGCACAACCCAATTTCAAACCAAGTTCATATGTCAACAGAGTATAACGATTCGCGTAAAGAGGGCGTTAGACTCGCATGAGTGAGGAATGAGAAGCGCTGATTTCCACGGTTGGGAATGGCGGATGATCCGCCGTTATTGACGGCGGGAACAGGCGTAGACGGCGCGCGTTCGGGGCGATTGTCGGCGGGAACAAGCCTGATTGGCGCTATTGGCTGCGGGAAGTACGGTGTTGGCTGCCGCCATGCCGCCAAACCCGCAGGAGTGAGGGGAACTGCCGCCGGCAAAAAATGACCGTGTGCGGGAAGACGGGGAACTGCCGCAGACAAACGCCGCCACCGCCGCCACAAGCGCCAAACGATGGGCAGGATGTGGATGAGCGTTTGTGGTGCGGGTGATGGGCATGTGAAACCCCGTGGGATGTGATGGGCGGAAGCTTACAGGCTCAATTGTAGCATAAATGTTCTAAATCTGTCAAGCGGCAGATGAGCGTGATCGGGGCATTCCGGTACAGGGGAATGCCCCGTTGTAGACAGCGAGGATTAGCCGCCGGGTTCACCCACCGGCGCGACGCCAACGGGCTGTATCGTCCCCGGCATGACAGTGCCGATGAGCGCCTGAGTCGCCTGAAGCTGGCAGCTCGTCTGGGCCGCATCACGCTTGCCGACGACCATGACATTATCCTGATAGTTGAGGGCGTTCTGATACTGGCTGGTGGCGCTGCACGGCTGCCCCTGCGCGATGAGGGCGTCGCCATAGGTGACGTATTCGTTGACCAAGCGGGAGAGGACATCGCGATAGCCGGGAGCCTGTTGATAGACTTCGGCCAGCTTGGCGATGGAGCGATTATAGTCGATGCCGGTGGCGTTGAGCGCGTCGAGGTAAAGGCCGGCGATGAGGCTTTCGTAATTCAGTTCACCCACGTCACCATACTGGCGGGCGAGGTCGGTGAGCTGGATCGCTTCGGCCAAGCCGCTTGAGTCGGGGCTGCGGAACAGGGGCAGCGCCTTGCGGGTGAGGGCTTCGAGCATGAGGGTGCGAACCGCGCCGGATTGGAAGGTGGGGTCGAAGCTCATGACGACATCAAGGGTGTCGATGGCGGTATCCCAGTCCTGAATGGTGATGGCACTTTGCGCCTGTGCCAGCAGCGCGGTCAGGTCGGGGGTGGCGTCACCGGTTTGAATAATGGGCTGGGGCGTGGCGGTGGCCGGAGAAGGTTGGGGGGTGGCCGTGGGCGGCGGTGTGGGAGTCGGCAGGCTGTTTTCATAGACGGCTGTGGCAGTCTGGATAATCGAATCCAAGCCCGCTACCGCCGGTGTAAGGGTTAAGAGATATTGCAGACGGGCTTGCAGCAGCACCTGATTGCCATCGCGCACGTCGATGGGGATGCGGTTCAACTGCTCGTTGATGACGGCGCTCTGGGTGGCGGTGGCGTTGGTCTGGCCGATGCGCTGACCGGTTGACCAGCCAGCGAAACCCGCCAGCGCGATAATGGCACCGGAAAAGCCGAGTATGACCAACCCCAGCAGCCCATACATGAGGCATCCACGCCGACCGGCCGGTTCGTTGGGGTCGATGAAGCCTGCTGCATCGTCAGGATATTGAACCGGAATTGTTGGTTGAGTATCTTCCACAGAAAGCATGCGCTTGCAATTCTCCACAGGATCGGGCAAACAGAGGCCGCTTTAGGGCAGCGACGAAGGGGCATTATAGCGGAGCGGGAACGGGCGAGTCCAGCGACGGTTGCCCTACGCCCCTGCCGCGAGGGAAATAAAAGAGGGGCGCAAGAGCACCCCTCCAAAGCAATCGCGATAGCGACTAGCCCATCAGATCATCCATCGTGCCGATGGTCGCGCCTGCCGGAGCAACCGGAGCGGCGGTGTTGTTGATGTTGGACAGGTCGATCACCATGATCAGCTTGAGGTTGATGGGGGGCATGGCCGCGCCGCCACCCGAAGATCCCATCATCATGCTCAGGTCGAGGTTGAGGTCACCGGTGATGGCGATGCGATTCACGAAGCCATCATCCGCGCCCACCCAGCGGGTGTAGTTGAAGTTGCCGGATACCATGTTGGCGAACATGGGGGCCATCATGGCCATCTGGGCTGCTTCAGGATCGGCCTGAGCAGCGGCGGCAGAGGCATCACTCAGGAGTTTCTGGAATTCCGCCGATTGCAGCAGCGTGCCAATATCGGCAGTGTAGTTGAAGGCGATCATGCGCTGGCCGTTCAATTCGGCATCAGCCTGACGTTCTTGACTGATGAAGCCGGGGATGTTGACCGGATCGAAGTTCATGGCGCTGCCCATCAAACCAGCAACAGCCGGATTGTTGAGCATGGCAGTCGGATCTGACGAATCACCGCCGCCCATGCCACCGCCGGTCAGCGCGCCCATCTGCTGGGTGAAGCTTTCGGCAATTTCGGCCAAGGGTGCGCCCTTCCATGCGCCGCTTTCATCCTTGGCATAAATCACGCCATCGACGATCACGAAGCTGACTGAGCCGGATTGATCTTCACCGGTTCCAGTGACCGAGCCGTTGATGTCCATGGCCATATTGAACATGGCGGTGGGGTCGGTGGCGGCAGGGTTGAAGGTGAAGGGGCCGGAACCATCCGCCTTGATGCTCATGCTGTCGGGGCCGCTGCCACCGCTCATGGCTGCCATGCCGCTCACGGTAAATTCGAACGTAAAGTTTTGAGTGAAAGATTGAATATTGGCTGTATTGGCCGTTGCCTGTGAGATGATGGCGCAGTCATCGCTGTTCAAGCCGAGGCAGTTGACATCTGTCTGGGCAGACACGCCAGTGACCATCGCGGCCAGCATAATAAAAAGACTACACAACACAATAAAACGGGACTTCATCGATAAACTCCTTGGTGAATGGACACATCGGCATCGAGATGCCTATATTGTCATTATATCTGTAATCTATACGCCGTACCTTGAGGAAAGTCGCGCTCAAATGAGAATTCGTAAAGAGAAGCGAGGGGAAAAGCCTCAAGGATAGGACTGTTTTCTCATTGATTGGCAGTTGAGGATAAGAGGTCCGCGACGCGGCTGATTATGGTTTCGGCAACGCGAGTCTTGCTGGCAAGGGCGAGCGGAAGCTGTCCACCGTGCGCGTCCAGAATGATGACGCGGTTGGTATCTACTTCAAAGCCGGCATCGGGGGCGGTGATGTCGTTGGCGACGAGCAAGTCCAAGCCTTTGCGCTCCAATTTGCTGCGGGCGTGGGCGATGAGGTGCTCACTTTCGGCAGCGAAACCGACGACGACCTGCGGAAAGCCGGACTGCTGGCGATGGGCTTTGAGCTGCATCAGGATGTCGGGTGTGCGGCTGAGGGGGATGGTGGGGGCTTCGTCGGTATCATCCTTTTTCTTGATCTTGTGCGCCGAGGTGGTTTGGGGGCGGAAGTCGGCGACAGCGGCGGCCATGATGAGCGCCGAGGCCTGCGCGGCGTGATGCAGCACGCTTTCCATCATTTCCTGCGCGCTGGCGACGAAGACAGGGGTGACGCCAACCGGAACGGGCAGATCGCTGGTGGTGATGAGGGTGACGGACGCGCCAGCATCCACCGCCGCCTGTGCCAGCGCATAACCCTGCTTGCCGCTGGAACGATTGGTGATGAAGCGCACGGGGTCGATGGCTTCACGCGTGCCGCCCGCCGTGACCACGACGTGACGACCCGCCAGCGCTTGAGCACGCCCCAGCACCTGCCGGATGTGGCCGATGAGGGTGACGGTTTCGGGCAAGCGTCCCTTGCCGACCAGACCGGAGGCGAAGCGGCCAACTTCCGGTTCGATGATGTGGACGCCGCGTGCGCGGAGGGTGTCGAGGTTGGCGGTGGTAGCCGGATGCTGGTACATGCCGCCGTCCATGGCGGGCGCAACCAGCAGCGGACAGCGCGCTGCTAAGGCGGTCACGCTTAAGAGATCATCAGCGAGGCCGTGCGCCAATTTCGCCAGCGTGTTGGCGGTGGCAGGGGCGACGACGAGCAAATCAGCGCTTTCGCCGAGCGCGACATGGGCGATGTGGGTGGGCAGCGCGTCGCCGCCGGTTTGCCACATGTCGGTATAAACGGGGCGTCCGGTGACGGCTTGAAAACTGAGCGGGGTGACGAAGTGCTGCGCGGCTTCGGTCATGATGACATCGACTTTGGCGCCGGCCTGTGTGAGCTTGCTGGCGAGGTCAACGGCTTTATAGACCGCAATGCTGCCGGTGACGGCTAAGAGGATGTGTTTGTTTTCTAAAAGGGTGATGTATTCGTTCGCCATAAGCATCACATGAATGCTGCGACAGCCGGAACGCATCGCGAGGACAGGTTCCGGCTGCACGCGGATAGATGAATTATTACGGCCCAGTGTACTCCGGCAGGCTGGAGACTGCTACATCCGCGCCTAACCGTTGGATCGAAATGAGGCCGCTGGTGGCGGAGATCCAGCCTTCGATGAGGCTGTTATTGAGCGGGTTGATGTAGCGGACACGCAGCCACTGGTTGTTGGCGCTGCGCCCCAGCACTTCGACCCGCGAGTCGGCAGGAATAGACCCGACGATGCCGGATGTGGTATCCGGGCCTTGACGTACCCGCGCGTTGACAACAATTTGTCCGGCGAAGGTGCGGCGCAGCGATAGGCCGGTTCCGTAGTCTTCCAAGCGGATGACCTGAATGGGCGGGTTGCCGGTGGGCGAGCCGGTGACGACAAAGGTGTAGACCACGCCGCTGACGAATTGAACGTTGTTGAGGGCGAGCACCGGATTGGTCGAGCCGGTGGGGATGAACGTGAGCTGGTTGTAAAGGCCGACCGGCACTTCGTTTTCCGAGGCGACCTCACCGAAGATGGCCGCCGGAACAAGGTTGATGCCGGGAGCCGGGAAGGGCGTCGGGGTGGGCGTGGGACGGGCATTGGGGACAGCGGTGGTGGTAATGACCGGCTGCGGGTAGGCCGGCGTGAACAGGATGAGCGGCGGGAGGCCGTTGATGGCGTTCAAGAGGCGGACGCGCGCGAAGCCCTGCTGGGTGCGCGACACATCATCCGGCAGCAGTTCTAAGGCGACGACGCCGTTGCCAGTGTTGACCAGCGAGGGCGCGCTGCTGATGCTGGCACCGTCACCGGGCAGCGGGGTGGGCGGGATGGTGCTCTGGATGGAATTGCTGATGAGCAGCGTCCATGTGCGCTGGTCGCGGTTGTTCTGGTTGATGACGAGGTTGGCGCGTCCGATGGGCGGCGCGGTGGGCGCATCCCCGAAGCGGCGCACCGTCACGGTGTGGCTGTAATTGGCCATGCCCAGATATTCGCTGAAGTCGCCGTAATTCATGCGGCTGATGATGAGGCGTTCGTCCACATACAGGTCGAGCACGGCGGTGCTGTGGGCGGCATGGATGACCCGCAGCAGGAGGCCATCATCGGGCGGCGGTTCCAGCGCTGTGCTGAGTATGAACGTGCGCGTTTGCGCGGAGAGTGCGCCGACGACGCCCTGCTCAGCCGAGGGGGTGACGTTGGGTACGACAATGACGGTGTAGAGGGTATTGGCGTTGAGGTTCTGTTCGCCCAAGCGCTCGATGACGGTGTTGGGAACCGCGTCGGCGTTCAGGACAGCGAGCGAATAAGAACCGGCGTCGATGTCGATTGTGCCATAGGGTTGTTCCAAATTCAGTTGATAGAGCAGCGCTTCGCCCGACGGATAGCCGATTGACAGGCGCTGGGGTGTGCCCACCGCCAGATGGACAGCGGTTAAGCGCGTTTTGCCCAGTTGGATGGGGTTGCGGTCATCGTTGATGATGAAGAAGGCGGCGGATTGGGCAGCGGCCACGACATCATCGCCGGAAAAGTTCTTTTGATAGACCACCGCGGTCTGGCTGGCATTGGCGCTGAGGTCGATCAGCACATCGGCGATGGGGGCGGAGAGGGGGTCTGCCCCGACCGCACGAACAGCCAGCGCATGCCGTCCGGCGACGGTTTCAAAGTAGGTGGTGGCAGTGGCCGGTGTGAGCGAGAAGGCGACCCGTTCATTGTCGAGGTAGACATCAATCGCGCCGATTCCGGGCAGCGCGTTGACGATGCGCACGCTGCCGGTGTTGACCGTTTGCTGCGCGTTCACGGTGGCGGTTTGAGTCACCGGCCTGAGCAGGATGAACAGGGTGAGTGTGAGGGCTAGCAAGAAGCGCTTTTTCAGCATCATAACGTACACCAATCGTATATTCCATTCGAAGTCGAGGGGCGTGCATGGACGCCCCTGTTATCCGGTGATGATTCCTAGGGTTGAAGCGTTGCGGTCGGCGTGACGAGTGGGCTGGCGACCACGAAAGGCGCGTACTGTTCCTGATTCGCGCCGCGGAAGGTGCAGTCCACGCATATCCGCAGCACATGCGGCCCCGGCGCGTCGAGAATCTCGCCGGACAGTGTAATGGAGACAGAGAGCGTTCCGTCGCTGTTGGTGCGCCCGTTGGCGTACACAAAGCCACCGCCATCAATGTTGATGATGTAGTTTTTGTCGGGGACGAAGTTCTGCCCGACGACGGTGATGGTGTTCACGGTGGTGTTGGGCGGCGCCGGGTTCACAAAGAGCTGCGGCGGCGGCACATCCGGCGTGTTGGTGGGATAGGGTGTGTTGGTGGGAACCGGTGTGCGCGTTTCGGTGGGTGTCACCTGACGGGTGGCGGTGGCGGTTGTGCCCGGTGCCAGCGCGGTGAGGGTTGCGCCGACGGCTTCGTAAACGGCGGTGGCACTGTCCGCGCCGCCATCAAAGCGCGCGATTTGAATGCTCGGCTCCAGCATCAACAATTGGGTTGTGCCGGTCTGCGCGCCGGGGGTGATGATGAAGTCGTAGATGCCACCGGCGATGAGCTGCTGGGGCGGCAGAGTGGCGATCACCAGATCAGTGCCGCTTTGCACCACGCGAATCTGGTAGACATCGGGGGTGCGGCGCAGGTAGGTGGTGGCGGCGGCGTACTCGGCTTGGCCCACCACGCCCCACGGCGTTTCCGTGGGCACCACGCCAGCCGAGC
Organism: Anaerolineae bacterium; assembly: GCA_017303775.1. Taxonomy (GTDB): domain Bacteria; phylum Chloroflexota; class Anaerolineae; order Aggregatilineales; family Phototrophicaceae; genus CFX2. Next base: position 3,534 of record JAFLCH010000016.1, on the reverse strand, counting down.
CGAGCGCGCGAATTTGCAGCGTCAGCGGGGCAGCGCCGGGCAGCGCGTGAATGAAGCGCAGGCTGGCGTTGATGGCGGAAGGCTGCGCGTCCTGTGCGAAGATCTGGATTCCCACCGGAGCAGGGTCACTGGCGGTTGGGGTGCGGGGCACCACAATGGCAATCTTATCGCTGCTGGCTTCACCAGCCTGCCAAGGCCCCAGATTCGAGCGGGCAATGACCGAGCCACCCGACGAACTTGATACGTTGACGGTTGTGCCGAGCAGCCCGACCGGCAGCACCGAGGATGCGCTGCCCACCCCGAGATTGATGATGCTGCTGGTGCCGACCTGCAAATTCATTGAGCCGATGGCTGATGAGGCGTTCACAAAACGCACCACCACATCGCTGGATACGCGCGCGGTTTGACCGGTGATGAGGCGATACCCTGTCACGTCGGTTTCGGCAGCGAGTACCGGCAGCAGCACCAGCATGGACGTGGACTGCGCGCCGATGCGTATGTCCGAAAGCTCCTGAATGAGGACATTATCCGCGCCGACATCGTTCAGATTGATGTCATATTCACCTGTCGGGACATCATACGGGCCGATCATCTGACCAGAGCGTAAATTGGCCGTCAGCCGCAGCGTCCCGGCGAGCATATTGACGTTCACCGTCGGCAAACCGGGGTTCAACTGCACAATGATAATGCGCCCCGTATCAATCGAAACCGGATTGGGGTCTTCATGGATCGCTTTGAGGTCGATGCCCGCTCCAATATCGTTCACAATGATGGTTTGGATGCCGCCCGGTTCGAGGCTTACGATGGTGCTGGCCAGCGAGGTTACCGCCGCAGCGTTCGCGTCAGCCTGTGCGATACCGGCATCGACGGCAGTAATGGTGACGCGGGCTGTACCGGGGGTCACCTGAAAATAATTGGTGATGGCGTCGATGGAAACCGAACGCGCCACCCGCTTGTCGTTGATGTACACATCAACCGGCAGCGGCGTGGAACCGGGGGAAACCGCCCGCCACGCATTCATCACGCGGATATAACTATTACTTGCGTCAGTCAGGCTGCCGGGGGTATTGGTCACCAGCGGCACAAAGGTCGCGGTCGGGGTGCGGGTGGGCGTCGGGGTACGGGTCGCCGTCAGGAAGACCGTTGGGGCGAGGGTGGGCGTGTAGGTCGAGGTGGGGGTGCGCGACGGCGTCAGAGTCACGCCACCCTGCGCCAGCACCGTTTCCGTCAGCCGGGCATTCCCCTGCGCCGTACCTGTCAGGGCTTCTTCGACACTTTGCTGCAACAGTTCTTCATCCGAGACGGCGGTAATCCATACCGTAACCGGCGGCGCGGGTGGGATAGTGGTATCGCAGGCCGCGACAATCACCATCACGAGCAGGAGCAGCAGGCTGTATTTCGCTTTCAGACTCAATGTTCGACCCTCTGCATCTTTAAAGAAGAATATCAGCAACAAAGATGATGTCACCGGGAATGACACCCCGCCGCGCCAGAATAGGATTATCCTGCTCGATCAACTGCTGCGAGATGTTATTGCGCAAGGCGACGCTCGCCAGCGTATCGCCCTTCGCTGCTGTATAGGTACGCAGCCGGCGCGGTGGCACCAGCGACTGTACCCCTTCGGGAATGACCAACATGGTTCGCCCATCGCCGAACTCGACGCTGGACAGCAGTCCATTCGCCAAGCGAATGACATCAACGGTTGTATTGTAACGGTTGGCCACGCTCAAGAGCGATTCATCCTGCCCGACGATGATGGTTCGATAGTGCGGGATGTCGGCCTCCATCGTGCGAGTCGCATCGTAGAGGGATCGGGAAATCGCTGTTTCAATCGCACGGGTGACGATGTCGTCATAAATCCGCTGACGTTCAACCTTGTCGGATTGAATAATGTAGATGCTGATCCCGGTGAAAACAGCAACGACAAACAGGAGTATGAATATAGTACGAAGGAAGCGCAGCAGCATAACTACCCTTGAGCGACTCTTAAAACAAGACCAACTCTACATGCGGTAACCTTTCAATAGATTATCATTGAACCCATTTATTGGATAGAGTTGAGGGATGCCTTCTTGCCGCGAACGCGGTTTCCATACTACACTGAGATGAATCATCTTTCTCTTCATCGCATGTTCTTATGGAGGCTCAACTTGCTTGTTATCGCGCGAGCACCTGTCCGCATCAGCTTCGGCGGCGGTGGTACGGATCTCCCTGCCTATTACAAACAGTTCGGAGGTATGGTTGTCAGTACGGCTATCAACCGCTACGTCTATACCTTCATTTCCGACAGCGCCAGTGACGCGCTCCAATTAATCTCTTCAGACTTTCGTTCGTTTTACCGGCATGAACCGGGTTCAACCTTCACGATTGACGGCGAACTGGGTCTGACCAAAGCCATCCTGCGGGAATTCAACCTCACATCGGGGCTGGATGTGTTCGTGGCGTCGCAAATCCCGCCGGGAACCGGTCTGGGCGGGTCGGGCGCGGTCGCGGTTTCGATGGTGACGGCGCTGGCCGCGCTGGAAGGGCGGCAGTTGAGCAAGCTCGAAGTGGCCGAAATGGCCTGCGACATCGGCATCAACAAACTCAGCCTGCCCAGCGGCAAACAAGATGAATTCGGCGCGACCATGGGCGGACTCAACCAGATCATCTTCACACAAGAGGGTACGACGGTGAATCCGGTAGCTGCCCCAGCGGGCGTCATCGACACCTTCCAGCGCCGGTTGATGCTGTTCTTCACCGGCAAATCGCGCGATTCGGGCAAAATCCTCTCCGACCAATCCAAAGCCAGCCGCGAGCAAGACCCGCAAACGCTGGAGCGCATGCACCGCATCAAGGCGCTGGGTTACGAAATCCTGAGCGCGATTTCGGAAGGCCGGCTCGATGACTTCGCCGAACTGCTGCACCAATCGTGGCTGCAAAAGCGCAGCGTCAACCGGGACATCAGCAATAATCAGATCGACCTCGCTTATGACCTCGCCCGACAGAAAGGCGCGCTGGGCGGCAAGATCACCGGCGCGGGCGGCGGCGGTTTCCTCATGCTCTACAGCCACGAAGAACATCAGCCAGAAATCACCAGCGCGCTCAGCGGCTTGGGGCTGGCACGGATGGACTTCCGCTTCGACTTCGACGGCGCGAAGGTACTCCTCGACCAGCGGGACTAACCACGCACACACGAACGGACTCAAACGCATGAAACGATACAGGGGTGGAATTTCCACCCCTGTATGATTGCAATCGGTTGATCGAGAGCCGGTTGAGGTTATTTACCCGGTTTACCGCCGCTCGAACCGCCGGCAGTACCCACATGGAAGACCACGATGTACTCGCCGAACGTGCGCTGGTTCAGGCTGGTCATCAGGAAGTTGAAGAAGTTCAAGTCCGGATCATCGTTCAGCGTCCACCCATCCAGATCTATCGACATCATCGAGTCCACGCTGCCCGCCGGTGTCCCCTGATTGGGGCGGTTGGAAACGAAGTGACTGCTGTCCAACTCCGAGGTGCTCCCCCAGCATGAACTCGTCCCCGCGTCAT
>JAFLCH010000159.1 GCA_017303775.1 Anaerolineae bacterium | reverse complement strand
GGGAAAGGGTGTTGACGGGGTGCGGATTCGGCTGACAAGGTCAGATTTCCTAAACAAACGGAGGCCGAAGCCCCCGTTGATTGTTGATGCTGCGCGAGACGGATTTAGATGAGCATGCGCATCGGATTTTCCAGCAAGGCACGGAAGAACTGAAGGAACTGCGCACCTTCCGCACCATCGCTGACGCGATGATCGACGCTGATGGTGGCCTTCATGCGGTTGCCGACGCCGAGCGTGCCATCGGGCTTGACGACGGGAACTTTGGCGGCTGTGCCGACGGCGATGATGCCGGATTCGGGCGGGTTAATGATGGCGCTGAAGTGTTCGACATCATAGGGGCCGAGGTTGCTGGTGCTGAAGGTCGCGCCGGTGATGTCTTCGACCTTGACCTTGCCGTCGCGGGCACGGGCGATCTTTTCTTTGTTGGCGGCGGCCAACGTCCCCAGAGCAACTTGATCGGCATCGTGAGCCACGACGTACATGAGGCCACCGGTGGGCAGCGCGACGGCGATGCCGATGTTGATGCGCTTATGGCGGACGATTTTGTCGCCGTAGAAGTGCGAGTTGAGGTTGGGGAACTGACGCAGCGTGAGAGCGGTGGCCTTGACGACCATGTCGTTGACGCTGATCTTGGTGGCATTTTCGGGCAGGCCGTCATTCAACTGCTTGCGCAGGGTGAGCAGCGCTTCGACATCGATTTCGGTGGTGACATAGAAGTGGGGAGTCCACTGCTTGCTTTCCACAGTGACGGCGACGATGCGCTTGCGCATGTTGGTGACGTCGATGATTTCGACATCCGCGCCTTCAGGCAGCTTGCGGGCGGGCGGCGCAGCGAGGGCGCTGCCGGAAGCGGGCTGACTGGCGGCGGGGGCAGCAGGAGCGGCCTGTGACGCGGCGGGCGAGAAGCCTTCCACATCTTCCTTGACGATGCGACCAGCGGGGCCGCTGCCGGTCACGTCGGCGAGATTGATGCCACGTTCTTCGGCGATCTTGCGGGCGACGGGCGAGGCCTTGATGCGGCCATCGTCATCGGCAGGAGCAGGAGCGGGTTTGGGCGCGCCGTTGGTACGGGCGGCTGCACCGGCTGGCGCGGCTGGTTCGGCGGCTTTGACAACCGGCTGGGCGGGGGCTTCGGCAGCAGGGGCCGGCGCGGGGGCGGCTGCGCCACCACCTTCGCCAACCGAGCCGATGACCTGACCGGCGAGCAGATTGTCGCCGGGGTTGGCGCTGAGTCCGCTGATAACACCAGCGGCAGGCGCTTCGACTTCTACTGTGGCCTTGTCGGCCTCGATTTCGGCGACAACATCGCCTTTGTTGACACTATCGCCGGCCTGCTTGAGCCAGCTAATGAGGGTTCCATCCATTGAGACAGTAATCGGGGTCGCCATTACAGCACCTCTTTCACGGCTGCTACCACCTTATCGGCATTGGGGAGCGCCATCAATTCGATATCGCGAGCATAGGGCAACGGTACATCCATGGCGCTCACGCGCTTGACGGGGGCATCCATGTAGTCAAACATGTTTTCCTGAATCTGGGCGGCGATTTCGCTGCCGAAGCTGTACATCGGGAGGCTTTCTTCCACGACGACACAGCGGTTGGTCTTTTTGAAACTTTCGAAGACGGTGTTCATGTCGAGGGGACGCAGCCAGCGCATGTCGATGACTTCGCATTCGACGCCGTCTTTGGCGAGTTCATCGGCGGCATGGAGCGACCAGTCGACACCGCTGCCGAAGCTGACGATGGTGACGTGCTTGCCTTCGCGCTTCACGTCGGCCTTGCCGATGGGGACGATATAATCTTCGTCGTCCGGTACGGGGCCGGGCTTGGGATAGAGGGCGATGAATTCGGTGAAGAGCACCGGATTCTCGTCACGGATGGCGGCCTTGAGCATGCCTTTGGCGTCCGCCGGATTGGACGGGCAGCCGACATAGAGGCCGGGGAAATGGGCGAAAATGGGTTCGGGTGTGTGGGAGTGGGTGGCGGTGGCCTGATTGCCCCAACCGGTGGCGGCACGAATGACCAGCGGCACACGGAACTGCCCATCGAACATATAGTGAATTTTGGCGGCGTGGTTGACGATGGCATCCAGCGCCAGAAAAGCGAAGTTGAGAGTCATCATTTCGGCGACGGGTCGCAGCCCCATCATGGCCGCGCCAACGGCTGCACCGGCAATCGCCATTTCGCTGATGGGGGTGTCTCGAACCCGTTTGGCGCCGAATTCTTCGAGCAGGCCACGGGTGACTTTGTGCGTTCCCTGCCACTGACCGACTTCTTCACCCATCACAAAGACGCGCTCATCCCGGAGCATTTCTTCTCGAAGCGCAATTCGGAGCGCTTCGCGCATCGGTAACATCTTTTCCGACATAGTTCGTCCTCAATCGTTCCCTAAGTGCCCCGCACAGATTAGCCGGGGCGAAAGCTATTGGCGGTTATGACTGTACGTAAACGTTGCTGATCAGATCCTCGTAAGTGGGATCGGGGCTGTTGAGGGCGAATTGAGTCGCGTCCTCGACATCCACAGCGCACTGCTGCTCGATGGCGTCCAGTTCTTTCTGGATGCCTTTGTACTTGGCCTTGAGAGTCTTGGCGAGAAGCTGGATGGGGTCTTTATTTTCGAGCCATTCCTTGAGTTCGTCGGCGAGACGCTTGTCGTAGGAACGATCCGAGACACCATGCCCTTTGTAGCGGTAGGTCATGGATTCGATGAGGACGGGGCCGGTGGTGCGGGCGTATTCAACCGCTTGACTGACGACCTCGTTGACCTTGATGACATCCTGACCATCGACGCGGCCTGCATCTTTCATGTTGTAGGCGATGGCGCGTTTGTGGAGTTCGGTTTGGCCGCTGGAGTCTTCGATGCGCGTGCCCATGCCGACGAGGTTGTTCTCGATGATCCAGACAACGGGGAGATCCCAAATCTGGCTCATGTTGAGGGCTTCGTGGAAGTAACCGTTGTTGGTAGCGCCATCGCCAATGAAGGAGATGACGACCTCATCGGTTTCGTTGTAGCGGCAGGCGAGGCCGATGCCCGTGGCGAGGGGGAGATGACCGCCGACGATGGCATAACCACCCCAGAAGTTATGTTCACGGGAGGCGAGGTGCATGGAGCCACCTTTACCGCCGCTGGTGCCGGTCTTCTTGCCCATCATTTCGGCCATGATGGGTTTAGGATCGACGCCCTTGGCGATGGCGATGCCATGATCGCGGTAAGCGGTGATGACATGATCGGAGGGGCGGAGGGCGGCGAGCGCGCCTACACCGGTTGCTTCGTGACCGCTGTAGAGGTGAAGATACACGCCGGTGATCTTCTTCTCTTTGTAGAGGTCATCGCACTTGGTTTCAAACAGGCGTATCAAAAACATCTGCCGGTACCATTCCAGCAGCGTTTCCTTCTTCAATGTTGCCATTCAACTACCTCATTATAACGCGGCGCAGGTAAGCAAAGTTACCCAGCCAACGGCACCATACCCGTATTCTAATTCAAATCCGTCAATTCGTGTACCGCCGAAGTGTACCGCAAAACAAAAAGGGCAGGCAAAAAACGGTTTCATGGTGTGTGAGCGGTCTCATGATACAATCCCAACAGCGAACTGATGAGGAGATGTAACGATGGCTGACAGCAAAAAATCCGGCGAAAAAGGCGGCAGTAATCAGCAGCAGGGTTCTAAGACTCCGTCCGGCAATAACAGCCCGAAGGGCGGCGGAAGCGGCAAGGGTAAAAAGTAGAGAACAGGGAAGCGGCTGAAGCGCCCTTCCCTGCGGATGCGTGGAACGAGTCAGCGGTCGCAATCGGTGCGGATCACGACCAGTTTATCGACGCCCGATTCGGCACCCCAGATTTCGTTGGGGCGACCGAGAATTTGACGAACGGCGGCGTTGGGGCCGGGCAAGGGAAAAACGTCAAAGGTTTCCGTTTCTGGATCAAAGCGGACGAGGGCGTTGGCTCCGAAGTCACTGAGCCAGACTTTATCGCAGCCATCGACGTAGACGGCGTAGGCTTGAGGACGGCTGCCGGGGAGCTTCCACTCCTGCCACGTTTGATCAGCAGGGTCATAGACGGCGACCTGACCGGCATTGAATTCGCTGACCCACACGCGACCGGTGGAATCCGTCCATGCGCGGCGCGCGCCCTGACGGGGCGTGGGTGGTTCGATGACGGTGGCTTGACCGGTGACGGTATCCACCTGCGCGAGATGGTTACCGGCAAGGGATACGTAGAATACTTCTCCGGCAGGTGTGCCAGTGATACCATAAGGGCCGCGCCCACGCGGCGCCTCGAATACTTCGACTTCACCGGTGGCTGGATCGAGCCGCCCGTAGAAGCCGTTCTGACCGGTGAACCAGAGGATGCCGGCTGTATCGAAGGCGGCGGTATTGAGGTTGGCGGAACGGGTGATGGGGAGCGGGAAGACTTCGACAGCATGGGTTTCGTCATCTACGCGTACCATGGCATTTAGACCGCTGTCGGTAATCCATGCCGCGCCGTCCGGCCCGACAATGACACCATGGGGGGCGGAATTCTCACCGAGGGGGATCAACTGGATGTCACCGGTAGCAGGATCAAAGCGACCGAGTTCGCCGGTAAACTGTGAGGTGTACCAGATGGTGCCATCGGCGGCGGGGGCGACATCATGAGGATGAGAACCGGCGGGAACCGAAAATTCCTCGATGAGGGGGGCGTCCTGCGCGGCAGTCATGCCGAACACAGAAATGAACAGCATGAGGGCGATCCACAGCAGGCGGGAATGTCTCATAGGGGTGATCCTCCTGATGGTCTTTGCACTCTTACTCTTAAGCGGCGGCAGATGTTCAATGGGTGGGTTGTTCACTCATCAACTTCACAGCCGCATAGACCAACGGCAACATCCAATTTGAAGGGGAATAGATGATGAGCCTTTTTGACTTTAGCGCGTTTCCGGTGCTGACGACGGCACGCTTGCGACTGCGGCAGATGACGGCAGGGGACGCGGCGGCGATCATGGCGATTTTTGGCTCGGCGGAGGTGCTGCGCTACCTGAATAATGATCCGACGGACACACCGGAGAAGGCGGCAGGACTGATCGACTGGCTGAACGGGACGTTTGAGCAGAAAGAAGGGGTTACGTGGGGCATCACGCTGGCGGGGGATGACACGGTGATCGGGACGGCGGGAACCTATGGTTGGGATCAAGACAACCGGCGTGTGGATATTGGCTACCATATTCAGCCGGCTCAGTGGGGCAAGGGCTACGCGACAGAAGCGGCGCACGCGGTCATCGGCTGGAGCTTCGAGCAGTTACAGGTCCACCGGATTCAGGCAGACTGCACGGACGGGAATGCGGGTTCGGAGCGGGTGCTGTTGAAATGCGGGTTTAAGGTTGAGGGAATCTGGCGAGAAAGCTGCTGGGAACACGGGCGATTCGTGGACATCAAGCAGTTCGGGCTGCTGCGACGGGAATATGTGGGGGGATGAAGGGCGGCCTGTGCGGGAGAAGGCACTGGTTTACATCACCCACGGAGCGCGGTTGTTGATTATGCTGCACCCTGACGCACCGGAGGCGGGTATACAAGTGCCGGGGGGCAGCCTGAAGGCCGGTGAGGATTATGGCGAGGCGGCGCTGCGTGAGGCGACAGAAGAAACGGGGCTGCGCGGGCTGCGGTTAGGGGTACGGCTGGGGCGTGCCGAGCGCGATATGGCCGACTTTGGGCGGGCGCATATTCAACGGCGGACGTTTTATCATGTGTGGTGTATGGACACACCTCCCGAACGATGGACGCATTATGAGGATGACCCCAGCGAAGGCGGGGACAAGTCCCCTATTGTGCTGGCGTTTGAGTGGGTACGGCTGGCGGATGGTGTGCCGCCATTGATCGCGGGGCAGGATGTGTTCATTCCCGCACTGATCGACCATTTGCGGGCTGAAGGGATCCTGTGACGCACCTCAAGCCCCAAAGCGCTTTGAACATGATAGACTGGTTCTAGCTTGGTTGTGAGAGCGATTCGCACCCATTCTCAGCTAAGGGATGGTTAGGAGGAATATTTACGCATGAGTCGTGCCGTATCTTTGCTGCTCGCACTGCTGCTGTTGAGTGTTGGTTCTCTACAGGCACAGGAAACCCTTTCCGTCCATTCAAATGATGATTATATGCGGTCGAACCGCTTCGGGATCAACCACATCAGCGGTGTGGAAGAGATCGCGCCGGTGGAACGCTACCAGAACGCGCTGGCGTTGGGGGCGGGTTGGAACCGCTGGCCGATTTATTGGGATCGGGTGGAGGCGGAGGCAGGCACGTTTGACTGGTCGGGGTATGACCGGCTGGTGCGGGATGATATGGCGCAGGGTTTGCAGATCAACGCGATTTTGTTGGGGCGACCGGCGTTTTACGCGGATGGCAGCCGGATTCAAGGGCTGCAAGAACCGATTTACGCGGATGGAAGCGATACGCCGGGGCCGGATAAGGCGCTGAACCCGAAAAATCCGTGGGTGCATTTCGTGCAGGCAGCGGTGGAGCGCTACCGTCCGGGGGGTGAGCTGGCGGCAGCGGAAGGCTGGCGGAAGGGTGAAGGTATCCGGGTGTGGGAAATCTGGAATGAGCCGGATCATAAGCCGTTCTGGTCGGGGAGCATCGGGGATTACGCACGACTGTTGAAGACGGCGTATCTGGTGATTAAGCAAGTTGACCCGGAATTACAGGTGATGTTCGGCGGGCTGCTGTACCCGACGCAGGATAATTGGCTGGCGCGGGTGCTGGCTATTTTTGAGAATGATCCGTTCCGCGAGGCGAACAACTGGTATATGGACGCGGTGGCTGTGCATAACTACAGCTATCCGTGGCGCAGCGGGTGGCTGGTGAACGTGGTGGATCAAACCTTGATCGCGTATAAGCTGAAGCGACCGATCTGGTTGAACGAGAGCGGTGTGCCGGTGTGGGATGATTACCCCGGCCCGGTTTGGGCGAAGAGTCCGGCTGAAAAAGAGATGCGGGCGACGAGCGAACAACAGGCGGAATTCTTCATCCAGAGCAGCGCGTATGCACTGGCGGAGGGGGCGGAGGTCATTTTTTATCATCAACTTTATGATGACTGCGGGAACCAACCGGCGGGAACCGATTTCCCGTACCGGCTGAATCCGGTGTGTAAGGCGGGGGAGATCTGCTTCGGGGATGCGTTCGGGATGTACCGCAATGAACGCGGGGCGGTGTGCTTCCGGCAGCACCCTGCCCCCGGCACGGCACGGCCTATCACCCGCGCTTACCAGTTGGTGACGGAACTGCTGGGCGAAGGGATGCTGGAGAAAGCGAGCGTGACGGTGCTGGACAACCGCGCGACGGTGATCCGCTTTGACCGGCCTGAGAGCGGGGAACGGTTGTATGTGGTGTGGAATATCACGCTTGACCCGATCACGCTGCTGCTGCCAGTGAGCGAGGGGGCGACCTCCGTGCGGCGGTACAGCATGGCAGGCGAGGAGCGGATGCGCAGCGACGGGGACGGCGTGGTGACGCTTGAACTGCCGACGGCGGCGTGTGATTACTTCCCGTTCTTGCAAGCGCTGGACATCACCGCGGTGGGCGGGGAGACTTCGATTCTGGTGGTGCCGCTGCCGGCGACTGAACCGGAGGCACAACCGGCACTGGGCGAGCCGCTGATGAGCCGCCGCACCCGCTGCCCACAGGGGTAGGAATCCGGCAGGAAAGTACCCCTGAAGCAGGGGTTCGGGCAGGCTCAATACTTGATATGCCAAATCGGTTGTATAGTCGAAAAGGCGCGGGGAAAACGGTGACAAAATAGGGATTGCAAATGCGTCCCATTCTGTTATACTGCCGCCCGCAATTTCGCAAAAACATGCTGAAACCGACGAGGAGGTGTTCAACATAAAAAGAATGGAACAAACTGACATCACGTCTATTCAAAGTCTGGCTGGCCGCGACGTTTACGTCATTCGTGAAGCTGCTCTTGGTGATCTCCCCAAATTGGTTGCCCAGCGCCGCCATATGTATGAAGATATGGGCTACAGCGACGAGGCCAAGCTGGATGAGCTGGAAAAAGCATTTGAACTCTGGCTGCATGACCGTTTAGAAGATGGTCGTTACCACAACTGGCTGGTGGAAACAACGGATGGTCAATTGGCCGCCGGAGCCGGTTTGTGGGTGGTGGACTGGCCACCGCAGATGATGGATATGTCCCCGTACCGTGGTTACATCATGAACGTCTACACTGAACCGGCATTCCGCAAGCGCGGTCTGGCACGGCGGATGATTCAGAGTATTGTGGAATGGTGCGGGCAACACGAGATTCATACCATCAGTTTGCACGCCAGCGCAGAAGGACGCCCGGTTTACGAAGACCTCGGCTTCCAAGCGACGAATGAACTCCGCTTGAAAATCTAGCTTTTAGCAGAACGTCCCGCCCGCCCTGATGTGTGATGCATGAGGGCGGGCGATAACCCCTGTATTGATCCTTTAATTCCCCAAACCAACACGCCGCAGCAGTTCAAGGGCGGCAGGCAGTTCGCTCATGTAGTGGGGCGCGTGGTCACTGTTGTGACCGGGGCGACCACATTCGAGAGCGATCCAACCGGTGTAGCCAACTTCACACAGGGCGACACCGACTGCCGCGAAGTCCGTCATGCCCTGACCGGGAAGGCGACGGTTGCTATCGGCGACATGGATGTAACCGAGATCGTTGGCGTACTCACGCAAGGCGGCCACGGTGTTTTGTTCTTCCATGGCCATGTGGAAGAGATCGGCGGTGAGCTTGACGTGGGGGTGATCTTTGATTTTGCGGCGGACTTTGACGGCATCGGCAAGGGTGTTGAGGAAATGGGTTTCGTAGCGGTTGACCGGTTCGATGTAGAGGTCGATGCCGATGGCGTAGACATAATCCGAAAGGGTGCGGAGATGGTTGTGAAGCATCTCGTATTCCAGTTGGACGACGGATTTATAGGGGGTGAGATCGGGGAGTGTGGGGGCGTTGAAGTGTGGCACAAGGATGACACCTGCCGCGCCGAGATCGACGCCATCGACAACCGATTGGCGAAATTCGGCCAACGCGCGTTCCCGTTCGTCACGATCCGGATCGAGCAAGCGCCCCTGCCGCCCATGATTGACCGCCGAGATGACGACGCCGGTCTGCTCGACGGCTTCGGCTAATTCGGGGACGCGGGGAGTGAGGTCTTTGCCCCAGACTTCGACCCCGGCAAAGCCTAAGGCACGGGCATTTTCGAAACGTTCGAGCGCCGTTTTCCCCGGCAGCATATCTTCTTGAATGGCGAGCGGCATGTCAATTCTCCTGTGGGCAAGTTCCGGTAAAAATTTTTTCAGGCGATGGTTTTGAGCATTTTGATCATGGTCGGCTGAGTGTGGCCGTTATGAGTCTCGTAGCCGGCGACATGGTATCCCATGCGTTCGAAATAAGCCCGATTGGCGGGCAGCGTGACCCGCACGACGAGACTGACGTGACTGTAGCGCTGTTCACGCGCTACGGTTTCGACGGCTTCTACCAGACGATGACCGA
>JAFLCH010000158.1 GCA_017303775.1 Anaerolineae bacterium | reverse complement strand
GTTGATCTCGGCATGTACACCAGTGCCATCCTCGCGCAGGATGTCGTCGATGTCTGGACAGCCCTCGGTTACAATCAGGTCAACCTCTTAGGCATCTCCTATGGCTCGCGTCTCGCCCTCACCCTCATGCGTGACCATCCGCAGGCCATCCGCAGCGTCATCATCGACGGCGTCTATCCGCCGCAGGTCAGCCAGCAGGAAACCAGCTTCTTCACCCTGAGTCGTGTCCTCGAAGAAGTTTTCACCACCTGTGCCGCCGACACCACCTGCGCCGCCAACTATCCCAATCTGCGTGAAGTCACCTACGAACTCGCCTTCCGCCTTCAGGAAGCCCCCATCGACCTCCACATGAGCATCCCCGACGAGCAGGGCAGCCCGCAGAATTACACCAACTCGCTCAACGGTGTCCAGTTGTTCAACACCTTTCAGCATTTCCTCTACTATAACCACGCCTCCAGCATCCTCCCCCGCATCATCTATCAGGCCTACGAGGATGGCAACTTTGAACCCTTCAACTACCTTGCCAGCCAGCCCTACGCCGATCTGTATAACTTCAGCGGCGGCCTGAATGTGACCATCAACTGCAACGAAGAATTACCCTTCGTCAACGTCGCCAAAATCATCGAATCAGCGCGTCAATATCCCGAACTCGTCCGCCTCTACGGTTTCGATGAATCGACCTTCTCAACCGGCGAAATCCTTGAATACACCAACTTCTGTAGCCGCTGGCACACCGCTAACCCCGACCCCATCGAAAATCAAGCCGTTTCCAGCGACATCCCCGTCCTCATCACCAGCGGCCAATTCGATCCCGTCACCCCGCCCGAATGGGCCGAACTCGCCGCCCAAACCCTCTCCAACCACTACCGCTACACCTTCCCCGGCATGGGGCATGGCGTCATGCTCTCCGGCTTGAACTCGTGTCCGGTCTTAATCGGTATCGCCTTCCTCAACAATCCCGCTCAATCACCGGATTCCGGCTGTATTCAGCACATGCAAGTGAGCTTCGACATACCCATTTCTCGCCTTCAGCTCCTCGTCCAAACCAATAACAATCTGGGTCTACGCTACGTTTATCCCAAAGGTTGGGTGGACACCAGCGGCAGTGCCACCGTCTTTCAACCCTCCCGCACCAGTCGCAGCGGCATCATGTACGCCCCCGTCTTCAATCAGGATGCGCGCTATTACATCGATTCCGTCAAAGAATTTTATAAGATCACACAGGAAAATTTGCCGGAGCGCGTCGTCATCCGCTCACAAGTGTGGACGATCAACCGCATGTACTCCGGGGGGAACGGCTACTATATCAACATCGCCTATACGGTCAAAGGAGACAACAGCGTCGTGATCATCACCTTCACCCCCGACGCTGCCGAAAACGTGGTGATCTATGAACAGTTCTTGCTGCCGGCGCTCGGTTCGGTTCGCATCAACTGACCCTAATTCACCAGACTCAGCGCCAGCTTAGCCAGCGCCGGCTGCCCCAACACCCCGCCCACGATCCAGCAGTGCGCGGGGTTCGCCGCCACCGCCACCCGCGTCCAATACACATTCGTCGCGCTCAGCGCTTGCGGTTGCCGTTCCAGCCGTTCAAAGATGTCTTCCGGGTCAACCCCTGCCGGTTCCAGCACCGCCCACCGGCACGGATGCCACGAACACACCACCCGGCTCCGGCTGTCCTTTGCGCAAAACAACCGCCCCAACCGCCACAGCGTGACATTCGGCGGCAGGTGCTTCGGGCGTGGATCATGCCGTTCCAGCGGGGTATACGACGGCACATCCGTCAGCACCCCGTCCCCGTCCAGCGGCGGAATCCCCACTTCGTACAGCCCGATCTTCACCCCGCTCACCTCCACCCGCAGCAGGGGTTCGGCAAACCGCTCCGACCGTCTCGCCTGCCCGAACGCTTCATAAGCCCGCGCCAGCAGTTGTTCCAGCGCCGGCACACCCCATCCCTCGCGTTCCTCGTCGCTCGTCTGCGGGTCAATGTCCCACAACCGCCAACCGTCGCCGTCCACCACGCTGCACGTCCCGAACTTCTGCGGCAGTCCCATATGCATCAGCCAGCGATCTAACGCTGCCGCCGCCTGATACCGCCCCTTCGGATGCCCCAGTTCAGCCGCCGTCCGCGCCAGCAGATGCGCCTGCGCCCAGTGTTCCAGCCGCTCCCCGTGCTGCAAAATATAAGACGCGTGGTAAAAGTCGTCGGCATCATGCAGCTTTTTCCCCGCCAACAAATCCTCTACCCGCCCGCGCCGTGCTTGACTGGCCACAAACGCCTCGTCTTCACGGAAGGTTTGCGAGTCGCGACGGTCTTCCTCAAACAGCGCCCGCACTTGTTCATTCATCAGACATTCTGCCCCAGCATGTTGTTTGCAACGTTCTATGTATCCTACAGCAGAATGACAACTTCTGCCGCTGCCCCCTCAAACCGCCCCGCCTGTCCCATCCGTTCATCTCACCCCCACAAACCATTTTCTAACCATCCCCCAACCGTCTTAACAATCGTTTCCTCTCAAAATAGTTAACGACTCAACCGCCAAAAAGTTACCAAATGTTCTTCCAAATGGTCACCCTAACCCCCTCCATCTCTGCTACACTGTATTCAGCGTCGCCTGCATCACCGCGCCGCGCGCAGCTTAACAACCGCATATCCCAACCCGTGTGGCGGCCATGTTCATGCAGCCTGCCTTTTTCCTCCCCTAACGCTTTGGCGTGCAGCGCCTTGTGCTGCTGCCGGGAAGCGCGAAGCGCAGGAGGGGGTATTCCCGCCGCATTTCACCGCCACGCCGCCGCCGCCGCCGCCGCCAACCTCTCCGGCAAAGGGTCGGAACATGGCTTTCTTGGTGTCTCCCTCTTGTAACTGAACTTGGCACTCCGCTGCCAATGACAATGACGCCACTGCCGCCAATCAGGCCATTTCCCCCTCACCACTTGGCAGCAGCAACCGCTAAGGGGTGAGCTTCCGGGCTTGTCTGCGCCAGTCTCCCCTGTCTTTTGCCTCCCCTGATGCTTCGGCGTGCAGCGCCTTGTGCGGCTGCCGGGTTAGGAGGGGGTACCGTAATCTTTGTCGGCGACGACGACGACGACGACGACAAACACCCCCCTAGGCGGCAGTCTCCGCGCCTTCCCGCAAATCCTGCGCGATCAATCGTGCCGCCGCGTTCTGCCAGTTGTACAGCGTCCGCTCTGGAACTTGCGCCCGGAACCACGCCACCACCGTCTGCCCCTCGGCCTCCAATCCATCGCTCCCGTTCCGTCCCAACAGCTTCACCCCCCGCACATACGGGTAATACAACGCATTGTAATAACGCCACGCATCCGTCGTCCCATACAGCCCCCCCTCCGCCGGCTTCAACCGCTCAATCCGCGTCACCAGCACCCGTTGCAGCGCCGCCGCCCGTTCCAGTGTGCCGCCGCCCCGCCCGTTCAATTCCGCCTCGACCTGCGGCAAATTGATCAGCGGACTGCTCGCCAATCGCGGCAAATCACTCAGATGGCTCAACGCCCGTCGGGTCAGCCGTCCGAATGCCGCCTCATCCAGTTGCAGCACATCCGAGGTTGGATCAACCCGCGAGATCGCCGCCGCCGCCGCAGCCAATTGCGCCCGTTCCTCCCGCAGACCGGGCAGCCGCGCCAGCACCAACCGGTCTACCCCCCGCTGAATCGCGCCCGACCACGCCTGCGAAGCAATCGCCGCCCCCAATACCCCGAACAACAGCGCCAGCAGCGGAAAGTCCAAATCGTGCCCGCCGGCCAGCACCACCTGCCCGCCGAACACCACCGCCGCCAGCCCCGCCCGCGTCAGCGAGTACAGCACATCCCGCAGCAGCGCTTCACCTTCGTCAAATGCGTCCAACACCGCGATACAAATCCCCAATCCCAGCAGATCAATCCCCACCAGCAGCAGTAACAGCGCCCCCGACACAATCACCACCGGGAAAAACAGGAACGTCACGCTCAGCGCCAAGAATAAACTCATCGTCAGCAGCGGAACCCACAGCCTGCCCGGTCTCGCGGTCCATAACCCGCGCATCACCAGCCCCACCGCCGCCGCCAGCAGTCCCGTGCTCACCACCCCCAGCGTCATATACAACCCGCCGCCCACCGGCACACCCACCGTCAGGCTCACCCCGAACAGCAGCCCAATCGCCAACCAAACACCCCACCGCACCGCCCGCCGCAGGCCTTCATTTCCCACCTTCTCCGGCAGCAAATGAACCGCCGCCCCGAACCATCCCAGTGTCGGCACGAACAAAAGCGGCAGCCGCCACCCTTGCAGCAGCGCCCCCACCGCCGGACTCGGTGCGGCATCAATCAACGCCGTCAGAGCCAATCCCCCCGCGTATCCCAGCAGCCCAACCCCGCTGAACACCAGCGCCGGTTTTTGCCGGTCTCGCCCCACCAGATACAGCCCCAGCCACAGCGTGAACCCGTAAAACACTACCGATAACACAATCGAATCTGTCATGCTTGTTCACATCACTTGTTTGCGCTGCCCTATATCATACCAATCCATATTGAATTTGTGAGAATGAACGCGCCCGAACAGGACTCCTGCTCACCAGCCCGTCACGCCCTGCTTCCAGTGGTTGTTCAAAAGGGGATATTCACCGCACACCTGCCGCGTCCATTTTGTGCGGCAGGTGTGCCTTCTGCGGAGATTTCAATTCAGGCTAATACACAAAACGCCCATCTTCCATGATTTTCTGGCCGTCAACCCACGCGCTCGTTCGCTCAATCACAACATCCACATGCACCGGGCTGTCCCACGTCGCGCCCGTGTAATTAGCGTATGGGTTGCCGAACGCCACATGCACACCGGGGAACTTCTCGTCCTGTAACAGGTTGCCGATCAACCGCCCCAAAAACTCATTGGTGCCAACCGCGAATTCACCTATTCGCCTACCATTTTCCACCCCGTCGAGGTACGACCAGAATTCTTGCGTCATAGCCGTATCAGCGTGGGTGCAGCCGGTAAGCCACCCATTCTGTATTTCCAGCCGGATCGGTTCCTTCAGCAAACCGTACTTCTTGCTAAAAAAGTCTCCCATAATCGACGCCGTGATCACGCCTTCCACATTGATTGGCGAGGTGAACGTCTCGCCTTCCGGCAGGTTGCCCCACCGCGCCTGTTGGTGATAAAGCCCGTCCCAGATCACCCACTTCAGGTGCTCGTGGTCAAAGTAACCCGTCAAATCCGTTCCGGTTGGGTTCGTGACGCGGATCGCTTTCGCCTGCTTCACCAGTTCATACACCTCGTGCGTCCGCTTTGCCACCTTGTGATAATCGGATCGCATCCCCGATTGCATGATCTCCGGCGTGATCCCGATCATGTGTCCATGACGAACCCGGTACTTGATGTTCAAGGTTTCAATCAGCGGAATCCGGAACCGGATTTCGCCCTTTTGACCTGAAGCCGCATAAAACGTCGCCGTCGGCTGGTACTCGTCCAGAAATGCCCACAACGCCTCCGGTACTTCCATCAAAGGTCGCGGCCCGATGCTTTCCAGTGTTTTCAGGACGACCTGCGCCCCCAATTCACGCACTTCTTCATACAAAGCGTCGCCAATCGCTTGCGTCGGCTCATCAGTGAAGATGATCACCCGGTCTGACGCATTGATCCCTAAACAGGTCTCAACCGCGATCTTCGCCCCCGGTTTCAAGTCAACAGCCGCTGTCATTGCTTACCTCGTCTTTCCCTTCACCCGCGCCGTTCATGCCGGCTTCAGTGCCACAACATCAATCACAATTTTGGCGTCTCCGGTGATCTCCGGTGACACAATCACCGACCGCGCCGGAGGAATAATATCCGCGAAGTACAGCTTCGTCGCCTCGTTAAACATCGGGTACGGGTCAAAAGCATGAAGGTAAATCGTCAGCTTGACCAAGTCCCCCAGACTCCCGCCGCCCGCTTCCATCTGCCCCTTCAGCCCGCTCAACAGCGCGTGGGACGCCTCGCCGAGATCATTCCCGAATCCCCGCAGCCCATTCCACATCAGAAATGGGCCGCTCTCGATAGCCGCTTCAGAACGCACATGCCCCAGCGGGCGCAGCCAGTCAGCAGCTTGCTTCAGCGGAACACTTGCCTCAGCCGCCATCCAATCCATCTCGATCAGCGCATGCATCGCCACATCAAACACAGCATGACAGTTGAACAGCTCCGGCCTGAAGCCGAGGAACTGCGTAGTCTCCCGAAGGATAACATCTTCCTGCCCCTCCACTTTAGGGAAGGCCGACACCTCAAACACGCGCTCACGGGTCAGTCCGGCGGCTTTCGTAACCGCGTCAAGATGCCCTAGCGTAATTTGCACCGCTTGGCTCATCTCCTCACTGGGTTCCCGCAGTACCCCCGGCTGTGGCATCTCCGCGCCGATCTGTCCCGCGCCGAAGAAAATACCCCCCGCCACCAACCCCTGTGACCGGAATCCCGTCGAAGCCGGAGCGCGATCGGTTTCGATCCGCAGTTTTCGCTCGCTCATCATCCCCTCGGCCTCAATTCACTTTATTGAAGAAATCGGTCAGATCATAAAGCGGCAGTTGTACTTCCTTACCGGACTGAAACACGCGCGACACACTGGTCAGGTTGCGGATGTCCTCCACCGGATTTTTATCCAGCAGCACCAGATCGGCGATCTTCCCAACCTCAATCGTTCCGAGGCTCGCATCCAGCTTCAATATTTCCGCTGCCGTCTTGGTTGCGGCCAACAGCGCTTCCATATTCGACATGCCGATCTCCGTCAGCAGTTCGCATTCTTTCGCCAACGAAGCATGTGGGTTATCCGCGTCCGTCCCCGCAGCGATCTTCACACCCGCCTGATACGCGTTCGCGAGGCACTTCATCGAAACAGCGCTCACCTCTGCGCTTTTGCGGGCGATATGCGGCCCGAATCCCATCTTCTCGCCATACCGCTCCAGACTCCACGCGATAGCCTGTGTCGGCACAATCGGCGTGTTCGTTTCCAGCAGCATGTCAATGCACTCTTGATCCATAAAAGTAGCATGGTCGATGAAATCAACACCCGCCAATATAGCATTCTTGATCGACTGAGCGCTCCCCGTATGGCACGAAGTCAGCCGGCCGGGTTTATGCGCCTCCTCAACAATCGCCCGCATTTCTTCAACCGTGAATTGCGTCCAGCCCGGTTCGGAAATCAACCGTCCCCCGCCGCCCCCGATCGTAGAAGCGCCGTAAATCTTCACCACGTCCACCCCCGCTTTCAGGTGAATCCGTGCTTCGCGCCGCGCCTCATCCGCGCCCGTCACTTCCACGCCGTGGCTGTTACTGCCGGGACGAAACCCGCCCGTCTGCGCGATCAGCGGGCCGCTGGCAACAACGCGCGGGCCGGGGGTATATCCATCCCGGATCGCTTCTTTCATAGCAACCGCCATGAATTCGCCCGCGCCGGCGTCGCGTACCGTCGTCACCCCCATTTGCAGCCAGACTTTGGCCGCGTTAGCCGCCTTAAACACCTTCGTCGCGACCATCTCATCAGCCATATGCGTCACTTCGCTTGGGCCGCCCACCGGATTCAGTAACAGTAAAAATAAATGGAAATGCGTATCGATCAATCCGGGAATCAAAGTCTGATCAGGAGCATTAATCACCGTCGCATCCGCCGCTTGAATCGTACCCTGTGCGCCAATTTGTGCGATCCGGCCATTCTCGACAAGCACAGACATCTTCTCGCGCGCATCTGCGCCGGTTGCATCAATCAGTTTTCCGACATTGAATAGCAGTTTCACAATTTTTCTCCTACATACTTTTTTCGAAGCCAGCTTAAAATCACTTATTCCTTAACGATGGGTCCAACGCCTGCCGGATTCCATCGCCCAGATAGTTAAAAGACAGCAGCGTGAGCGCCAGTGTCACCCCCGGCCAGATCAACAGGTGCGGGAACGACCGGTAATTCTTCACCCCTTCGGCAATCATCAATCCCCACGACGGAATCGGCGGTTTTGTCCCAAGTCCCAGATACGATAATCCCGCCTCCAGCATGATCACGTTAGGAATCCCGAACGCGATTGCCACCAGTACAGGCGCTAAGATATTCGGCAAAATGTGGTGTACCATCAAATGACGGTTAGTAGCCCCCATCGCCCGCGCCGCGAGGATGAATTCCTTCTCTTTCTGTGCCAGCACTTCCCCTCGCACAATCCGCGAGATCGTCAGCCAGAATACCAGCCCCAGCGCAATCAACACCCCCAGCAAACCACCCGTACTATCATTAATCCGGGCCAATACCTCCGCCAGCGCGCCCTCCGATTCGCTCAACGTCCCCTGCAAATACGTCATGATGATAATGATGAACAGCAGCGACGGAAATGCGTACAGCACGTCGATCACCCGCTGGATAACCATATCCACCCAGCCCCCATAGAAGCCGGAAATGATCCCGATCGGAACGCCAATCATGATGATCACGGTCTGCGCCACAAAGCTCACCAGCAGCGACACCCGCGAGCCGTAAATCAAGCGCGACAAAACATCGCGCCCCAGTGCATCCGTCCCGAGCAGATACGCCGCCGACGGTTCCACCGTAATTGCAGCGAAATTCACCTCGTCGTAACCGCGCGGCGCAACCAGCGGCGCGAAAACCGCCACAACGATCAGCAGCAGCACAAATAAACCGCTCACCACCGCTGCTCGATTGCGCGAAAAGCGTCGCACAAACTGCCCGAACGGTGTTCTACGATCCGGTACGATGAACCCAACAGAGAGTAATCTTGATGTTTGTGAACTATTCATTGTTAGTGATATTTAATTCGTGGATCGAGGACGGTGTATGTCACATCAACGATCAGATTCATAACCATCACCAGCACCGCGTACAGCAGCGTTGTGCCGATGATCACCGGATAGTCTCGTGCCGTAACCGAAGTCACAAAATAGCGCCCTATGCCCGGTATATTCAGGATCGACTCGACGAAAAACGAGCCGGTTACCACATTAACCAGACTGACTCCCGCCACCGTCACAACCGTGATCAGCGCGTTCGGCAGAACATGACGCAAATAGACGTTGTATAAAGAAACACCTTTTGCGTGAGCAGTACGAATATAGTCCTGCGACAAAACTTCCAGCACTGCGGATCGCGTATAGCGGGCAATCGTCGCCAGTGGCCCCACACCCAGCGCGATCACCGGGATGATGATCCGGTTCGACAGCAGTCCGTCCCAACCGCCGGTCGGCACCCAATCAAACCGAATCGCGAACAAAATAACCAGCAAACTCGCCACAACATAACTCGGTGTCGAAATCCCGATGACCGAAAGAAATGTCGTCAAATAATCCAGCCATGAATTGGGCCGCAGCGCCCCCAGCAACCCCAGCGTCAGCCCCCCGATCACCGCGAAAATCATCGCCACCAGCCCGAGCTGGAGCGACACCGGGAAGTACTGCGCCAGCATCCCGCTCACCGTTTGCCCCGCGCGCGTATACGAGTCTCCCAGATCCCCCCGCGAGATAATCCCCCACAGGAATATCCAGTACTGCTCCAACAGGGGCTTATCCAACCCGTACTTCACGTTCAAGTTCTCGATCACATGCGCCGGCAGCGGACGCCCGCTGTCAT
>JAFLCH010000157.1 GCA_017303775.1 Anaerolineae bacterium | reverse complement strand
TGTGCCAGCCTCAATATCCTGTACCCAGTCTGTACGATCATCACGAAAGACCAACCGGTCCGACACATTTGAAACCGCATTACCGCTCGAAACAACCGTCCAACTGAACGTCACCTCACGGAACAGAATCGGTGGCGCAGCCGCCGGTAAAAACCAGATCACCTCCAGCTCCGGCGCAGCCCCACCCACCAGTATCGCTTCCGAAAGGTCAACCGGAATAGTAATCGTCTCGCGTCCCTCAGGCTGCACCACCAGCGTCACAGCTTGAATCTCCGGTTGAGGAAGTTCAACAGTGAGGTTAAACCGGATCGCTGCCGGAAAAATAATCGACTGCGACCACTGCCGGATCACACCCTGCTGGGGTTGAGCCGTCGCCTCTTGAGATCGAACAGCATTCAACCATCCGCTTCCAGTGATGAGAACGAACGTCACAAGCAGTAGACATCGGTTCAATGCACGCATCAGCAAAACCTCAGTTTATTGGGGCAGCATGGAGGCGAGAAGAAATGGGAAAAAATTGTAAATGAAATGAGCAATAATAGCCGCATTCGTGTTTCGCCGCTGCCGGATAATCCCCATACCCGCCCCGACGATGAAAACAATCAGCGTAGCCGGCGTCAACAAATATTGATTATGAAACAGCGCGAAAAACACCGAGGTCAGGCCAAGCCCGAACACCGGTTGCATCGCCCCCCGAAACAAAATTTCCTCGCTCACAGCCGCGATCACTGCCAGTAAAAACGCCATCGGAATCGTGCTGAATAACATGGTAATCTGTTCGGATGCGGCGCTCTGTTCCAGCAGTTGATCAGCCGGCACCAAACTCGACCAGATCACAAATAAAATCTGCGATACAAAGAATAGGACGATGCCAGCGCCAACCCCAACGATCACATCACCTGATGAGGGGGTTTGCAGCCCCAGTCGTTCCAACGTCTGTGGCACATCTCGCCGGATCGCCATCCCCACACCCAGCAAAGACAGCACCACCAGCAGCACGCCCTGAAAAATCAGCTCGCCGATCCCAATCCCGCTCGCCGCAACATCCTCGGCCAAACCGCTTAATCCACCAATAAAGGCGAACTGGCTAAACATGACCGAAAGAAAGCACAACACCAGCACCAGCGCCACCAGATGAACGCTCGAATCCGGGTTATATCGGCTGCCTTGCCCTGTAAATCGCTGCAACCACAAACGTGTCGATCCTGACATCACCAACCGGAAACAAAACACGCTCACCACCAGCGCCACGCCAAAACTGATGATGGCAGTCGTTGTATCGATTTGGGGGAGTTCCATATCAAATTCACGAAAAGCTTCCGAGCTGGAGCTGATGAGCGCCATCTGAATCAGCAGGAGACCAAAAATGAAGGTCAGCGAAATCACCCCGAACAACATCCAGCGCACAATCGTCACCCGCTGCTGCCCGTGAAAGGAAACCGCGTCCGGCCCAACATATCGCGCTTGCTCTAAATCATTTTGATTCGCCAGATAAACGAGAATCCCGATGTAAAAAAGTGCCAGAATACTGGAGATGAGTGAAATTGGATCCATGAGTTAATCTTCTCAGCTGACGAGTAAAGTCATTATAGCAGCACATATCAAGCATTGACCATGTATCCAGCCCATGTTAGAATTTCAATCACCAGGAGGGATGGCCGAGTGGTTTAAGGCGCTGGTCTTGAAAACCTGTGTGTCGTTTAACGGCACCGTGGGTTCGAATCCCACTCCCTCCGCCTGGTAACACAACAACATAGTTGTTCAATTGGGGGGGTGCCAGAGTGGACGAATGGGGCCGCCTGCTAAGCGGTTTTCCGGGTTATACCGGAACGCAGGTTCGAATCCTGTCCCTCCCGCTTCCAGAACAGCTTGCCCGATTTGCTCAGGCAAGCTGTTTTTATTCTTTTACACCTCGCCCTGCAAACAATTCCCAACACAAAATTTAACCGCAGTAAACTTTTTCTCCCAGCCATGAAATAATACTTTTCCGCTTGTGAATATTCTTCTTCTCAATATGTAAAGTGACAATCATCCCGTTTTCCATGATGTCTGTCACTATCAGGTGCATCTACGCCGCCTTACAATCCTTGCTGTAAATGGTTTGCAGTAAGGAAATGGAGCGGTCATGCTCATGACTTTTCAAGAGCAGGCGAAAGAAGCAATTCGCGCCACCGGGGGGCGCATCACGGGTCAGAGAGAACTACTGCTTGACCTCATTGCCACCCATGACGAAATCGATGCCGAGCACCTCCATCGCATTGCACATCAACAAGATCCAACCATCAGCTTACCAACCGTATATCGCACCCTGCACACACTCGAAGATGCTCATGTCATCACATCCCGCTATATCTCAGCCGAACACGAGCGCAAGTTATATCGCGTCCCGGCGAAACAGGATTCAACTTTCCATTTCACCTGTCGCCGCTGCGGACAGGTGATTCCCTTCCATTCCGACTTAATCGAACAAATCAAACAAGAAATTGCCGCCCGAATCGATATCGAACTTTGGACGCTCTGTATGTGCGCCGGTGGCCTTTGCCCGAATTGCCGGGAGGAAAGATAAACCATGACCTTGGATCAACTACAAGCGGGGCAAGCCGCTGTCATTCGTCACATCAACGGGCAAGGACAGATTCGTCGTCGCCTCATGGATATGGGACTGACGAAAGGTGCGGTCATTGAAATGATCAAATCCGCCCCGATGGGTGATCCAATCGAATACCGTCTCAGAGCCTATCATCTTTCACTTCGTAAATCCGAAGCCTCAGCCGTCGAAATCGAACTCAATCAACCGGATACCCAACCATGATACCTACCACTTCATCTCAAACCTTCCCCCTCACCTTTGCCGCCAGAGGCGATACCGTTTCCCTTATCGAAATTCGTGACTCCGGCAGGCTGCGCCAGCGTCTGAATGATCTGGGCTTGAACATCGGTATCTCCGTGCGCATTGTCCAAACCAACACGAACGGTGCATTAATTCTGGCCGTCAAAAACGACTCTCGCCTCGCCATTGGTCATGGCATGGCCCAAAAAATCATGGTCACTTATACACCGTCAGAGGCATAACATGGCAGCGCAATCAATGAAAATCGCCCTCGCTGGCAATCCAAATGTTGGGAAAAGCACCCTTTTCAATGCCCTGACCGGATCACGGCAGCATGTAGGCAATTGGCCGGGTAAAACGGTCGAAAAAAAAGAAGGTCATCTCCGCCTTGATGGCGAAGACATTATCGTGGTGGATTTACCCGGAACCTACAGCCTCACCGCCTACTCAATTGAAGAAATTATCTCGCGTGATTTCATCATCCATGAACGCCCCGGTGCGGTCGTCGCTGTCGTTGATGCCGCCAATCTGGAACGCAATCTGTATCTAGTCACGCAGATTCTAGAATTGGAAACACCGGTGATCATCGCCCTCAACATGAGCGACATCGCCCGAAATCGTGGTCTAACCATCGACTCTCAAAAACTCTCCCAATCCCTAAACGGTGCGCCAGTAATTGAAACCGTCGGCAGCAGCGGAATCGGCATCAACACCCTCAAAGCCGCCATCACACAAACCGCCGTTGCCCTCGACCGCCAGCCAACGCGCATCCCCTATGCCGATATTCTCGAAAAAGAAATCACCCGATTGCAGGCAGCCGTCCAAACAATCACCGGGCTAACCCACCAATATCCTCCACGCTGGTTGGCGATCAAGCTCCTCGAAGGGGATGAAGAAATCCGCCAGCGCCTTTCAGCCTATCCCTACCTCATTGAAGCCGGGAACGAAGGCGCGGCCCGCGTCGAGGAGTTCACCGGTGAGGATGCCGAAACACTCATCACCGACAGCCGCTACACCTTCATCAGCACCCTCGTTTCAAGCGCGCTCACACGCCCGCGCGAAATCGTGGAAACCACGTCGGATAAGCTCGACCATATTCTGACTCATCGCCTCTACGGCCTGCCCATCTTCCTTTTACTCATGTGGATAGTCTTTCAAATCACAGCCAACGTCAGCGCCCCCTTTCTTGATTGGGTCGATGGCCTCATCAACGGCCCGCTGACCAACTGGACAATCGCTTTACTCGCCGCACTTGGGCTTACCGGAACATGGTTCGAGGCGCTCCTTGTGAACGGCATCATCGCCGGGGTAGGCAGCGTCTTAGTCTTCGTGCCCGTGCTCATGTCGCTCTACCTCGTGATCGGTGTTCTCGAAGACTCTGGCTACATGGCACGTGCGGCCTTTGTTATGGATCGTGTCATGCGAATCATCGGCCTGCATGGTAAAAGCTTCTTACCCATGCTGGTCGGCTTCGGGTGCAACGTCCCCGCCGTCTATGCCACCCGCACCCTCGAAAACGAGAGTGACCGCAAGCTGACAGGCTTTCTAGTGACCTTTATGAGCTGTGGGGCACGCCTCCCCGTTTATGTCCTCATCGGCGCGGCCTTCTTCGGCGCACAATCCGGGAACCTCATCTTCGCCATGTATCTGCTCGGCATCGCAGTAGCCCTGCTCACCGGCTGGTTGCTCAAAAAAACCGTCTACCGGAATAAACCCCCGCAGCCCTTCGTCATGGAACTCCCGCCCTATCGCATGCCCCGCCTGCAAACCGTCTGGCGGCAAACGTGGGAACGAACCGGTGGATTTATCCGCAAAGCCGGCACCGTCATCCTCGCCTCATCCATCACCATCTGGTTGCTCATGGCGCTTCCTGCTCATGGTGATTACAACTTTAACCAGGTCCCACCGGAAGACAGCCTCTTCGGCGTTGTCAGCCAAACTGTCTCCCCCATCTTTGCGCCAGCCGGCTTCGGCACATGGCAAGCATCAGGCTCGCTCATCACCGGCTTCATCGCCAAAGAAGTCATCGTCGGCTCTATGAATCAAATCTTCATCGGTGAAGAAACAGCCGCCGATGAAAACGCGCCGCCCCCGCCAACCTTCACCGAAGACCTCACCTTCATCGGCACATCCTTTACCCAAGCCACAATCTTAACCGTTCAGGAAATCGTCAACATCGTCCCGCGTACCGTCAACATCATCCCCGGCCTCAACATGCCGGAAGCCGACTTCCTCGGCACTGCCGCCGAATCAGAAAGCACAACAGCGCTGGAATCCGCGCTAACACAGGTCTTCTCCCCGCTAGCCGCTGTAGCCTTCGCCGTGTTCGTGCTCCTCTACACCCCCTGCATGGTAGCCATAGCCGCCGTGCGTCACGAATTTGGCGGACGTTACGCGCTCTACCAGATCATTTATACATTTGCCGTCGCGTGGGTAGGCGCGGTCATCGTCTATCAGGGCGGGACACTGCTCGGATTAGGAGGCTGAAACCATGACCAGTCAGCTCACCGCAGTGCTCGACCGCTTTATCAACCAATCAGGCCCCTTATCCGTCGCCCAGATGGCGCGCGAGATGCGCCTTGAACCCGGCGTCCTTGATAGCATGATCAACTACTGGGTGCGCAAAGGCAAACTGCGCGAAATCAGTGGCAGCAGCGACGCCTGTGCCGGATGCGGCGGTAAGCACGGCTGCCCCTACGTGGTCGCCCTGCCCCGTTACTACGAATTAGTCAGCCCGGACGATCCCCAAACACCTCCGCCCTGTGCCTGTGGCGGCGCTTGCAAAACCTGAAACTATTCATTCGCCTGCTCGCCCTTTGGTCACAACCGGCGAACAGGCGTATAATAATCATATGAAACTGGATATTCTCCCCGGACAGAGCTACCCGCTCGGTGCGACTCTCACGCCCGATGGAGTGAACTTTTGCGTCTTCTCCAAGAACTGTCACGCGCTAGAACTGCTCCTTTACGACACCCCCACCGCTCCCCTACCGTCCCATGTCATCCAGCTCGACTCCCACGAAAACCGCACCTTCTACTACTGGCATGTATTCGTGCGTGGCCTTCAGGCCGGTCAGCTTTATGGCTACCGTGTCCACGGGCCATACGACCCATCCCACGGTCATCGCTTCGACGGTTCAAAGGTGCTCCTCGACCCCTATGCCCGTGCTGTCGCCCCCAATCCCCACTACAGTCGTGCCGCCGCCGCCCAACCGGGGGATAACAGTGCCACCGCCCTGAAAGCCGTAGTCGTCAACACGCAGGATTACGACTGGCAAGGGGATACCCCTCTCGGCCTACCCTATGCCAGTGCCATCATCTATGAACTGCATGTCGGCGGCTTCACCCGCAGCCCCAGCTCAGGCGTCACGCCCGACAAACGCGGCACATTCAGCGGCCTCGTCGAGAAAATCCCCTACCTAAAAGACCTCGGCATCACCACCTTGGAACTCTTGCCCGTACAGCAGTTCGATGAACAGGATGCCCCCCATAACTTACTCAATTACTGGGGTTACAGCCCCATCGCCTTCTTCGCCCCCCACAACGCTTATGCCGCCAACCCTGCCGCCCCCCATGCCGTCGTCAATGAATTCAGGGACATGGTCAAAGCCTTTCACCGCGCCGGCATCGAAGTCATCCTCGATGTCGTCTTCAATCACACCGCCGAAGGGGACCAAACCGGCCCCACCCTCTCGCTGCGCGGCTTCGAGAATCGCGCCTACTATATTCTCGACCCCGCCAACGAAGCCCTCTACCCCAACTACAGCGGCTGCGGCAACAGCCTGAACGCCAACCAATCCATCGTTCGCCGCATGATCATAGACTGCCTCCGCTATTGGGTCATGGAAATGCATGTCGATGGCTTCCGCTTCGACCTTGCCTCCGTCCTATCCCGTGACGAATGGGGGCAGCCCCTTCGCAGCCCGCCCATCCTCTGGGAAATCGAATCCGATCCCGTCCTCGCCGGAACCAAAATCATCGCCGAAGCATGGGATGCCGTCGGCCTTTATCAAGTCGGAACCTTCATCGGTCATCGCTGGGCCGAATGGAACGGTCGCTTCCGTGATGATGTCCGCCGCTTCGTCAAAGGGGACAATGCCGCCGTCCAGTCCCTCGCCGCCCGCATCAGCGCCAGCGGTGATCTCTACGCCCAACCGGATCGTGACCCCAATCGCAGCATCAACTTCATCACCTGTCACGATGGTTTCACCCTCAACGACCTCGTCTCCTATAACCACAAACATAACGACGCCAACCGCGAGTCGAATCGGGACGGTGCCTCCGACAACCAGAGTTGGAACTGTGGCGTCGAAGGCCCAACCGATGATCCCGCCGTAGAAGCGCTCCGCCTCCGCCAGATCAAGAACCTGCTCTCCATTCTGCTCATCTCACAGGGCACACCAATGCTCAGCATGGGCGACGAGGTGCGCCGCACCCAGCATGGCAACAACAACGCCTACTGTCACAACAACGAACTCACATGGTTCGACTGGACTCTCGTAGATCGCAATCAAGGGCTGCTCCGTTTTACCCGTCTGCTCATTCAATTCGTCCAATCCTACCCCATCTTCCAAACCGAACATTTCTGGACGACCACCGATGGCTCAGCCGCCCCCCATCTCATCTGGCAAGGCGTCCGCCTCGGCCAGCCCGACTGGAGCGACGAATCCCACACCCTCGCCTTCACCCTCCACGACCCCCTGCAAGACATCCACTTCCACATCATGCTCAACGCCTATTGGGAACCGCTCACCTTTCAAATCCCCTACCTCCTTGCCCCTCGCCGTTGGCGGCAAATCATCAACACCGCCCAACCCTCCCCCGCCGACTTTTACGAACCCGCCGCTGCCCCCACCATTGACGACGACCACTATCAGGTTGCCGCCCGTACCACCGTCCTCTTGCAGGCATATTAACCACCCCTCGCCATCAATCACCCCATAAGCATGAAGTTTGTCACAATAGTCAAACTATTGATTTAATGGTTCTTAAAAATGAAATATAATTTCTTTATCAATTGTTCGCGTATGGCTTACCATGTTCACCTGCACACATCCGCCCCCCATACAACCAGTCTCAACACGCCGTTGGTTGAAAGGTATCAAATGTCTCTAAATCCCTCTATCGTCGTCATCGAAGATAGCCCCACTCAAGCGCGTGCCATCGCCGCCTATCTCGAAGGCTACGGCATTATCCCCATCGTCGCGCAGGACGGTCCTCCCGGCATGATGGCTGTCCTCCAACACAAACCCGCCGCCGTCATCTTGGATGTCAACTTGCCCACCATGAACGGCTTCCAGATCGCCCGCCGTCTCAAGCGCCATGCCGACACTTCCCAAATCCCTGTCATCATGCTCACCAGCTTGGATGACACCGCCGATATGTGTACCGGCCTCGACAATGGCGCGGACTACTACATTCCCAAAGGCCCGCACGCCTCCGAGGAACTCTACAAAACCCTCTGCGGTTTCGGTCTTATCGCGTGGCACTAATCCGTCGCTTTCCGGTTCGAGCCTGCTTGACGCTTTTCTCGCCTTAGTCTAAACTCCCCGCTTCCCAAAATATTCTTTGTGCAGCGGGGTTTTTTCATGACTGTCTCACGTGATAATTCCTTAGCCGTCTATCAGGGCATCAAGGACGCGGGCATCCGTTTCATCACCGCCCTGCCCGAAACATGGCTCGTCTATCTCCTCCAGCTTGCCGAAGACGATCCCGACATGACCCTCATCGAAGTCGCCAAAGAGGAAGAAGCCATCGGCATCGCCGCCGGAGCGCATTTCGCCGGTCAGCCCAACCTCCTCCTCATGCAAAATCACGGCTTCCTCGCCGCCATCAACGGCATTGTCTCCCTTGCCATGCTCTATCGCGTCCCCCTCTGCATGCTCATCGCCCACCGTGGTCACATGGGCGAACCCTATCCGTGGCACACGCAGGGCGGCATCGTCACCGAACCCGTGCTCCGCGCCCTCAACATCCCCTTCGACTACGCCCGCGACCACCAGACCGTCGCCCGCCAGATCAAAGAAGCCTACACCTATTCCCTCAGTTCGCTCTCGCCCGTCGCCCTCATGCTCAGTCGTGATTTGATGGAGGATTAACCATGAAACGCGCCAAGTGTATCGAAGCCATCTATCCCGAACTGCAAGATAAACTCGTCGTCACCATCATGGGAGCCTGCGCGCAGGAACTCTACGATCTCGGCCACTGCGAAAACTTCTTCTACCTTCAACATGCCATGGGGCTTGCCTCCTCCATCGGTCTTGGCCTTGCCCTCAATCTCCCGCAGGAAAAAGTCGTTGTCCTCGATGGTGACGGTTCTGTGCTCATGAATCTCGGCACGCTCACCACCATCGCCCGCTACAACCCGCCCAACCTCGTCCACATCATCTTCGACAACGGCAGCCTCCTCTCCACCGGCGGTTTCGCCTCACACACCACCTCCGGCATCACCGATCTTGCCGCCATCGCCCGTGGCGCGGGTGTCCAAAACGTCGCCGCCGTCAGCACCCCCATGGATTTCATCGCCGCCGCTGCCGACGCCTTCGAAAATGATGGCTACAGCGTCATCGTCGCCAAGGTCGAAGCCACCGGCCCCGACCATTTCGGCATGGATCTCAAACTGCCCGAAAATGCGTTCCGCTTCGAGCGTTACATCAAAGAGCGCAAACAAATGCGCACCAAATTACACAATTAGGAGAAAAAGATGGCTGCACGAATTACAGTTCTATCGTTGCTCGTAGAAGAACTCAACAGCGGTCGAGTCA
>JAFLCH010000156.1 GCA_017303775.1 Anaerolineae bacterium | reverse complement strand
ATTGGGCGAAGACCATCAGCACGTTGAAGGCGGCAGGCTACGACAACCAACTGACGGTGGAGTTCGTGGTACCGCTGGATCGTTCACCGCTGGCGACGAAGGCAGAAGAGGCGGGAACGACGGCCACCGAAGCGGAATTGAAGTTCATCCGCGATCATGGCAGCGACTTGATGAGCGACGCGGCCTATTCCAAGTATGTTGAAGATTCGATCAAGCATCTGCGGGCGAGCGGCGCATAAGATTGTACAGGATGGGACTGCCCTGCTCCGATTTGTGAGGCGGGGCAGTCTTCTCAAAACAGCCGGTAATTAGACGCTCAATGAGGGATGCAGCGGACGGAGGTTACCACACACTCCGGCAGGTGCGGCCTCTTGGGTACATTATTGAAAAAATAAGGTTTCTTTTATGGCGACGGTTTTATTGATCGGTACGCTGGACACGAAAGGGCCGGAAACGGCGTATCTGCGTGAGCGGGTGCGGGCGTTGGGCTGCGATGTGCTGGTGCTGGATTCGGGCATACTGGGCGAGGCCGTGGGGATTGAGGCGGACTTCACGCGGGCACAGGTGGCAGAAGCGGCAGGCACGACGATTGATGCGCTGCGCAACGCCGGCACACGGGGCAAAGCGGTTGAAGGGATGCTGGGGGGTGTGCGCAGCATCACACTGGGCCTGTTGAAGGCGGGGCGAATTCATGGGGCGGCGGCGCTGGGCGGGGCGGAAGGCTCGGTGCTGGCGGCGGCGGCGATGAAGGAACTGCCGATTGGCTTCCCCAAGTTGATCGTTTCGCCGATTGCTTCGGGACAGCGGAAGTTCGCGCCGTTTGTGGGAATCCGCGATGTGATGGTGATGCACTCGGTGGTGGACATTCTGGGGCTGAACCCGATCAGCCGGACGATTTTTGATGGGGCGGCAGCGGCTATCGCAGGGATGGCGCGGGCGTATGAACAGAAGCAACCGGATGTTCAGCGGCGCAGGGCTATCGCGGCGACGATGCTGGGCAACACGACACGACCGTTGATGCGAATCCGACCGGCGGTGGAAGCGCGCGATCTGGATTTCGTGATCTTCCACGCGAATGGTGTGGGCGGGCCGGCGATGGAAGAATTGATCGGACAGGGGCAGTTCAGCGCGGTGCTGGATTACACCTTGAGCGAGGTGGCGGGACAGATCGCCGGCGGGTTTCATGTGGGCGGGGAGGCGCGATTGGACGCCGCCGCCAAGAGCGGTGTGCCGCAGGTGATCGTGCCGGGGTGTTTGGACTTCATGGTGTTCGGGGCGAAACATGAAGTGCCGGAGCATCTGCGCGACCGCCCGCAGTACTACCACAACCCGGAGTTCACACTGGTGCGGCTGACGGCAGAGGAACAGATGACCGCGACGCGCTTCGTGGTGGATAAGCTGAACCGCGCGACCGGACCGGTGACGGTGATCGTGCCGCTGGGAGGCGGGTCGGTGATGGACATCGAAGGCGGGGCGTTCTGGATGCCGGAGGTGAACCAAAGCTGCCGCGACATCCTGCGGTACGGGTTGAAGCCGATGATCCGGTACGTGGAAGTGAACGCGCACATCAACAGTGATGTGTTCGCTGACGCGGTGATGGGGGAACTGACGACGGTCATCGATTCGCTGGGGGACAAGCCGCCCGCCGGAAGCGACGTTTGAACATTTCCGATTTTTGAAGACACGCGCATCATTCGCCGTGAGCCGCAGATGGCAGGCGAGATGCGAAAACATCCACAATCATTGAAGGAGTAAGGCAATGGCAGCACCTCGATCTGCAAAATCGCTCAATTTCCCATCATTCTGTCTGGGGGATTTGAGTTATGTTGATGTGCAGGAATACTTGAAACACTCGGATACGATTTTGATTCCGAAGGCGAGCCTCGAACAGCACGGGCCGCACCTGCCGCTGTACTGTGACACGATCACGGCGACGGAAGTGGCGACCCGTGTGGGTGAACAGGCGGGCATCCTGTATACGCCGACGCTGTGGCTGGGGTATTCCCCGCAGCATATGCGCGCGCCGGGGTTCGGTGCGGGGACGATCACGCTGCGGGCGGACACGTATTTGAACCTGCTGTATGACATCGGGCGGAGCTTGATTCACCACGGGTTTAAGCGGTTGATCTTCGTGAACGGACACGGGTCGAACGTGAAGGTGGTTGATCCGGTACTGCGGCGGCTGCGGTATGAGACGGGGGCGCTGATCGCCTACTACAAGCCGTATGCGGAACGTTACATCGGCATGTTGAAGGATGTGCTGGAAGGGCCGGTGGAGGAAACACCGGGCTGGCACGCGGGCGAGTTGGAAACGTCGCAGGTGCTGGCGCACAACCCGAAGCTGGTGCGGATGGATCGGGCGCTGACGGATAAGGCACATGCGCCGCAGTGGTTGGGCGAGGCGTGGGCGAAGAAGGATGGGATGCCGGACGCGGAGTTCCAAGGCTACCAGTACTTCCAGTTCCCGTTCGACCATGAAGAGTTCACGGATTCGGGGACGATGGGTGTGCCACAGCGGGGTACGGCGGAGAAGGGTGAGGAAGCCTTCCGGCGGTTCACGAACCACCTGATCGACGCGGTGGAAGAACTGGAAAAGGTCGAAGTGACGATTAAGAATCAGGACTTCACCGAGGGCAAAGCATGGCTACCGTAAGCGCTGACCGGCAGTTGATCGACTCGTTAGCCCGCATCGTCGGGACGGATAATGTACTGGCGACGCCACAAGCCCGCAGCGCGTATGCCAATGACCAGTGGTGGTACGCCATCGCGGCAGCGGCGGCAGGCCAAGCGGTGAGCCAACCGGATGTGGCCGTCAGCCCGACCACGCCGGAACAGGTGGCGGCGGTGATCAAGCTGGCGAACCAGTTGAAGATTCCGGTGACACCGTGGGGCGGCGGCAGCGGGGTGCAGGGCGCGGCGAACGCTGACCGAGGCGGGATCGTGCTCGACCTGAAGAAGCTGAACCGGGTGCGGACGATTGACCGGAAGTCGCTGACGTGTGTGGTGGAGGGGGGCAAGGTCTGTAAGGTGTTCGAGGAAGAATTGAACGCCGAGGGCTTGTCGTTCACGCACTATCCGGCCTCGACTGAATGGGCGACGATTGGCGGTTCGGTGGCGGCGCGGGGATCGGGCGTGCTTTCGACGAAGTATGGGAAGATCGAAGACCATATTTTGAATCTGGAGTTCGTGACGCCGACGGGTGAGCTGGTGACGACGCCTTCGGTGCCGCGCCACGCGGTTGGGCCAGAGCTGACGCAACTGCTGGTGGGGGCGGAAGGGACGCTGGGAATCATCACGGCGGCGACGGTGAAGCTGCATTACCTGCCGAAGAAACGGACGTTCGTGGTGGCCGGGTTTGAGCGGCTGGCGGACGGGGTGGCGGCGGGACGGGCGATTATGACGACGGGGTTGAAGCCGCCGGTCATGCGGCTGTATGACGCGGACGCGGCCTCGCACAGTCTGGCGCGGGCGGTGGAGACACCGCTGGAGCAGGCGACGCTGGTGATGATGTTCGACGGGGAGTACCCGGAACTGGTTGATCTGGAAGCGAGCCTGTCGGCGCGGCTGTGCCGTGAACACGGCGGGGTGATGCTGCCGGAGCGGATCGGGGAAGTCTGGTGGGAGCGGCGGTATGTGTTTTATTACCCGCCGTATGCGCCGGAACTACCGAGCATCTGGGGAACGGTGGATGTGGTGGCGGACTTCGACCACATTGAAGCGGTGTACGAGGAAACGACGCGGGCGATCCGCGCGGCCTGCCCTGCGGAATACAATTTGTCGTTGAACACGCACTTCTCGCACTGGTACGAGTGGGGTTCGATGATTTACGCGCGGATGAAGATTCCGACTGGCCCGGCGGATTTGACCGAGGCGAAAGAACTGCACGACGCGATCTTCCAAGCGGGGGTGGAAGCCTCGCTGCGGGCGGGGGCGGTGATGAACGATCATCACGGCGTGGGCATTCGTTTAGCGCCGTATATGCCAGCACAGTACGGCGAAGGGATGGACACGCTGCGACGGATCAAGCAGGCGCTTGACCCGAATAACATCCTTTGCCCCGGTAAACTGAATTTGTAATCTCTCCTCCCGGCCTCCCCCATCTCGCTTATAGGGGCGACAATCGTTCATAGGCGAGATGGGAGGCAGGCAACTTATTCGCAGCCCGCCTGTTTTCAACCTATAATTCGCAAATCATACTTTTGTCTAAGCAGGGGGAAGCGTAGATATGGAGCAGCCTATCCCAAGTGGACGCCCCGTCCTTGAGCCAATGACCTTCTTCGGTATTCTGGAGCGCACCTTCGCGATTTACCGCGACCAATTCTGGACACTGTTCAAGATTGTGGCGGTGGTGGGCATACCGGTTGCAATCTTGCAATACATACTCATCCCTAATCAAAGCTTGAATTCGTTGGAGCAAACGACTAACGGCGCGCTGATGATTAGCAACATCTTGAACTTCATACAAGCGATTCTGGTTTACAGCGCGCTGACATATGCAGCGTCCGAGAGCTTGTTCGGCAGAAGGGTGAGCATGGGGGAAGCATACGGGGCGATCCGTAACCGCTTCGGCACGGTAGGCTGTGGCATGATCTTGTTCAGCCTGCTGATCGTGATCTTTTTCATCGGGGTCGGAATCTTGTTCGGGTTTTTGAGGACATTCGCGGTACTTTTCATCGGGCCGGTCTTATTCTTCTTCATTGCCGCGTCGCCCCTGCTGGTGCCGGTGCTGACACTCGAATCGATCGGGGTTGGTACGGGGATACCGCGCGCTTACGGGCTGGGGAAACAACGGTTCTGGACGATTGTCGGCATCGGCGTGGTATTTTTCATCGTCGGATTCATCATCCTCTTCACGCTGATCAGCGCGGGGGGATTACTGATCGCCGGAAGCGGAGTCCGAGCCGCGGTTGACCCTTTGAATCCGCTCATCCTGATGGTGACGATTATCGGCGCGCTGGCGCAGTTCGTGCTCACACCACTGACCCCTATCGCCACGACGCTGATTTATTATGATGTGCGGGTTCGGAATGAGAACTTGAACGCGTTATTGGAAGCTCGTCCGGCTGATACACGCCTGACTGATCTGGAATCGCCAGTCGGTTCGCTGGGATTCACAGGGCAAGATATACGCAATATCCTCATCCTAACCGGAATCACGGTGATCGGCGGCATCTTACTCAGCAATACGATCATGGCATTCATCAACCAATTGGAGCGCGCGGGCAGAAGCGGTATCTAAGTTGGATTGCCGTGGAAAAGTGACCATCCTATACTGAACAAAGACCACCTATTCCGGTGGTCTTTTCTTCATGATGCTGCGAGAGCAAAGAGGATATAGAAGATGGGACGCATTCTGATCGTTGCAGGACTGGCGTGTGTAATCTTCGGCGTTTACCGCATGGTCACCAACATAGATTCCCTGCTGCCGGGGGGTACAAGTGCGGTGATGGCACTGGCAACCGACCCGGAGGCTCGTGAAGCGGCGCTGTGCCGTGAGGGGGAGACACTGGACGAGAGCAACGGGCAAAGCACGTATACACCGGGTTCGGGATTCGCGAGCACGGTTCAGTTGTACTGTGTGAACAGCGCGGGGGAACGACGGGATGTGACGGGGGAATTCGCCGAAGCGCTGACGGGCGGGGTGGACGACATCATGGGCGGGATGTTCACAGGGATGCCCAATTTACTGCTGAATGTCGGGTTAATCGGGATCGGGATTACGCTGCTACTCATCGGGTCGATTGTGGGAATGCTGCGCGCGGCGCGGCGGACGGTGGGCACGCCGGTGGTT
Organism: Anaerolineae bacterium; assembly: GCA_017303775.1. Lineage (GTDB taxonomy): Bacteria > Chloroflexota > Anaerolineae > Aggregatilineales > Phototrophicaceae > CFX2. Next base: position 3,873 of record JAFLCH010000156.1, on the reverse strand, counting down.
GACCCGCTGACGGGACAGACGGTACAGGGCGCAACACGGGTGAATCTGAACGGGCAAGACATCATCACGACGCCGGAAATCGCCGGTCGGATGCAGCAAAACCCGATGTTCATGGGAACGGCAACGCCGAGTGTTCAGGTGAAGGTTGACACGAACAGCAAGGAAGATCTGGCGACACGGCTGCGGAAGCTGGAAGATTTGCTGAAGGCGAACCTGATCTCGCAGGCAGAGTATGACCGACTGCGTTCGGAGTTATTGAATACGTTGAAGTGAATTTTGTACCCCCTGCGGGCGTGATGCAAACGGATCAACCCGCAGGCGGGGTTTCGCCGTAACATTCGGGCGGCGAGACATCGTTGAGGCAGCCATAGTTGCCCTGCGCGTGCAGTTCGATGATCTGGTAATCGGGGAACTGCGCCAGAATTTGTTCGCGCACCCCTTCCCCGCCAGTATCCCGTGCCGCAACGATGGGGCTATCCAAGAAGGGGCTGGTTTGCACCATGAGGCTGCCGAATGAACGCCAGCGGACATCCTGCCCACTGACGAGAATCAAGAGCGGGCGATCCCCTTGACGGCGGCTTTCGACGGCCTGCACCCACTGTGGACTGATCCAATTGAAGCGGTAGAGGGCGGTGATGCGAGGCGTGGAATAGGTGTAGAGGGTGACGACGAGCACCAGCACGAGCAGCGGATAGACGAGCCTGCCCAAACCGCGCCGCACCAACCAGCCTAAAGGAACGGCACTGAGCAGCGCTAAGGCCGATAGACCTTCGTAGTAATAACGGGTGCTGTAACGCTGCGAGCCAATCCAGTAGGTGACATGGAGGAGGAGCAGGCTGAGGGGAACGGACAGCAGGAGCCATGTCCAATTGACTCCCGGTTCATCTTTGCCCTGCCCGATGAGCAGAAAGGCGAAGGGCAGCAGCAACCAGAGCGCACCACCGGCCATCCATTGATAGGCGAAGGTAGGATCGCGCAGTTGGGCAGTGGGAAGGTTGGTGGTTTGCACGAGCAGGAGCGCCCCGAAGGCCAACCAGAGCGCCCACCACCACCAGCGGCGGCGCAGACCGATGAGCAGGCCGAGGGGCAGCAGCACCCAACTCAGACCCACCGGTTCCCAGTAATCGCCAGCAGTGAGCAAATGATCGCGCAGTTCGGGACGTAATTGACCATCGGCAGCGAGCATGGGCTGATTCTGCCAGCCGAAAAGGTCGGCGGCCATGAGCGACATATCCCAGCGCGTCTGGCGGATGCCTTTTTCGAGGGTATGGGTGTTGCGCCCGTAGCCTTCACCAAAGCCGACACGATCATACGGCCAGATCAACAGATAGAGGTTCTGGCGAGCGTCGCCGGTGGCGGCGTACTGGTAGGCAGGGATGACAGCGCTAAGGGCGAGGGTGAAGGCACTGAGGATGAGCAGCGGCGTGAGGGTGGGGCGGAGGGCTGGCAGTGACCGGTGGCGCAGGAAATGACGGAGAAGACGCACCCCGCTCCACACGATGAAGGGCGCACCGAGAGCGACCCCGGCCAGCGGACGGTTGATGATGGTGAGGCCGAGGGCGATGCCGGCTATGACCGCCCAACGAGCCGCGTGTCGCCCGCGTTCCATGCGCCAATATGCGTACATGAACAGGGTGGTGGTGAAGAGGGCGGCGGTGTGACTCATGAGGGTGCCGTTGAGGAGGAGCGCCATGGGCGAAAAGGTGATGAGGGCGGCGGCGATGAGGCCGGTATGGGGGTTGAAGATTTCGCGCCCCAGACGGTAGACCAGCGCGACCGTGAGCGCACCGAGAAAGGCGTTGATGACCCACGGCTGACCGGCAGCCTCACCCAGAGCCAACATCCCCGGCCAACCGAGAGGATACTTGCCGAAGCGTTTGCCGTTATGATCGACCACGAAGGGCTGCCAGAATGCGAGTGAGGGTTCCGGCGAGTCGATGACGGTTTGACCGCGCAGGAGCAAACGGGATTGATAGAGGTAGGTGACTTCGTCTTCGAGGTGCGGCATACGCTCGAACACGGTGCGGCTGACGAGGGCGCTGAGAAAAAAGCTCAGGAAAACCAAGAACAGCGCCAATAGGCTGTGCAGGGATGCGGGGCGGGCATGAGAGCGATTGGTGTTCATGCGGGGATTATAGCATGAGGCACGAAGCGCTGGCAGGGGTGCATGGATTAGGGCTTGGCAGGGTTTGGCGCGGCGTTTATAATTGCACTTTCTAAACGCATAATTAGACTGTCAAAACACGCCTTGTTTCGGCGTATGCGGATTTTTGACGAAGGACGTTCCTGATGAAAGTACTGCTGCTCTCTGATGTATACAAGCAAGGCGTGGCCGGTGAAGTGGTCGAGGTGGCGGACGGTTATGCCCGCAACTACCTCATCCCCAAGAAGCTGGCGGCGAAAGCAACCCCTAACGAACTAAAGAAGGCTGAAAATCTGCGCGCTACGGCAGCCGCCCGTAAGGCGGAATTGGATGGCCGTTTGAACGAACTGGCGCGCCAGATCGACGGCGTGGAATTGGTGTTCGGGCGACGTGCGGCCAACACAGGCAAGCTGTTCGGTTCGGTGACCACGACGGACATCGCCGAAGCGCTGCAAGCCAAGACCGGCATCGACATCAACCGCCGCCGCATCAGCCAGCAGGCGCTGCGCGAAATCGGCACCTTCTTCATCCCGGTTCGGCTGGGGACGGAAAGCTCGCCGACGCTGAAGATCGTTGTGGTACGCGAAGATGAACTGGCCGATTATCTGGCCGGTTTGACAGAAGCGCCGCCGGTAGTCCAAGCGGAAGCTCAAAGCGCGACTCCTGAAGAAGCGCCGGTTGAAGCCGAAGCTGAAGCAGCGGCAGAAGCCTCTGGCGAATAAGTCTTTTTCACTGACTCTAAGCAGATGGCCCCGCCGGTGTGACCGCGTTCGGGGCTATCTGTTTTTATCACTGCCCTGTTCTATTCACTGAGGCACTGTGACGGATGGATGCTCAGGCACTGGGCCGTTATCTGCGCGAAAGCCGCGAACTGAAAGAACTGTCGCTGGAAGAGGCGGAACAGGCGCTAAAAATCCGCCAGCGGATTCTGGAGTCCTTCGAACTCGGACAATTCACATTTAGCGACGCTTCAAATGTTCAGATTCGGGGCTTCATCCGCAACTATGCCCGCTGGCTGGGGCTGGATGAAGAACGAGTCGTCGCCTATTACGAATCGGCGCTGGAAGAAGCGACCAACCCGCGCCGGCGTAAAACCAGCAGCAAGAGCCGGAAAAACCCGACATCGAATGCTGCGCCGGTGGCACCCCGTAAGATCACGGATACCAATCCATCATTACCTGCGGTGACGATGGCGCTTGACCGGCCTTCGCGGCGATCCAGCATTTTGAACACGCTGGTGCTGCTGCTGCTGGCCGGGGCGTCGATTGCGGTGATCGCGTTTGTGGTGATTCAGCTCATCGGACGGACGAGCGACGGTCAGCCGCTGGATGTGGCAGACGCGAATATTCTGGGGCAGCTCCCGCCCTCGCCCACCTTCACACCGATCCCCAGCTTCACCCCACTGCCCCCGGCGGCGACCCCAACACAGGTGCTGCAAAATTATGACGGCACGGGCATTCTGGTCACGATCCGGTTGGAACAGCGCACGTGGCTGCGGGTTTCGTCGGACAATGTGGAGCGGTTTGTGGGCATCGCGCGTCCGGGTGATCAGCTACCGGACTTCCGAGGGGTGAACAATGTGACGGTGACGGCGTCCAACGCTGAGGCGTTGTTCGTGGTTTACAACGGGGAGATTCAACCGTTGTTCGGCGGACGCGGGCAGCAGGTTGATATTGTCTTCGGCACCAATAATGTGCAGGTGAGTTCCGGCCCCGGCTTCGAACCGACTT
>JAFLCH010000155.1:3884-9717 GCA_017303775.1 Anaerolineae bacterium | reverse complement strand
GACTGCGGATAACCGAGGTCGCCCTGCGAGATTATTGGTGAGACGCAGCAGAGTCCGATTAGCGCACCGGCACCGCGTTGACATCGCCACGAATGCTGACGAATGGGGCGTAAATCCAACCAACCTGCCCTTCGTAACGTACTTGCAGCCAGAAGTTCTGGCCGCCCTGTACCGTGCGACCTAACAACTGGGTTTCCGCGCCCCATGGGATTTGGGCGAGGACTTCCGAGCGGACACTGGGGCGACGGCGGAAGTTCATGACGGAACGGGGAACGGCAAGCACCCCCGTATCCGGCAGGTTATCGATTTGCTCGAAGACGGTGGATTGGAGGGGGATGCTGTTAGGATCACCGGTGATGTTGAGGTAGCGACCACTGACCCAACCGGTTTGCGTGCCGGTGTTGATGAGATACCAGTTATAAGTACCTTCATCACGGTTGCGAGCGATGGGCGGGTATTCCGTACCGGGGCGCAGGACACCGATGAGCGATGCACCGAGATAGGGGCCAGTGCGGATGGCGAGGCCTTTCACGAAGGTGACGCTGACGGTGAGGGCGGGGACGGCTGTAGCGGCTGGTGAGGGGGTTACACCGGGGAGGGGGGTAGCAACGGTGGTTTGGAGGAACCACTGGAATTGAACGATGGCTTGATCGACGCCTTCGAAATACTCGACGGTGAGATTCACGGGGGTGGTGGTGACGGTGTAGTTGAAGCTGTCGGTGGTGAGGACGCGACCGACGAATTTGTCGAGCACGAGCGCCCCGTTGATGTAGACACGGATGCCATCGTCGGACGAGGCGACGAAGTTATAGGTGCCGGGGGTGAGGCTCTGAGTGGAGGTGAAACGGACGGAAAAGTTATCGCTGCCGATGCCGGGAACGGCGACACCATTGACGACGGGCGCACCCGTACCCCAGTTGAAGTTGATGCCGTTGATGCCGGCGACAGGTACACCGGTTCCACTGAGGTCGGTGGAGTTGAAAAAAGTCGCTGACCAGTTGGTTCCGAAATCAGCACGGACAGCCGTATCGGGCACCAAAGCCAGTAGCAAGACGAGGCCAAAGAGGATAATCCATGCGCTGCGTGTCCGCTTCATCGCGCCATCTCCAATGCGAATCGGTTATATATGATCTCCATTATATGCGGTCATGGCAATTCGTGGTAACAGGAATCCAGTCCGGTTCAAAATTGGTGGTCGGGAGATGAGGATTCGGATTCGACCACGACATAGCAACCGGCGTTGGTTGGGTGATCCAAGACTTGAGCGTTGGCGGGGATGGCACGGATGATTTGGAGGACGATGAGATCACCTACCGCGCCGGACAAGAGGACAGCTCCGGCAGCAGTCAGCCAACCGGTGTTGGTTATGGTTCCGATGAGGGCGGGTAAGATGCCGGTGAGGATGGCGGGAAGGATGACACCGATACGATAACCTCCGGCGGGCATGGCGACCCGTGAATGGGCGTAGGGGCTGAGGGTTTTCCACATGATGCCAAAGCGGATTGAGGCAGGGCTGACACCGGCGAAGATAATCCAGCCGAGCGCGTGTGTCGCTTCGTGGAGGACGAGTAAGATTATGGTGGCGATGAAGCCGAGCAGATAATCTGCTCCGTGAAAGGTGGAATCGAAACCCCAGATGAGGATGTGGGGCAGCGCTCCCAGCAGTAAGAGTACGACGGATAACAATAAACCACGGGTAGCGATTTGTTCCAGCGGGACGGACACATCGCGCAATTGGGAAGGATCGTACTTTTCCATAGGCATGTCACTCCAACATGTGTATCTATGAGATGCACAACGATTGTAGCGGTATGGGATTATGGGGAGGTTAACGTGTTTCTGTGATATTTCTTATGGTTCCGAAAACGGGTTGTGCAACTTCTGAATAGCAGGGTGCGTATAGATGAGTGTAGATTACAAACAGCCTGTCGACTGCACAGGATATAACGAGGAGAAGAGGATCATGACCGAGGAAACCAAGAGCAAGGTAGAAGAGACCGAAACCGTTAAGGAAGCTGCGGAAGAAAAGGCCAAGACCTTCAGTGAACAACTGGAAGTCGCGGGTAAAGAACTGGTAGAACAGGTTCAGGATTTGGTGAAGCAGGGTAATGTGCGCAAGCTCATTATTAAGACGGCGGACGACCGCGAGTTGATTCAGGTTTCGCTGACGGTTGGCGCTGTGGCCGGTGGTGTGGCCGCACTGGCTGCCCCGTGGTTAGCGGCACTGGGCGCGATTGCGGCGCTGGTGGCACGCGTTAAGATTGAGATCGTGCGCGAAGAGAACGTCTAAGCGCGGATCAGCATTATCCCACGCAAAGCGGTGTGTCCGAGTGACACGCCGCTTTTTTGTTGGGTATGATTGACAGGTGTGTGTCAGTCGGATGCGATTATTTCACGGGCAAGGGGCGGAATATGATGGGTGATTATTCTGATGAACGGGTGCTTCAGGTATTAAATTTAACGAACGAGGTGGTTACGGCTGTGATGGGGGTGGATGGTGTCGGGCCGATCAGTATGCTGCGGGAGATCGGCGCGATTAAGACATTTTTCAATAGGGCGCGACAAACCTACGCTGACAGCCCATTGATTCAGGCGATGCTGCGGATGAGCGAATCTGAAGCATATGCGCAAGAAGGCACTAAGACGACTGCGGTTGATGCGGAGGATGTGCTGACGCGGGTGGGTGGGATTGATGTGCTGGTGGATGATCCGGCAGAGGCAGTGCTGCTCAAGCGGTTTTTGTATGAACTGGCGGCGGAGGTGGCGAACGCTTCCGGGCCGGGGTGGTTCGGGAGCGGTGAACGAATGAGCGCCCAAGAAAAAATATTTCTTGAACGGCTCAAAACACAGCTCGGATTAGCGTGAGGCAAATCAAAAGGCGGGACAATTCCCGCCTTTTGATTTGAAGGCTGATCGGGTTATTTGGTTGGCGCGAGATAGGGTGAACCGACGGCAATGTAGCTGTAGCCGCGTTCGACCAGTTCTTTGTAGTCGGGAATCATGCGGCGGCCATCCATGACGAGATAGGGTGGCTTGACGGTTTGCTCGATGGTGCGCGAGAGGCCGCGGAATTCTTCCCAGTCGGTGGAGATGAATACCATGTCGGTGCCGTTGAGGGCGTCTTTGACGGTTTCGTGGTAGGTGACCTTCTCGAAGAGATAATTCTTTTCAGGGTTGAAGTAGCGTTTGGCCTCTTCGATGGCGAGGGGATCGTAGGAACGGATTTCTTTGACGCCGCGCGCTAAGAGGGCTTCGACCACTTTGAGCGAGGATGAGTCGCGCATGTCGTTGGTGCGCTGCTTGAAGGAAAGGCCGAGGAGGGCGACGCTTTTCTGGTTGAAGGCTGCTCCGGCCTCGTGGATGGCGCGGTCGATGAGATAGGTTTTCTGGTACTCGTTGATGTCGTAGACGGATTCGAGCAAGGCGGTGGCCTGGTTGTTGCTCTTGAATTGGTAGATCAAGGACTGAATATCTTTGCCGAAGCACGAACCGCCGGCGCCGTTGGAGACGTATGAACCCCATTTGCTGATGCGGTTGTCGGCGGTGACACCACGCTTGAGGTCTTCCATGCGCACGTTGGGGAAGGCTTCACCGAGACGCGCCCCGACTCCATTCCAGAAGGAAATATAGGTGAGGAGCAGGGTGTTGGCGACATACTTGATGGCTTCGGCTGTTTCGGGCGTGGTTTCGATGTAGGCGATGCGGACATGGTTGACGAACTGGGAGTAGATGCGGCGGAGGATACGGAGATCTTCTTCGGTATCCGCACCCACGACGACGCGATCCGGACGGCGTGATTTTTCGACCGCATCACCTTCCGGCAAGAACTCTGGATTAGAGGCGATGCCGAAGTTGGGGACGTTGTGCTGCTTGAGCACGGTTTCCAACTGGCGGGCCGTGCCGACGGGGACGGTGCTCTTGTTGATGAGCACGATGCGCCGTTTATCTTCCCGTTTGGCGAGCAAGGGAGCGATGTGTTCGAGCGCCTTAAAGTAGAAGCTCAGGTCGGACGAGCCATTGGGGCGCGGCGGTGTGGGCAGACAAAGAAAGATGGCGTCTGCTCCGTCGATGATTGTTTCGATGTTGTTGGTGAAGAATAGATAGCGGTTGAGATTTTCGGCGATGATGGCGGGTAACCCCGGTTCGCTGACGTAGTGACCGATGCGTGCGGGGTCGGCTGAACGATAGGCATCCAGCTTTTTCTCGTCGACATCGTAAGCATACACTTCGTGACCATACTCGGAAAGTACCGCTGCGTGGGTCAAGCCCACAAATCCTGTTCCTGCGACAATGATTTTCATTGTTTTCTCTTACAGACCTCTGCGTGATGAATGATAGCAGTTTAACTGGCTATGCTAGTGGCCGGTTAAGCCTCATTCGACTCTAGCATAATCCTGATGACGATAGAATAACGATTTCGCGGGCATCCCCGGGCTGCGCAGGGTGAACCGCTTACACGGGCATGACTGTAGCGCGAGCTGCCTTGCAAAGCCCTCACGTGGATAAACCGAAATGTTATATCAAGGCTTCGCGGGCGACACGCCGACCGATTTCGACAGCGAAGTTGGTGCCGCGATCCCACGGGTAAACCTGACTCATGCTGGCCCAGTAGAGGCCGGGCAGCGGGGTCTTGAGCGCGGGGATTTTCTGGCTGTGGTTAACACCGGGAACAGGCTGGGCGTAAGGGGCACGCCAGAGCCACGTTTTGCGAATCCAGTCACGCTGGAAGGCGGGATTAACTTTTTGGAGGGCGGGCAAGAAGCGCTCCAGTAATTCGTCGGCGCTCATGCGTAAGTATTCGTGATCGACGGGGACATAATCACCACAGTAGACGAGGACATCCCCGCCATAATGGGATTTATCCATAAAGTTGGTGTGCTCGACGAGCGCCAAAAACGGGAATTGACTGGTTTGTTTATCGGGACTGGTGGCGGGTAGATTGAGCCAATAGGTTCCGTCGGTGAGCAGGGATTGGCGCAGAGCGATGACGAGACAGAGCGCGCCGATGCTGCGGAGTTCCTGCATTTGTTGGCCGTAGGGGGTGGCGGCGAGTTCAGGGGCGAGCTTGAGCATGAGGGAGGGGGACGACGTGCTGATGACACGGTCATAGGCTGTGGTATGGCCGTTGATGGTGAGGGCGGGTTTGCCGTTGGCGGTGGTGATGGCTTGTACGGGGGTGCTGAGATGGATTTGGACGCCGCGCGCCATGACTGCTCCGGCAAGGGCATCGAGAAAGGCTTGAAAACCACCTTCGTAGATGCCGAGGCGAAGGCTGCGGGTTTTGATGCGCGCCCAGAGCCACGCCATGTTAACTTCCTGATAGAGGTTGGCGAATTTGCCGATGAGGAGCGGACGCCAGAGTTTGTTATAGGCTTCTTCACCCATCCAGCGGCGCATCCATGAATCGGCGGTGACTTTTTCGAGGCTGTGCCAGTCGTTGGTGATGAATTTGAGAAACACACCGGTCAAGCCGAGACGAATCAAGGCCGGGAGAGAGAGCGGTAATGAGAGGGCGGAGGCGTTCATCTCGGAACGATAGATGCGACCATCAATCCAGTAGCTGGTTTTGGGACGGGGAAAGAGAACTTTATCGGATTTGCCGATTTCGTCGATGAGCTGAAGGATGTCTTGATCGGTCTGGAACCAGTGGTGATAGAACTTTTCCATCGACCATTCCCAACCGGGTTCGCTAAAACCGGCGGCAAGACCACCGACGGTTGGTTCGGCTTCGTAGATATGCACCTCGTGTCCGGCACGGACGAGATCCCACGCTGCGGTCATACCCGCAACGCCTGCACCGATGACTGCGATTGAAAGTTTTGAAGTCATTGAT
>JAFLCH010000155.1:0-3784 GCA_017303775.1 Anaerolineae bacterium | reverse complement strand
TTAGCTGGTGGTTTGTTCCAATTCGCGCGCGCGGGTGATGGAACTCCAACTGAGTCCTTGACGCGTGAGGAAGATGAAACCGGCGATGGTGACGGGCAGCCAGATGACGAGATGGATAACGACGGAGAAAGATTGCGCGTGCAGCTTATCTACCCCGACAGACATGAGAACCGCCCCTACGAAAAATTCAAAGACGCCGACCATACCGGGTGAGGCGGGAATTAAGCCCGCGAGGTTGACGACACCGAGGGTGAGGAGCATGACGGGATAGCCTAGATTGAGGCCGAAAGCAATGGAGATGATCCAATAAATGCTGGCTTCGACCATCCAACTGGCGTAGGTGAAGAAGATAGCGCCGAAGAGGTTGGCGGGACTGCGCAGCCCTTCGAGACCGCCGATGATTTCTTCGGAGATACTTTGAGCAAGCTGGCGGAGACGCCCCGGCAGAATGGAACTCAGCAGTGAAACCAAACGGCGCAGCAGATTGGGACGGGCGGCGAGGACGAAAAATACAGTTATGGCCGAGAGGAAGATGGGGGCGGCGACCTGCGCGACCTGCTGGACTTCCGGCGAATTGGTTTGGACAAAGAGCAGAGACACGACGATAAAGGAGAGCATGATGATGCCATCAAAGACGCGTTCGAGAACGACGACCATGGCACCACGGGCGATGGGGATTTGGTGATTGTGTTGAAGGAGGACGATACGGAGGACATCTCCCCCACGGAAAGGATAGACGTTATTACCCATGTAGCCGATGCAGATGAGGGGGGCGAGCTGCCGGATGGGGATCAACTTAATGGAGCGGAACATGAACTGACTGCGGGTTGAGATCAGTATGACGATGATACAGTACACCGACCCAGCGAGCAGTAACCACAAGATATTGATTTGCCGGATATGTTCCCAGACGGCAGCGGGGTTGAGATTGCGGAAGGCAAACCACAGAAACACGGCGCTAACGACTAGCCCAAAACCAGCAATAAGCCATTTATTTATTTTCATTCCGGCCTGACAATTCCAGAAAACGCGTTACAAAATATGTTTCGCGGTGAACGGATTTCCTGTTCACATTGTAACAGTGGTTTGGCGTTCCTGACAGCCTTGATGCTTAAGTTTTGGGGAGGATGTGACTTAAGTATGAGAGGTTGGGGAGGTGACTTGCCATTATAAGCAAGACGAGTACACTATGCGTAACTTTGACTGCGGGAAATATCACCTCCGGGCAGTCAGGAGTGATAGGAGGAGCGGACATGAGTGACCAGTCTTCACCCCCAGAAGATCCGCACTGGCTGGATGAGTTCGAGGAACTGGCAAACCGAGAACTTAAGGACGGTTCTTCCTGCGAGCAAGTGCATCCGATTGTGGAACGATGGTTTGAGAAGTTGATGCAGGGTGATCCGCCGAATTCACGCGATTCGGTGCAACAGGCGATGGCCTGCCTTGCTACGGAGATCATTTACAACACACCGGAAGAGATTACGGAACCGCTGCTGGAAAAGATTGGTGAGGATGAACTGGCGGTGTTCATCGAGCATGTTCTGTTGATCGGGCGGGCGTTTGAAAAAGCGCTGGACAACGGCGAGCTGGATGATCTATAGGCCGGAGGATTGACAAGTTTGAGGGACGCTGAAAGGCGTCCTTTTTGTTGGGTGGGATGGGCGAATATTGAACAGAATGTGCTCCGGAGTCGTAATATCTTTTGGGGGTTGTTTCGATTACAATTCTCCGTGAATCCGAACTGATATTCGAGGAGTAAATCATGACCGAAGCCAAGACGCTGCCTGCGCGCAGCGCGATTGCTGATGCACATAAGTGGAACGCGGAGAGTGTGTTCCCGAACCGGGCGGCATGGTCAGCCGAGTTCCAAGCGATTAATGAGGCGCTGCCGCAGCTTGCTCCGTTCGCGGGAACTCTGGGGCAAGGCGCAGGACGGTTGGCGGATTGGTTCGATGTTTCGACACAACTGGCGCGCCGAGTACAGAAGCTGTTCTTTTACGCGCGGATGTCGCAGGCTTGCGACACGGGTGACCAAGAAGCGACGGGGATGAGCGGTCAGGCGGGCGGATTGTACGCACGCTTTGGCGCAGCGGTTTCGTTCTCGAATCCGGAGATTTTGGCGATTGGTGAAGCGCAGATCATGGAATGGGTGAAAAGCGAACCCCGACTGAATGCTTATGAGCAGTATTTCAGCGATTTGTTCCGCCAGCAGCAGCATGTACGCTCGTCCGAGGTGGAAGAGATTCTGGCGATGGCCGGTGAGCCGTTCGGGCAAGTGGATAATACGGAAGAGATGCTGACGAGCGCGGATATGCAGTTCAAGCCGGTGGTGAGCAGCAGCGGGGAAACGCTGCCGCTGGCACAGAGCAATATCGATACGTTCATGGACAGCGGTGACCGCGAGGCACGGCGACAGGCGTGGGAAAATTATGCTGACGGGTATCTGGGGCTGAAGAACACGCTGACGAGCAATTATCTGGCTTCGGTGAAGCGGGATATTTTTTATGCACGGGGACGGCGTTACGAGACGGCATTGGAAGCGTCGTTGTTCCAGAACAACATTGATAAGACGGTTTTTCATAACCTGATTGATACGTACCGGAAGAATATCCCGACGTGGCACAAGTATTGGGCGATCCGGCGGAAGGCGCTGGGGGTGGATACGCTGCACCCGTATGATATTTGGGCACCGATCAGCAAGAAGCCGCCGGTTGTACCGTATGAGCAGGCGGTGGAATGGATTTGCGAGGGGATGAAGCCGCTGGGCGAGGCGTATGTTTCGGCGCTGCGGCAGGGGTGCTTGCAAGACCGGTGGGTGGATATTTACCCGAACGTGGGCAAGACCGCCGGAGCATTCAGCTACGGGACGTATGATACGCACCCGTTCATCATGATGAGTTATGATGACAGTTTGGGGGCGTTGAGCACGCTGGCGCACGAGCTGGGACATTCGATGCACTCGTACCTGACGCGGAAGGGGCAACCGTTCATTTACGGCGATTATTCGCTGTTCGTGGCGGAGGTCGCTTCTAACTTCAATCAGGCGATGACGCGAGCGAATTTGTTCAAGGTGAACAGCGACGCGGATTTCCAGATCGCGGTGATTGAAGAGGCGATGGCGAACTTGCACCGGTACTTCTTCATCATGCCGACGCTGGCGCGGTTCGAGCTGGAAGTGCATACACGGGTCGAGGACGGGAAGGGTGTTACGTCGGAGGATTTGATCGGGCTGATGACTGACCTGTTCAGCGAGGGGTACGGGAGCGAGATGCAGGTTGACCGCGAACGTGTGGGGATTACATGGGCGCAGTTCGGGCATCTGTACGCGAATTATTATGTTTACCAGTACGCGACGGGAATCTCGGCGGCGCACGCGGTCGCGGGACGGATTCTGGACGGCGAAGCGGGGGCGGCGGAGAATTATGTACGCTTCTTGAGCGCGGGGAGTTCGCTGTATCCGGTGGACGCGCTGAAGCTGGCGGGGGTGGATATGGCGACGCCGGAAGCGGTGGAGCGAACCTTCGCGGTGCTGGCGAGTTATGTGGATAAGTTGGACGAACTGACGCGATAAAGCGGGAACGATTGGACGCAATATGTTCGGAAGCGGGGGGCAGATGTGCCTCCCGTTTTGTTGTGGGCGCGGCGGGAAGACCGGTGTTGGCTGCCGCCGTTATTGACGGCGGGAAGACGCTTGGCTGGCGCGCGGTTATGGCATTTGACGGCGGGAAGATGGGTAAGAGCCGCTTTTGGCTGCGGGAAGCTCGCTCATGGCTGTCACCGCCCC